>NZ_JBGUAY010000004.1:0-300000 GCF_041821025.1 Egicoccus sp. AB-alg6-2 | reverse complement strand
GCCGTCGTCGAGCTGGTCGCGGCCGGCGCCGGGCGCCCGACCTCCGGGGGCAGTTCCGACGCCACCTCCGACGCCGGGGCCGAACGGCTTGCCGACGGCGCCGCCAGGACCGACGTCGCCGGCCGTACCGACCCATCGGAGCAGGAATGACCGCATCCCAGCCCAGCACCGATCCGGCCGCGGCCGTCCGCGAGGGCTACTTCGGCGCCTTCGGCGGCCAGTTCGTGCCGGAGTCCCTCTCCGACGCCCTCACCCGGCTCGTCGACGCCTGGGCCGACGCCCAGGCCGACCCGTCGTTCGGCGAGGAACTGGACGCGCTCCGCCGGGACTACGGCGGCCGGCCGACCCCGCTGTACCGCGCCGGCCGCCTGTCCGAGGCCGCCGGTGTCGAGGTGTGGCTCAAGCGCGAGGACCTCGCCCACACGGGCTCGCACAAGCTCAACAACGTGGTCGGCCAGGCGCTGCTGGCCAGGCGCATGGGCAAGCCGCGCGTCATCGCCGAGACGGGGGCCGGCCAGCACGGCGTCGCGACCGCGACCGCCGCCGCCCTGTTCGGCCTGCGGTGCACGGTCTACATGGGCGCCGAGGACTGCCGCCGTCAGCGGCTGAACGTGGTCCGCATGCAGTTGCTCGGCGCGGAGGTGGTACCGGTCGAGTCCGGCACCCGCACGCTCAAGGACGCGATCAACGAGGCCATGCGCGACTGGGTCACCAACGTCGACGACACCCACTACCTCATCGGTTCGGCGATGGGGCCCCACCCCTTCCCGACGATCGTGCGCGAACTGCAGAAGGTGATCTCGGTCGAGGACAAGGAGCAGTTCGCCGCCCAGGCCGGTGGCGTCCCCGACGCCGTGATCGCCTGTGTCGGCGGCGGTTCCAACGCCATCGGGTCCTTCGCCGAGTGGATCGAGGTGGAGGGCGTGCGCCTGATCGGCGTCGAAGCCGCCGGCGAGGGGGTCGGCAGCGGCCGTTCGGCGGCCACCATCAGCGAGGGACGCGAGGCCGTCCTCCACGGCTCGCGATCCATCGTGCTGGTCGACGACGACGGGCAGGTCAGGCCGGCGCACTCGGTGTCCGCCGGCCTGGACTATCCCGGGGTCGGTCCCGAGCACGCCTGGCTCGCCTCCACCGGGCGGGGCCAGTACGTCGCCGCCACCGACGAGGACGCGCTCGAGGGCTTCCGGCGGACCTGCGAACTCGAGGGCATCATCCCGGCGCTCGAGCCGGCCCACGCGGTCGGCTGGTTGCTGCGTCACGGCCGGACCGAACTGGGGCACGGGGCCCGGGTGATCCTGACGATGTCGGGACGCGGTGACAAGGACGTCGACGAGGTCGTCGAGGTGGCCGGCTGGGACCTCGGGGTCGCGAAAGCGTTCGGCGCGTCGGGCGGCGACCGTGCGCCCGGTGGCGTCGCGGGCAGCGACGTCCCACCGGTGTCCGATGCGACCCCGGAGGTGTCGTCATGACCGGGACCACCGCCGCACCCGTCGCCGGGGCGCAGCGGATCCAAGCCGCGTTCGACCGCGCCCGGGAGCAGGACCGCGCCGCGCTGATCGTGTACCTGACCTCGTGCTTCCCCGACCCTGCGACCTCGAGGGCCTGCTTCGAGGCCGCCGTCGAGGCCGGTGCGGACATCCTCGAGATCGGGGTGCCGTTCAGCGACCCGATGATGGACGGGCCGATCATCCAGGCCGCCAACCAGCAGGTCCTCGACGCCGGGACCCGGGTCGCCGACCACCTCGAGTTGATCCGTTCGCTGGACCACCTCGACGTCCCGAAGCTGGTCATGACCTACGTGACCATCGCCGACACGCGCGGCTACGCGGCCTTCGCGGACGAGTGCGCCGCGGCCGGCCTGTCCGGGGTGATCCTGCCCGACCTGCCGGTGCCCGAGGCAGACGCCTGGCGGCGCGAGGCCGACCGCGCCGGCCTGGCTACGGTCTTCCTCGCCTCGTCGGTGTCGACCGACGAGCGCCTCGACGCCATCGGCGCCGCGTCACGCGGGTGGGTGTACGCGGTCGGCCTGCTCGGCGTCACCGGCGTGAAGGGCGTGTCGCAGGACGTCACGCGCGACCTCGTCGCCCGGTTGCGGCCCCGGACGTCGCTGCCGATCGCCGTCGGCATCGGCGTGAAGGACCGCGACTCGGCGGCCCAGGTCGCCGCCTACGCCGACGGCGTCATCGTGGGGTCCTCGGTCGTCGAGGCGGCGGCAGGCGGCGATCCCGCCGGCGCCCCGGAGCGGGTCGCCACCCTCGTCCGCGAGCTGCGCGCCGGCGTCGAACGCGGCTGACTTCTGCGGTGCCCTGCGGTGATGCTTCGGTGCGGCCGTGATGGCAGGCAGAGGTGCACCTCTGGCTGACCGCACGACCGCGCCGTCCCATCACCGCGTTGTCCCGGGTGCGGCGATCCGTCACGGCGGGCAGGCGACCGTGGTGTCGACTGCGGCCGTGATGGCGCGTCGCGCCATCCGCACCATGCCGGCGTGGGTGTCGAGGTAGTACGGCAACGCCAACAGTCCCTGCGACAGCACCCACCCACGGGCACGCAGTTGCGTCGCCGCGTCGGCGCCGACGACGGTGAGGAAGCGAGCGCGATGCTGCGGGGGCAGCACGTGCCAGGCGGCCATGGCGTTGCCTGCGGGGTCGCCGACCACCAAGCCACCGAAATCCACGACGCCACGCAGACGACCGCGCTCGGCGAGCAGGTTCGCGAGGTGCAGATCACGGTGCAGCCACACCCCGGCACCGGTCCAGGCCGGTGCCCCGACCGCCGCCTGCCAGAGCTCCAGCGCCTGCGCCGGGTCGAACAGGTCCGGTTCGAGGCGGCCGGATGCGATCAGGGCGACGACCTGAGCGAGCGCCTCACGGGTGACGCCGTCGGACGCGCGCAGGGAGCCCCCTCGCTGGGTCCGCTCGTCGGCCACGGGAGCGCCGGTGGTGTCGATGCGCTGGAGGTCGCGCACGAACCGTCCCAGCCGGGTTGCCGTGTCGGCCGGGTCGAGGTCAGCGTGTTCGGCCGGTGTCGTGCCGTCGATCCAGCGGCAGACCGCCCACGGGAAGGGGTAGTCGGCCGACGGTGCGCCGGCCGCGACGGGCACGGGGACCGGGAGGGGCAGTTCGGGCGCCAACCTCGGGAGCCACTCGAGTTCGGCCAGCAGTCCCGGGACGGCGGCTTCCTTGCGTGGGAGACGGACGGACCACCGCTCGCCGAGGCGGAAGACGACGTTGTCGGTGCCCTGGGTGGCGAGCGGCAGGAGTGGCTCGCCTGCGAATCCGGGATGCTGTGCCGCCACCAGCCGCTGCGCCAGCGCCGTGTCGATCGCGACCTCGTCGGAGTGCAGCCGTTGCGACCGTCCGGTGCCTCCGACGGCGGAAGGCGGACGCATCGAGGGGCGGTGTCCGCAGCGGTCCGCGAGCCAGTCGACCACCCGGCGGTGACCGGCGAGCCTGGCTGGTTCGGCATCCGGTTCGAGGACGTCGCGGGCGATCCGGAACCGAGCGGCGCGCACCAGCAGGTCGAGGTGGCCACGGTCGGCGAGATGCTCCAGCGGTGCGGTGCCGGCCTCCGTCCACGCCGCGGCGTCCACGGCGACGACGGCTGCCGCGTAGCCGGCGGGACGCCAGTAGAACGTCGGGTCGATCACGGCGGGTGCGGCCCCGTCGGCGAACAGGACGTTGCCGAGCAGGTCGAGGTGCACGACCTGCGCCGGCGACCGTTCGGGCGCCGGCGGGCGGAGGTCGTCGACCCGGTTCAGCAGGGCCTGCAATGGATGCGTGCGCGGGGACGGGTGGCTCGTCAGCGGCGCCTCGCCCCAGGCGTGGCGGTCCGCCCGGCGCCACGGGTCGTCCTTCGTCTCGAGCCAACCCGGCCGTTCCAGGTGGGCGAGCGCGCCGTACAGGCGGTCGGCGACGGCCAGCACGTCCTGCCAACGCTCGGGGGCGGGTTCGCCCGTGAGGCGCTCCCAGCCGCACCACCCGGCGACGACCGCCTCGCCGGCCGGGGTGCGCAGCGGCCGGGGGAGTCGTACGTCCTCGACCTCGATCGCCTCGAGGACGTCGGCACACCAGGCCGCCTCGGGCCCGTGGTCCACGGGCTTGAGCACCGCGCCGTCGTAGAGCCACACGGAGCCGAGGTGCCGGCGGGGGGCGTCGGCGTCGAGGCCGAAGGCCGCGAGCACGCGGCGGGGGAGAGCGGCTGGCACGACGGCGGAGTGCGGGTGAACGGGCATACGGCATCGTGCCAGAAGCAGGCGAGTCGTCCGGACGCGCTCGGAACTCGCTCCGGAGCAGGCGGTCACACGGGCGACGCCCCGCCGGCGAACCGGCGGGGCGTCGTTGCCTGCGGCTGCTGTTGCGTCAGCCGATGAAGCCGTTCTCGGTCAGCCAGCTCTCGGCGACCGCTTCGGGCCGCTCGTTCTCCGCGGACACCCGGGCGTTGAGCGACGCCATGGTCTCGTCGTCGAGCGCGGCCGTCACCGGGGCGTACAGCTCGGCCAGCGTCTGCCCGTACTGCTCGTAGACGGACTCGACGAACACCGGCGAGACGTTGTAGAGCGGGAAGAACGCCTCGTCGTCCTCGAGGACCACCAGGTCGAGGGCGGCGACACGCCCGTCGGTGGTGAACACCTCGCCGAAGTTGCACGGGTCACGGTCGGCGGTGGCCGAGTACACGATGCCGGTGTCGAGCACGGTCACGTTGTCGTCGGGCACGTCGAACCCGTAGTGGGCCTCCATGCCGGGCAGACCGTCGTCACGGGCGTTGAACTCGGTCTCTACGCACAGCGACACGAGGTCGGGGTCCGACTCGATCAGGTCACCGAGCTGCGAGATGGAGGTGATGTTGCCGAGGTCGTCGGCGGCGTCGGCCTGGTAGGCGATGCCGTAGGTGTTGTTGAACGGTGAGGGGTCGAGCCAGTACAGCCCGCGCTCCTCGGCGTCGCGCTCGCGCACCGCCTCGTACTGCTCCTCGCGGTCCGGGATCGGGTCGGTCTCGCCGAAGAACGAGATCCAGGCCGTGCCGGTGTACTCCCAGTAGTGGTCGATCTCGCCGGACTCGAGCGCCCCGCGGGACGCGTCGGTGCCGCCGAGGTTGATCTGGTCGGTGACGCTGGCACCGGCGTCCTCGAGCAGCAGCCGGGAGATGTGGCCCAGCACGAGTTGCTCGTCGAAGTCCTTGGAGCCCACGGTGATCTCGGCGCCGTCGAGCGACTCGGTGCCCGCCTCGACCGTGGTGGCCGCGCCGTCGCCGTCGCTGGTCGCGGCGCTGTCGTCGCCCTCGAGTTGGTCGCCACCACAGGCGGCGGCCAGCAGCGCGGCGGCGGCGAGCCCGCCGGTCAGTCGGAGATGTCGTGCATGCAGCAAGGGGTGTCCTTCATGGTTGATCGGGTTCTTCGGAGGGTGTGACGTGTTCGCCGCGCGCGAGCGCCCGCGGGCTACAGCCCGCGCGGCGTGAGCTTCTCCTCGACCAGGCCCGCGAGGTAGTCCACGAGCAGGGCGAGGACCGCCACCAGCACCGAACCGGTCACGAGGATCGCGGTCCGACGCAGCTGGAAGCCCTGGAAGATGGTCTCGCCGAGCCCACCGCCGCCGATCAGGAACGCGAGCGTGGCGGTGCCGACGTTGAGGATGAGTGCCGTACGCACCCCGGCGAGGATCACCGGAACGGCCAGGGGCAGCTCGATCCGGCGCAGGATGCCGAGGTCCGACATGCCCATGCCGCGGCCTGCTTCGAGCACGCTGCCGTCGACCTGCTCCAGCCCCACCATGGTGTTGCGCAGGATCGGCAGGAACGAGTAGCCGACCAGGGCCGCGACGACCGGCACCATGCCCGTCGTCGGCAGGAACGGCAGGTAACGGAAGGCGACGAACAGCAGCGCGAGCAGGCCGAGCGACGGGATGGCCTGTCCGGCGTTGCCGAGGCCGATGATGGCCGGCGCCAACCGCCGCGTCGACGGGCGGGTCGCGACGATGCCCAGGGGCACGGCCAGCAGAAGCACGAGTGCGGTGGACAGCACGGTCAGCTGCAGGTGCCGGACCAGCTGGGTGGTCAGGATGTCCTGGGTGAGTCGTCGTGCGGTGATCGAGTCGAGTTCCTGGCCCTGCACCCACACGTACAGCCCGACGAGCAGCACCGCGCACAGCAGCGGGATCCCGAACCAGTGCAGGAACGCGCCGACGCGGGTCCGCGCTGTGGGGTCCCGAACGACCGCATCCCGGGTCGGCTCCGGTGCGGTGTCGAGGGTGGTACTCATGGCGTCACCGCGGCCGCGGGATCGATCAGCTTGGCCGCCCGGTAGAACTCGGCGTTTGCGTCACGCATGGCCTGCATGGTCGCGATCAGTGCGTCGACGTCGACGATGCCCTGGAAGGCGCCGCGCCCGTCGACGACGATGGCGACGCCGGCCGAGCCGAGCAACATCTCCTCGAGCGCGTCCGAGAGCGTCGCGTGCGGCTCGACCATGGCGCGGGCCGGCAGGCCGAGCTCGCGCACCGGTCGTTCGTGGCGGAAGTCGGGGGCGCGCAGCCACCGCAGCGGCCGACCCCGCTCGTCGAGGACGAGCAGCGCGGTCCAGTCGGAGGCGTCGAGGCGCTGGCGCAGGACCTCGCGCGTTTCGTCGACGGTCCCGGTCGGGCAGTCGGTCAACCACTCGACGTCGCGGACCCGCGACAGCTTGAGCCGCTTGAGGGTCGCGCCGGAGCCGACGAAGTCCTCGACGAAGTCGTCGGCGGGGTTGGTCAGGATCTCCTCGGGCGTGGCGAACTGGGCGATGTGGGACTGTTCACGCAGGATGGCGATCCGGTCACCCATCTTGATCGCCTCGTCGATGTCGTGGGTGACGAAGACGATCGTCTTCTGCAGTTCGTCCTGCAGTCGGAGGAACTCGTTCTGCAGCCGGGTGCGGGTGATCGGGTCGATGGCGCCGAAGGGCTCGTCCATCAGCAACACCGGTGGGTCGGCGGCCAGGGCGCGTGCCACGCCGACCCGTTGGCGCTGCCCGCCGGAAAGCTCCTTCGGGTAGCGGTCCCGGTACTCGTCGGGGTCGAGTCCGACCACGTCGAGCAGTTCGTCGACCCGCGCGCGGATGCGGTCGCGGTCCCAGCCGAGCAGACCGGGGACGGTGGCGACGTTGTCGGCGATGGTCTGGTGCGGAAACAACCCGACCTGCTGGATCACGTAACCGATCCGGCGGCGGAGCCGGTTGGGGTCGCCGTCGGTGACGTCCTCGCCGTCGAGCAGGATGTGCCCCGAGGTCGGCTCGATGATGCGGTTGATCATCTTGAGACTGGTGGTCTTGCCGCAGCCGGACGGCCCGACGAAGACGACGATCTCGCCCTTGGGGATGTCGAGCGTCAGGCGATCGACGGCCGCGTCGGCGGATCCGGGGTAGCGCTTGGTCAGCTCGCGGAGCTGGATCATGGCGTCAGTCACGTAGGCCTCGGGAGATGGTCAGGCGGCCGATGGCGAGGTAGAGCAGGTCGAACAACAGGGCCAGCACCACGATGGCGACGGTCCCGCCCGCGATGGACTCGACGGCCCCGACCGAGCCGATGCGGCGGATCCCACGGAAGATCTCGTTGCCAAGGCCCGGTCCGCCGACCAGCGCCGCGACGGCGGCGATCCCGATCACGAGCAGGGTGGAGACCCGCAGTCCGGCGAGAATGACCGGCCACGCGGTGGGCAGCTCGATGCGCAGGAGGCGTTTCATGCCGCCCATGCCCATGCCCTTCGCGGCTTCGACCGTCGCGGCGTCGACGCCCTGCAGCCCGGAAACGGTGTTGCGGACGATCGGGAGCAACGAGTACAGGGTCAGGGCCACGACGGCGGGCTGGAAGCCGATGCCGACCAGGGGGATGAGGATGGCGAACAGTGCCAGCGAGGGGATGGTCAGCAGCAGGGCCGTGAGGTTGACGATCGCGACGCGCAGCACGGCAACCCGTTGCGCGATCACGCCGAGCAGCAGGCCGATGATGCCGCCGGCGACGACCGCTGAGGCCGTCAGGGCGACGTGCTCGAGCGACAGGTCGACCAGCACCCGTTGGGTGCCGGCATCGGTGATGTAGTCCAGGAAGGACAACGGATTCCTCGTGGCGCGCGGATCGTGCGGAATGCGTGCCCGGAAATCGCTTGGCCGGCTGCCCTACCGGAAAAAGGGACGGACGCCGAAGACGTCGTCGACGCGAACTGAGGCACGCTCGCACAGCGGAGATGTGGTCGCGACCGTAGGAGGGGACGTACGAGCGGCCAAGGCCGGACCCTGTCCGATCGTACATGCGCGGCGGAACGTTCAGCCAACCCACAGGCCGCGGATCCCGCGCCACGGCGTGTCTCACCCCACGGCAGAATGTCTGGCTCCTGATCCGGGGGCGGTGATTGGAGCCCGCCCATGCCTGCACGTCGTCGGACCGACGATCAACTCCGCGACGCCATCGCCGCCTGCACGACCTGGGCGGCGGTGCACCGCCACCTGGGCCTGCGCGGCCGCAGTGACGCCGTTCGCCGGCGTTGCGACGAACTGGGGCTCGACCACGCCCCCACATCGGTACGCCCGAGAGCCGTCGTCGCTGGACCGACGACCAGCTGGTGGACGCGGTCGCGGCATCGACCAACATGCGCCAGGTGTTCCTCGCCCTCGGCCTCGCCGTCGGCGGCGGCACCTGGATGTCGATGCAGGATCACATCCGTCGGTTGGCCCTCGACACGGCCCACTGGGACCGTCCCGTCTCCCCGAACGGTGCTCGACGACGGCGCCGGTTCGACTGGTCGGACGACGAGATCCGACACGCCGCCGACGGCGCCCGGTCGGTGAACGAGGTCATGCGGCGCCTCGGACTCGACTCGACGAAGCACCTCGGGCGGCGCGCAACCGAACGGCGACTCTGGGAGGTGGGCATCGACCCAGGCTCCCTGCCCGGCCAGGCCTGGTCCTCCGGGACCCGTCAACCGCGCCGGCGCCGCAAGCCGTTGGCGGACATTCTCGTCTTCGGTCGAGCGCTCGGCGACACGCACCGCCTCAAATTGCGCTTGGTCGAGGAGGGCATCCTGTCGTAGGCCTGCGCGGTCTGTGGGATCTGCGCATGGCGAGGGCGGCCCCTGAGCCTGCACCTCGACCACATCAGCGGCGACCCGCGCGACAATCGACTCGAGAACCTCCGGCTCCTGTGCCCCAACTGCCATGCCCAGACGCCGACCCATTGCGGTAAGAACGTGCAGCGCGACCCCGATTGACCGCTTCTCAGTCGAGCCCGTTACCCTGTCGCCGCACAGGCCCCGGTAGCCCAACCGGCAGAGGCAAACGACTCAAACTCGTTCCAGTGCGGGTTCGAATCCCGCCCGGGGTACCACGCTCATCGAACCGTCTTCCCGCACGGGTGTTTGGCCGGTTTCGAGCGGGGCGACTACCGTTCGATGGCCCAGCGGCGGCTCGGGGGCCGCACGTCCACGCGTACGTGGCTTCCCCGGGTGGCCTCCTGGCCGTCGCGCCGCCGGGACCGCACCACTCGGTGACGAAGACGACGGGAGCCGCCACGGGTACCGACCGCGAAACCACTCGGGTGCGTGAGCGCCTCGCCCGGATCCAGGACGATCTGAAGCGGGTCCGCGCGACCGAACGGGTCCTGGCCGAGCAGGTGGCCTACCTCCGGGAGGTCGCCGAGGACGCCGAGACCCGCAAGCTGGTGGCGCAGACACCGCTGGCCGACCGCGAGTGGCGGGAAGCCCGTACCGATCTGGACCGACACGCAGGACTGCTCGAGGAAGCACGCAACGAGGCCCAGGCGCTGATCGACCGGCGCGACGGCCTCCTCGACCGCCTCTTCGAGCTCGAGGCCGCGCGGCCTGGAAGGGACCACACGTGAGCGAGACGACGCCCGGCCACGAGCCCATGACCGACTCCGAGCGCCGCCCGACCCGCGTGCTGATCGCCGAGGACGAGGCATTGATCCGCCTCGATCTCAAGGAGATGCTGCAGGAGGAGGGCTTCGAGGTGGTGGCCGAGGTCGCCGACGGTGCGTCGGCGGTGCGGCTCACCCGCGAACTCGAGCCCGACCTGGTCATCCTCGACGTCAAGATGCCGGTCATGGACGGCATCCAGGCGGCCGAGGAGATCGCCAAGGAGCGGCTCGCCGCCATCCTGATCCTCACGGCCTTCAGCCAGCGCGATCTCGTCGAGAAGGCCCGCCGCGCCGGTGCCATGGCCTACCTGGTCAAGCCGTTCCAGAAGCACGACCTGTTGCCGGCGGTCGAGATCGCGGCGGGTCGCTTCCGCGAGATGTCGGGACTCGAACGCGAGGTCGACGACCTGCAGGGCCGGCTCGAGGCCCGCAAACTGGTCGAGAAGGCCAAGGGGCTCCTGCAACAGCACGAGGGCATGTCCGAGGCCGAGGCGTTCCGGTTCGTGCAGCGCCAGGCGATGGAGCGGCGCGTCACGATGCGCCAGGTCGCCGAACAGGTCATCGAACGCTTCGAGGCCTGAGCGCACGATGCGCGCAGGCTCCGTGACGTGGCGCGCGTCTTGGCTTAGGTTGCGGACCCTCCGACCACGGTCGTAGACCGGGGGAGACGGCCGGAGTCGTCGACTTCGTCGCGCGCCCCGCGGCGACCACCGAGTTGCAAGGACAACCCATGCGTGCCACCACCCGCCGGGCTGCCGCTGCCGCCGCGGCGCTCACCCTGGTCCTGACCGCCTGCGGCGACGACGGGGACGCCGGTGATGCCGGTGACACCGGCGACACCGGCACCGCCGAGGGCGACGCCGAAGATCGCGATCTGCAGCTGGTCGCCGACGGGACGCTCACCGTCTGCAGCGAGATCCCCTACGAGCCGTTCGAGTTCGAAGACCCCGAGCACCCGACCGGTTACAGCGGCTTCGACATCGAGCTGATGTACGAGATCGCCCAGATCGCGGGCCTGGAGATGACGGTCGTCGACACCGGCTTCGAGGGCCTGACCTCCGGCGCCACGATGGCCGCCGGCACCTGCGACGTCGCCGCCTCGGCCATGACCATCACCGAGGAGCGCGAGGAGCAGATCGACTTCTCCGAGCCGTACTACGAGTCCCTGCAGTCGCTGCTGGTCCCGGCCGGTTCCGACATCAGCAGCATCGACGACCTGACCGAGGGCGTCACCCTGGGCGTGCAGTCGGGAACCACCGGCGCGGAGTACGCCGAGGCGAACGTCCCGGGCGCGACCATCACCGAGTTCGAGGGCGGCGGTGACCTGTTCACCGCGCTGGCGGCGGGCTCGATCGACGCGATCCTGCAGGACGAGCCCGTCAACCGGGCCCGTGCGGCGCAGGACGGCGACCTCGAGGTCGTCGAGGAGTACGAGACCGACGAGACCTACGGGTTCGCGTTCGAGCAGGGCCGTGAGGACGACCTGATCGACGTCGTCAACGAGGCCCTGGCCGAGTTGCGTGACAACGGCACCTACGACGAGCTGTTCGAGTCGTACTTCGCCGTCGTCGAGTAGCCGTCCGGCGGTTCCGGTGGGTGGTGAGGGGGTCGGCGACGGCCCCCTCACGACCGCTGCGGGCACCTGCGGAAGACCGCCGTCGCACCGGCGACCATGTCGGCCGGCGGTCGCCTAGGTTTCGCCCGGCCCGGCCGGCACGACCAGGACAGGAACCGCGGTGACGAAACGCCAGCGTCAGCGGCTGATCCGCCTCGTCATGTACGCGCTGTTCTTCGGCGTGATCGCGCTCCTGGTCGCGGTCGCCGACTGGCCCGTGATCCGGCGAAACTTCTTCAACGTCGAGATCGCCCGCGAGATGTTCCCGCGGGTGCTGACGGTCGCGGCCCGCAACACCGTCTTCTACACCTTCCTCGCGTTCGTGTTCGGGCTCGGCCTCGGGCTCCTGCTCGCCCTGATGCGGCTGTCCACGATCGGCCCCTACCGCTGGTTCGCCCGGATCTACATCGAGATCTTCCGAGGCCTGCCCGCGCTGGTCACGATCTTCCTCGTCGGTCTCGGCATCCCGATCGCGTTCCGGGTGCGCTGGAACATCCTCATCTACATCACGCTGGGTCTGGGCCTGGTTGCTGCCGCGTACATGGCCGAGACCATCCGTGCCGGCATCGAGGGCGTGCCGAAGGGCCAGATGGAGGCGGCGCGTTCGCTGGGCATGTCCTACAGCCGGGCCATGCTCTCCATCGTGATCCCGCAGGGGTTCCGGATCATCATCCCGCCCTTGACCAATGAGCTGGTCCTGCTGATCAAGGACACCTCGCTGCTGTTCGTGCTCGGCACGACGCCCGCGACGGTGGAGCTGCTGAAGTTCGGACGCCAGATCCTGGACCGCCGTGCCAACGCCACGCCGCTGATCGTGATCGCGCTGGTCTACCTGGCGATCACCGTGCCGCTGACCCAACTGGTCGCCATGCTCGAGCGGCGCAACCGGCGAGCCCGGTGACTCCTCTTCCGAGCAGATCCGCCCAGTAGGCTCGCCCGAGCCCTCCGACACCCGGAGCACCACGACATGGCGACGGCTTCCGCCCCGACGGCCACGCACGCGATCGAGATCCGCGACCTGCACAAGTCGTTCGGTGACCTCGAGGTGCTGACGGGCATCGACTTCACGGTCGGCCACGGGGAGGTGGTGTGCGTCATCGGGCCCTCCGGCTCGGGCAAGTCCACCCTCCTGCGCTGCGTGAACCGGCTCGAGGAACCGACGGCGGGCCAGATCCTCATCGAGGGCGAGGACATCACCGATCCCGACGCCGACGTGGACCGGTTGCGCAGTCGGATCGGCATGGTGTTCCAGTCGTTCAACCTGTTCCCGCACCTGTCGGTGCTGCGCAACCTGACCATCGCCCAGCAGCGGGTCCGCAAGCGTTCCAAGACCGAGGCCGCCGAGATCGCGCACCGCAACCTCGACCGCGTCGGGCTCTCCGACAAGGTCCACGCCTACCCCGCCCACCTCTCGGGCGGTCAGCAGCAGCGCGTGGCGATCGCCCGAGCGCTTTCGATGGACCCCGACATGATGCTGTTCGACGAGCCGACCTCCGCCCTCGATCCGGAGCTGGTCGGCGAGGTGCTCGAGGTCATGCGCCGGCTCGCCGACGAGGGCATGACCATGATGGTCGTCACCCACGAGATGGGATTCGCGCGCGAGGTCGCCGATCGGGTCGTGTTCATGGACGGCGGCGTCGTGGTCGAGGAAGGCCCGCCGGCGCAGATCCTGACCGACCCGCAGCACGAGCGCACCCGACAGTTCCTGCAGATGGTCCTCTGACGACGGGGACCTCCGTCCTTTCCGCGAAGACCTTCGGCTCTGCCCGCCCTTCTCACCGCGCGGTCAACTACGCGCAGCCGCCGGCATCGACAGGCCGGCCGAGAAGGACGCGCGCATGGGATCCCACGTCTACGACGGCAACGAAGCTGCTGCCCGGGTCGCCTATGCACTGAGCGAAGTGGTCGCCATCTACCCGATCACCCCGGCGTCACCGATGGGGGAGAGCTCCGACGACTGGGCGGCCGCCGGTCGCGAGAACCTGTGGGGCTCGGTGCCCCGGGTCATCGAGATGCAGAGCGAGGCCGGGGCCGCCGGCACCCTGCACGGCGCCCTCATGACCGGCGCCCTGGCGACGACGTTCACGGCGTCGCAGGGCCTGCTGCTGATGATCCCGAACATGTTCAAGATCGCAGGGGAGCTCACCCCCACGGTGATCCACGTCGCCGCCCGCACGATCGCCACCCATGCCCTGTCCATCTTCGGCGACCACTCCGACGTCATGTCGGTGCGGTCGACGGGTTGGGCCATGCTCGCCTCGGCGTCGGTGCAGGAGTCGCAGGACCTCGCGGCCGTCGCCCACGTCGCCACGCTGCGGACGCGCGTGCCGTTCCTGCACTTCTTCGACGGCTTCCGGACCTCGCACGAACTCAACCGCATCGACGAGCTGTCCGAGGACGACCTGCGCCGCCTCGTCGACGACCGCGACGTTCACGCCCACCGGGCCCGCGGCCTGACGCCCGACGCGCCGAAGCTCCGCGGGACGGCCCAGAACCCCGACGTGTTCTTCCAGGCCCGCGAGGCCGCCAACCCGTTCTACGACGCCGTCCCGGACGCGGTCCAGACCGCGATGGACGCGTTCGCGCAGGTGAGCGGGCGCAGCTACCACCTCGTCGACTACGTCGGGCATCCCGAGGCCGACCGCGTGCTGGTCCTGATGGGCTCGGGGATCGGCGCGGTCGAGGAGACGGTCGAGGAACTCAACCGCCGGGGCGAGCGTGTCGGGCTGATCAAGGTCCGCCTGTACCGGCCGTTCCCCGTCGCGGCGTTCCTGGCCGCCCTGCCGGCGACGGTGCGCAGCCTCGGCGTCCTGGACCGGACCAAGGAGCCCGGCGCGGTCGGCGAACCGTTGTTCACCGATGTGGCGACCGTGCTGACCGAGGCGGTCCTCGACGGCAGTCTCGACGTCGCCTCGTTGCCGCGCCTGTCGGGCGGTCGCTACGGGCTGTCGTCGAAGGAGTTCACCCCGCAGATGGTGGCGGGCGTCTTCGCGGCGCTGGCCGCCGACGACCCACCGAAGCGGTTCACGGTCGGCATCCACGACGACGTCACGCACCTGTCGCTGCTGCCGGCGGCCGACTTCGCGCTGCCGCACCAGGACGGCGACGTGGCCGCCGTCTTCTACGGCCTCGGTGCGGACGGCACGGTCGGCGCCAACAAGAACACGGTCAAGATCGTCGGTGAGCACACCGACCTGCACGCCCAGGGCTACTTCGTCTACGACTCCAAGAAGTCGGGGGCGCAGACCGTCTCGCACCTGCGCTTCTCGCGCCGCCCGATCCGCTCGACCTACCTCATCGACCAGGCCGACTTCGTGGCCTGCCACCAGTTCGGCTTCCTGCTCACCCGCGAGGTGCTCGATCGCGCGAGGCCCGGCGCGACGTTCCTGCTCAACGCCCCGTTCGGCGCCGCGCACGTCTGGAACGCCCTCCCCGAGCCCGTGCAGCGCACCATCATCGACAAGCGCCTGTCGCTGCACGTGATCGACGCCCAGTCCCTGGCACGGGAGCTCGGGCTCGGCGGTCGCATCAACACGATCATGCAGGCCTGTTTCTTCCGCCTGTCGCACACGTTGCCGTGGGACGCGGCGCGGGCCGCCCTGGAGCACTCGGTCCGCACGAGCTACGGCCGCTACGGCCACGAGGTGGTCGACCGCAACCTCGCCGCCATCGACCGAGCGATCGGCGTCCTCGCGGAGGTACCGATCCCGTCGGAGGTCACCTCGACCTTCGGGCGTCGACCGGCGGTCCCGGCCGAGGTTCCCGACTTCGTCGAACGGGTGACCGCCCGCATCCTCGAGGGCGAGGGGGACCTGCTGCCCGTCAGTGCCCTGCCGGTGGACGGAACGTTCCCGACCGGCACCACGAGGTACGAGAAGCGGGCGATCGCGCAGGAGATCCCGATCTGGGACCCCGACATCTGCATCGACTGTGGCAAGTGCGCCATCGTCTGCCCCCACGACGCCATCAAGATGAAGATCTTCGAGCCCGGGACGCTCGAAGGCGCGCCGGGGGGCTACCTCGCGAAGGACTTCAAGGCCCGCGAGTTGGCGACGCCACACCTGCTGACCGTCCAGGTCTCGCCCGACGACTGCACCGGCTGCAACGTGTGCGTCGAGCAGTGCCCCGCCGCCAGCAAGCAGGTGGCCGGGCACAAGGCGATCAACATGGAGCCGTACGCGGACCACCAGGACCGCGAGCGCGAGAACTTCGCCTTCTTCGAAGACATCCCGCGGCTCGAACGGGGCCTGCTGCCCCACGACACGGTCAAGGGGTCGCAGTTGCTCGAGCCCCTGTTCAGCTACTCGAGCGCCTGCGCGGGCTGCGGCGAGACGCCCTACCTCAAGCTGGTCTCGCAGCTGTTCGGCGACCGCCTGCTGATCGCCAACGCCACCGGCTGCTCGTCGATCTACGGCGGCAACCTGCCGACGACGCCGTGGGGGACCAACGCCGAGGGGCGCGGACCGGCCTGGGCCAACAGCCTGTTCGAGGACAACGCCGAGTTCGGCCTCGGCCTGCGCCTGGCGGTCGAGCAGCAGACCGCGATCGCGCGACGGTTGCTCCGCGACCTGGGTCCGAGAATCGGCGACGACCTCGTCACCGCCCTGCTCGACGCCGACCAGCGCGACGAGACGGGCATCGAGGCACAGCGGGGACGGGTCGTCGAGCTCCAGCACCGCCTCGCCGATGCGAACGGCGACGACTGCGCGGCACACCTGCGCACGCTGGCCGGCTCCCTGGTCCGCAAGGACGTGTGGATCATCGGCGGGGACGGCTGGGCGTACGACATCGGCTACGGCGGGCTCGACCACGTGCTCGCGTCGGGCGTGAACGTCAACGTGCTCGTCATGGACACCGAGGTGTACTCCAACACCGGTGGTCAGGCCTCGAAGGCGACGCCGCGCGCGGCCGTCGCCAAGTTCGCCAGCGGCGGCCGGGCGGTGCCCAAGAAGGATCTCGGCGCGCTCGCCATGCAGTACGGCACGGTCTACATCGCCCAGATCGCCATGGGTGCCAACGAGGTGCAGACGGTGCGGGCCCTGCAGGAGGCCGCCGCCTGGGACGGCCCGTCGCTGGTGCTGGCCTACTCGACCTGCATCGCGCACGGCTTCGACATGAAGCACTCGATGCACCAGCAGCGCGACGCGGTCAAGAGCGGCTACTGGCCGCTGTACCGCTACCGCCCCGACGAGGACGCGCACGCCAAGCCGTTCCGGATCGACTCGCGCAAGCCCGCCATGCCGGTGGCCGAGTTCGCCGGTCGTGAGGGCCGGTTCGCCATGCTGATGCGGTCCGACCCCGACCGGGCCGCGCAGCTGATGCGGCTGGCGCAGGCGGACGTCGACGAACGCTGGCGCTACTACGAGCAACTCGCCGGCGTCGAACGCAGCATCCCGCACGAGCCGGGCGCCATCGTCGACGAGGCCGGCATCGCTGCCGAGGAGGTGTCCTGATGGATCTGACCACCGACTATCTCGGGCTGCGACTGCGCTCACCGCTGGTCGCCTCCTCCGGGCCCTTCACGGGCCGCGTCGACAGCCTCCGCGAACTGCAGGCAGCCGGCGTCGGGGCCGTCGTCCTGCCGTCGCTGTTCGAGGAGCAGGTGATCCACGACGAGCTGCAGACCACGGCACTGTTCCTGCTCGGCGAGGGTGGCAATCCCGAGGCCAGCAGCTACTTCCCGGACCTCGCCGGCTACGAGACTGTCTGCGACCGCTACCTGCGCCTGCTCGGCGAGGCCAAGGACGCCCTCGACGTGCCGGTGGTTGCCAGCCTCAACGGGACGAGCGGGGGCGGCTGGACGCGGTATGCCGCCTGGCTCGAGGAGGCCGGTGCCGATGCGATCGAGCTCAACCTCTACCGCGTCGCCGCTGACGTCGCGGTGTCGGCGGCGCAGGTCGAGGCCGAGCAGCTCGAGATGGTGGCGTCGGTCGCCGAGATGGTGAGCGTGCCGGTGGCCGTGAAGGTCGGCCCGCACTACACCGCCTTCGCCGACTTCGCGCGGCGGCTGGTCGATGCCGGCGCGCGCGGCCTGGTGCTGTTCAACCGGTTCTACCAGCCCGACATCGATCCGTTCACACGGAGAGTCGTGTCTTCGTTGGCGTTGTCGAGCCCGGAGGAACTGCGCCTGCCGCTGCGCTGGACCGCGCTGCTGCACGGCTGGGTCGACGCCTCGCTGGCGCTCACGACGGGTGTCCACAGCGGACTCGACGCCGCCCGCGCCCTGTTGGCCGGGGCGGACGTCGCGATGATGACCTCGTCGCTGCTCCGTCATGGACCTGCGCACGTCGCGACGGTGGAGGCCGAGCTGACCGCCTGGGCCCGTGAGCTCGGGGTGACCTCGATCGCAGAGCTGCGCGGCAGCGCCAGCCAGCGAAACGTCGCCGATCCCGAGGCCTTCGAACGTGCCAACTACGTCGAGGGACTGGTCGCGTTCGCCAACAGCTTCGACAGCGCGCAGGGCGGCGGTCCCTGGTAGCGCCGATCTACCACGGCCGGGTCGGCCGTCAGACGACGTGCTCGGGTCGCCATTCGCCGATGCGGGCGATGCGCTCCTTGCGGACCTCGCGGCGGATCCGGGCCTGCGCCTGTCGTCGGCGCTCGTCGTCGGTCTCGGGAAGCAGCGGGGGGATCGGCATCGGGTTGCCGTCCTCGTCGATCGCGACGAACACCAGGTAGGCCGACGTGGTGTGCCGCCGCGCGCCGCCCTGCCACGGTTCGGCCTCGACCCGCACCCCGACCTCGATCGAGGTCCTGCCGACGTCGTTGACGCTGGCCTCGACGATCAGGACGTCGCCGACGTGGACCGGCGCCTTGAAGGACAGCTCGTCGATGCCGGCGGTGACGGCCGGGCGCCCGGCGTGGCGTGCCGCCGCGATGCCGGCGGCGTTGTCCACCTCGCGCATGACGACGCCGCCATGCACGTTGCCGAGGTTGTTCGCGTCGAGCACGGACATGGTCCGCGCCAGCCGGACGCGGCTGGCGGAGACGGGGCGGGGATCGAGCGCCATCAGAACAGTGCCCTCGCCAGCCTCGGGCGGGCGGCACGGACGCGCTCGTCGTCGTCACCCAGCACACCGAAGATCGCCACGAGCTGCTCCCTGGCGGCCTCGCGGTCCTCGCCGCCCAACTCCACCGCGGCGATCAGCCGGTCGATGGCCGGCTCGTAGTCACCGCGGGCGGCGAGGGCGCGACCGAGTGCCCGCAGCGTGGAGCCGTCGGCGTCGCCACGGTCGACGGCGGCCTGCAGTGCACCGAGGTCACCACGATCGTCGGCGAGGTCGACCCGGGTCAGCACGGCCTCGGCAGCGGGGTCGGGCCGGTGCGGTCGGACCAGTTCACGCGCGGCGTCGGGATCGCGGTCCACGAGCAGTTCGGCGAGACCGATCGCGGCCTCGCGGTGACCGGGTTGCGCCGCGAGGGCCTGACGCAGTGCCGCCTCGGCCTGCTCCGCCGGCAGTGCACGGGCCGTCTTCACCAGCACGTCGGCCTCGCTGGGCACCAGGCCGTCGAGGAAGCGCTCGATCTCGGTGGCGGGCACCGCACCGGTGAACGAGCCGGCGGGTCGACCGTCACGGAAGCCCACCACCTGGGGAATGCCCTGGACGCGGTAGGCCTGCGCGAGCGCCTGGTTGCCGTCGACGTCGACCTTGGCGAGCACGACCCGGCCGTCACGCGCTTCGACGGCCTGCTCGAGCATCGGGCCCAGCGTCCGACAGGGTCCGCACCAGGCGGCCCAGAAGTCGACCACCACCGGGACGGCGTGTGAGCGTTCGACGACCAGGCCCTCGAAGCTGGCCTCGTCGACGTCGTACACGCGCGGGAGGTCGCCGGCGTCGGTGTGCGGGAACGAGAAGGGTGAGGTCACGGAAACCACCTCGGTGGCGATCGGACGGGCGCTGTCGCGGCAGGGTAGGACCAGGACGGTGTGGGACACGACCGGTCAGTAGGCTCGGTCGTCCCTGGCCCGCCGCCGTCGTGCACCTGGGTCGTCCGGTCGCCTTCGTACCGTCACCGAGGTCCGCCACGTGAGCTCGCCCCGCCCCGCCGACCGTCGCTCGCTGCTGCTGCTGGACGGTCACAGCCTCGCCTACCGCGCCTTCTACGCCCTGCCGGACACCTTGCGCACGCAGACGGGGCAGCTCACCAACGCCGTCTATGGCTTCACCTCCATGCTGATCAAGATGTTGGGCGACCGGCGCCCGGACGCGATCGCGGTCGCGTTCGACAAGGGCCGCGACGTCATCCGCACCGAGGCGTTCCCGGAGTACAAGGCCAACCGGGTCACCGCGCCCGACGAGTTCCGGCCCCAGGTGGACCTGATCAAGCAGGTCCTCGAAGTCCTCGAGATTCCGATCATCGAGGTGCCCGGTGTCGAGGCCGACGACGTGCTGGCCACCATCGCCGAGCGCGCGATCGACGAAGGTTTCCACGCCTACATCGTCACCGGCGACCGGGACGCGATGCAGTTGGTCGACGAGCACCTGACGGTGCTCTACACGTTGCGCGGCATCAGCGAGATGGCCGAGATGACTCCCGACGCCGTCGAGGACCGCTACGGCGTACGGCCCACCAGCTACGTCGACGTCGCCGCCCTACGCGGCGACAACTCCGACAACCTGCCCGGGGTCCCTGGCGTCGGCGACAAGACCGCGGCGAAGCTGGTCAACCAGTTCGGCGACATCGACGGCATCTACGCCAACATCGACCAGATCTCGGGCAAGAAGGTGCCGGCCATGCTGGTCGAACACGAGCAACAGGTCCGCACCAACCAGCGGATCATGCGCCTGCGCCGCGACGTCGACTGCCCGTGCGACCTGTCCGACCTGCGCTTCGGCGACATCGACACCGCGGCCGTCCGGGCGCTGTTCGGCTCGCTGGAGTTCCGGGCGTTGTACGACCGCTTCGTCGACGAGGTGCTCGGCGAGCAGGAGGAGGCGGCCGCGGAACAGTTCGAGCGTGCGCCGACCCGGCTGGAGGCCGGCGGCCTCGAGGCGTGGCTCGACGGTGCCGCCCAGCCGCTGGCGATCGTGCCGGTCGTCACGGATCGCGTGCCGCACGTGACGCTGACGGCGATCGCGGTGGCCGCTCCCGACCGCGACCCGGCGTCGGCCCGCATCGACGACCTCGATGCGACCGACCTCGACGCGCTCGCGGCGGTGCTCGCTGATCCCACCCATGCCAAGGTCACCCACGACGCCAAGACGCTCGACCATGCGGCGCACGCCCGCGGCTGGACCGTGTCGGGGGTCACCCTCGACACCGAACTCGGCGCCTACCTGCTCAACCCCGAGCAGCGCACCTTCGACCTCGAGCGGCTGGCGCTGCAGTACCTGCAGCGCACGATCAGCCCCGAGGACGCCGCCGACGACGGCGACCAGCTCAGCCTCGAGGTGGAGGAACACGATCCGTGGGAGGAGCGGGCGCTGCGGGCCGAGGCGACCTTCGAGCTGGCCACCTACCTGGCCGGACAGCTCGAGGAGCGCGGCCAGACCGAGCTCAACGAGACGATCGAGCTCCCACTCGCGCCGGTCCTGGCACGCATGGAACGTGCCGGCGTGACCATCGACCTGCACGTGCTCGACGAGATCCGCGAGCGGCTGGCCCGCCGGATCGCCGAGATGGAGCGCGAGGTCCACGACCACGCCGGGAAGGCGTTCAACATCGGTTCGGGGCTGCAGCTGCAGACCGTGCTGTTCGACGAGCTCGGGCTGCCCAAGACGCGCCGCATCAAGACCGGTTACACCACCGACGCGCAGGCGCTGAAGAACCTCGCCGGCATGCACCCCATCATCGACGCCATCTCGGAGTGGCGCGAGACCTCGAAGCTGCTGACCACCTACGTCGACGCGCTGCCGCCGCTCGTGGATCCCGAGACCGGTCGCATCCACACGACGCTGTCGCAGACGATCGCCGCGACCGGCCGGCTGTCCTCGTCCAATCCCAACCTGCAGAACATCCCGGTCCGCCGCGAGGAGGGCCGCGAGATCCGGCGCGCCTTCGTCCCCGGCCCCGGCTTCGCCCAGCTGCTGATCGCCGACTACTCCCAGATCGAGCTGCGGATCATGGCCCACCTGTCCCAGGACGACGGGCTGCTGGACGCGTTCGCGTCGGGCGAGGACATCCATGCCACCACCGCAGCCAAGGTGTTCGACCTGCCGCTCGAGCAGGTGGACGGTCCGCTGCGGGACCGGGCGAAGGCCGTCAACTACGGGCTCGCCTACGGGCTGACCCCGTTCGGCCTCGGCCAGCAGCTGGGCATCCCGCCCGACGAGGCGGTCGAGATCGTCGACGCCTACATGGCGCGCTTCCCGAAGGTGCGCTCGTTCCTCGACGCCGCGGTCGACCAGGCCCGGCGCGACGGATTCACGACCACCCTGTTCGGTCGTCGTCGGTACCTGCCCGATCTGCTCTCGGACAACCGCAACCGGCGCCAGATGGCGGAACGCATGGCGCTCAACGCCCCGATCCAGGGCACCGCGGCCGACGTGATCAAGCTGGCGATGATCACCCTGCAGCACGCCCTGGACCGTTCTGGCCTGCGGACGCAGCTGCTGCTGCAGGTTCACGACGAGGTCGTGCTCGAGGTGCCCGAGGACGAGATGGACGCGGCGCGGGACCTGGTGGTCAGTGAACTGTCCGGCGTGGTGGACCTGGCCGTGCCGCTGGAGGTCGACACGGCGTTCGGCCCGACCTGGTTCGACGCGCAGAAGCACTGAGGGTCGAACGCGACGGCACGCGCGGCCGTCGGGCGCGGCCGTCGGGCGCGGCCGGACGACCCGCCGCTACTGGCGCGGCTCGGCGGCGACGCGGAGCGTGACCCGCTGCCCCTCGGTGACCTGGCGACCCGGCGCCGGCTCGCTGCGGTAGACGAGGTCGGGCTCCATCTCGGTGGTGCGCACCAGCCCGGTGGACACCACGAATCCGAGCTCCTCGAGTTCGGCGACCGCCTCGTCGACCGGGCGCCCGATCATGTCGGGCATCCGGGACGCCTCTTCGGCCTCCTCAGCCGCCTCGTCGGTGGTGGAGCCCGCCGGAGCCTCCTCTTCTGGCGCGGTCGTTCCGGTGTCCCCGCCACCGCACCCCGCGAGCAGCACCGCTGCCCCGAGCACCCCGGCCCACCCTGCCTTCGTCGTCGTCCTCACGTGTCCGACCCATCCTTCTCCCGAGGTGGCTCCCACCGGCGGCGAACGATAGATCCTGCGGCCCCGATCGGTCCGGATTTCCGCCTGCTCGCGCGGGAGTCGCCCGTTGGACCGGGTCGGGACCGGCGGTCCGACCAGCCTCCCGGACCACCATGGTCCCCATGGACCCCTGGAGCGCCGACGGCTACGTGATCGCCCGCGAGCTGTTCCAGCGCGGCGTCGGCCTGGTCTATGTCGTGGCGTTCGCGGCCGTCGTCCACCAGTGGCGCCCGCTGCTCGGTTCCGACGGGCTGACGCCGGTCCCCGCATTCGTGGCGCGCGTGTCCTGGCGGAGCAGTCCGAGCCTGTTCCACCTCGGGTACGCCGACCGGCTCGCGGTGGGTGGGGCCTGGTTCGGCATGGCGTTGAGTGCGGCCGTGGTCCTCGGCCTGCCCCAGGCCGCCGGAACCGCGACGACGCTGGCGACGTTCGCGGTGCTGTGGCTGCTGTATCTGTCCTACGTCAACGTCGGCCAGGTCTGGTACGCGTTCGGTTGGGAGTCGATCCTGCTCGAGGCCGGCTTCCTCGCCATGTTCCTCGGCGGCCACGACAGCGCCGTGCCGTGGCCGGCGCTGCTGCTGGTGCGGTGGCTGCTGTTCCGGGTCGAGTTCGGGGCCGGCCTGATCAAGTGGCGCGGCGATCCGTGTTGGCGCGACCTCACCTGCCTCGACTACCACCACGAGACCCAGCCGCTGCCGAGCGTGTTCAGCTGGCACTTCCACCGCCTGCCCCGGTCCCTGCACCGGATCGAGGTGGCCGCCAACCACGTGACGCAGCTGCTGCTGCCGGCGCTGCTGTTCCTGCCCCAACCCCTGGCGGGAATCACCGCCGTCGCCGTCCTGGTCACGCAGGCGTGGCTGGTCGTCAGCGGCAACTTCGCCTGGCTCAACCTCGTGACCATGGTGCTGGCGACCGCGGCCCTGCCCGACACCTGGCTCGGGGGGACGGGTGGTCCGCTGGGCGTCCTCGCCCCGCGCGAGGTGGCGGCGACGACCCCCGGCTGGTTCGCCGTCCTCGTGTCGATGGTGGCCGCCGCCCAGGTCGTGATGAGCTGGTGGCCGGTCCGCAACCTGCTGTCGCGCACGCAGCGGATGAACGCCTCGTTCAACCCGCTCCACCTCGTCGGGACCTACGGCGCCTTCGGCAGTGTCACCCGCCACCGCTTCGAGATCGTGCTGGAGGGCACGCTCGACCCGGACCCGGACGAGGACGCCGATTGGCATGCCTACGAGTTCCCGGCGAAGCCGACCGACCCCCGGCGACGGCCACCGCAGGTCGCGCCCTACCACCTGCGCCTGGACTGGCTGCTGTGGTTCGCCGCGATGCGCCCCGGGCCCGGTCCCCGCGACCGGTGGTTCCTCGCGCTGCTCGAGCGCCTGCTCGAGGGCGATCCGGGGATCCGGCGGTTGCTGCGTGTCGACCCGTTCGACGGGCGGGCGCCGACCGCGGTGCGGGCGCGCCGCTACCACTACCGGTTCACCTCCCGCGCCGAGCGCCGCGACACCGGCGCATGGTGGCACCGCGAGCGGGCCGGTGACTACACCGGCATCGTGCGCCGCCCCCCGTGACCCGCGACGGCGTCCGACGGCCAGTTGGCGTGGTCGGACGCCTGGCGCGTCAGCCGACCGTGGTCGACGTGGTGACCGGCGCCGCGGCGGGGTCGAAGGTCAGTCCGCCCGCTGCCACGTCCCGTACCTCGATGGCATACGCACCGGCCGGCCCGGACATGCGGAACCGGATGCGACCCATCAGGTCCGTCGTCCCCGAGACCACCCGCTCCCGGTCGGGACCCTGCACCCGGGCCTCGACCGCCAGGTCCGAGCACCGCTTGTCCTCGGCGTCGCGCACCTCGACGAGGAACGTGACGCGGTAGCCGTCGTCGCGTGCCTCGGGGTCGAGCGCCCGCACGGAGGCGACCCGCACCGGTTCGCTGAACAGGCCCGTCTTCGGCAGGGCGTCGGGTTGGCGCTCGAGGGTGAACGGTTGCGCCGGCCGCGCACGCCGCACGGCCCGGCGGAAACGATGGAGCACCACGGGCAGCGATCCTGCTCGGCGACGGGGGCCGCAACGGTACCGGCGGCTACGGCGCCGCCGCGCCGCGACGGAAGCAACCCACGAGGTGGTCGTCGACGATTCCCATCGACTGCTGGAAGGCGTACACCGTCGTCGGACCGACGAAGGCCCAGCCGCGACGCTTGAGGTCCTTGGACATCGCGACCGACTCGGGGGAGGTCGCGCGCACGTCGGCGGGGGAGCGGGGCGCGGATCGGTGCTCGGGTGCGAAACGCCACACGTACGCGTCCAGCGAGCCTTCGACGGCGACCAGGTCCAGGTAGGCACGGGCGTTGGTGATGGTCGCCTCGACCTTGGCGCGGTTGCGGACGATGCCCGGATCGGCGAGCAGGCGGGCCACGTCGTGGTCGCCGAACTGCGCGACGACCGCGGGATCGAAGCCGGCGAAGACCTCGCGGAACCGCTCGCGCTTGCGCAGGATCGTCAACCACGACAGGCCCGCCTGGAAGCCCTCGAGGCACAGCTTCTCGAACAGGCGGGCGTCGTCGTGGACGGGAACGCCCCACTCGGTGTCGTGATAGGCGACGTAGATCGGCTCGTCGCCGCACCACCAGCAGCGGGGGCGGCCGTCGTCGCCGCCGCCGAGTCCCTCGTCCACGGCCACCTCCCGGTCGGGGGCACCGTAGGCCGGCGTCGACCGGTGCGTCGGAGGCCACGGCCGCCTGGGGCGCGTCCGATTGACAGCGGCGGGGTCTGCTGCGACCCTTTCGGGTCATCCGCTGCGCGCGTGCGCTTCCGCATGCCCGCGTTCCGTGGCGGATCGACGTGCGACTCGACGCCGGCGGCCTGCCGGCGCGTCGTCGGCACGCCGTCCCGAACGCCCCTACAACGAAGAGACCCGACCCCGATGTCCGACGCCCCCCAGACCCCCGACACGTCCGCGACCCCCGGTGCCGCCGCGAATCCCGGCGCCGCTTCCCCCGACGCCTTCGTCGTCATGCAGGACCCCGGCAACACCATGACGTCCACCGGTGACGTCATCGTGGAGAACGACCTGTCCGACGAGGACTTCGAAGCCGCGCTCGAGGGCACCGTCGGTGCCGTCGAGGAAGGCAAGATCATCGAAGGCGTCGTCGTCAAGGTCGACCCCGACGAGGTGCTGCTCGACATCGGCTGGAAGTCCGAGGGCGTGATCCCCTCGCGCGAGCTGTCGATCAAGCTCGACGTCGACCCCAACACGGTCGTGCAGGTCGGCGACGTCGTAGAGGCGCTCGTCATGCGCTCCGAGGACGAGGAGGGCCGCCTGGTCCTGTCCAAGAAGCGCGCCCAGTACGAGCGTGCGTGGGGCACGATCGAGAAGATCTACACCGAGGACAAGACGGTCCAGGGCACGGTCATCGAGGTCGTCAAGGGTGGGCTCATCCTCGACATCGGCCTGCGCGGCTTCCTGCCCGCCTCGCTGGTCGAGATGCGCCGTGTGCGCGACCTCGCGCCCTACGTCGGCGAGACGCTCGAGTGCAAGATCATCGAGCTCGACAAGAACCGCAACAACGTCGTCCTCTCGCGCCGCAAGTTCCTCGAGGAGACGCAGAGCGAGTTCCGCAACGAGTTCCTGACCTCGCTGCAGAAGGGCGAGGTCCGCGCGGGTGTGGTCAGCAGCATCGTCAACTTCGGTGCGTTCGTCGACCTCGGTGGCGTCGACGGCCTCGTGCACGTCTCCGAGCTGTCCTGGAAGCACATCGACCACCCGTCCGAGGTGGTCGAGGTCGGTGACGAGGTCGAGGTCGAGGTGCTGGACGTGGACCTCGACCGCGAGCGCGTCTCGCTGTCGCTGAAGGCCACGCAGGAGGACCCGTGGCAGAAGTTCGCCCGCGAGCACGCGGTCGGCGAGGTCGTCGAGGGCGAGGTCACCAAGCTGGTGCCCTTCGGTGCCTTCGTCAAGGTCGCCGACGGCATCGAGGGCCTGGTCCACATCTCCGAGCTCGCGGACCGTCACGTCGAGGTCCCCGAGGCCGTGGTCAACGTCGGTGACAAGATCGAGGTCAAGGTCATCGACATCGACACCGTGCGGCGTCGTATCAGCCTGTCGCTGAAGCAGGCACAGGCGCCGGACGCCGCTCCCGTCGAGCAGGACCCCTACGACGCCGGTCCGGCCGTCTCGACGGCGTACTCCTCCGGTGGCGACGAGGCCCCGGCAGGTGGCACGCTGGCCGCCGCGTTCGCGCAGGCGGGCTTCGGTCGCGACGCCGAGCCGACCCCCGAGGAGATGGCGCTCGCCGAGGCCGAGCTTCCCGCCGAGCCGGCTGCCGAGGAGGCGCCGGCCGTCGAGGAGCCGGCCGTCGAGGCGCAGACCGACGCCGACGCGGAGACGCCGGACGCCGAGGAGCCTGCGGCGGACACCACGGACGCCGACGAGGCGGCCACGGAGGACTCCGACGAGGCATGAGCCCCTCCTGATCCACGCACGCGCCCCGGCCCCTGGCCGGGGCGCACTGCGTCCTCGCGCGCGACCCCGAGGTGGCACATGTTCCTGGTCGGCCTGACCGGCGGCATCGGCAGTGGCAAGTCGACCGTCGCTCGCCGCTGGGCCGAGCTCGGGACCACGGTCCTCGACGCCGACCTGGTCGCGCGTGAGATCGTCGAGCCGGGTGAGCCCGCGCTCGCCGACATCGCGGCGCGCTTCGGCGCGCACCTGGTCGACGACGCCGGACGGCTCGACCGCCAGGGGCTCGCCGACGTGGTGTTCACCGACGACGAGGCTCGGCGCGAGCTCGACCGGATCATGCATCCGCGGATCGCGGCCCGCATCGCCGAGCGCATCGCGGCGCTGGATGCCGATGACGGCCGGCCGCAGTCCCGCCTCGCGGTCGTCGACCACCCGCTGCTGATCGAGACGGGGCAGACGGGCCGGTTCGACGCCGTGGTGGTCGTGCTGGCCCCCGAGCCGGTGCGGTTGCGTCGGTTGGTCGACCAGCGCGGCCTGCGTGAGGACGACGCCCGCGCGCGGCTGGCCGCGCAGTGCACCGACGACGAGCGTCGTCGACACGCCACCCACGTCCTGGTCAACGACGGGGACCTGGCGACACTTCTCCGCGCGGCCGACGACCTGCACGGTCGACTCGTGACGGCCGCGCAAGCCGGCTGAAGGCCGGCGGCAGCTCGGAACGGGGTATCCTGCGCGGGAGCGGGGTCGCGCATCTGGTTCGCTCGGGGATCTGCTCTGGGGTGGTGGCGAGGTGGAGCAACTGGACATGGCGTTGGCGCTCGACGGTGCCGTCGGTGACGACGTCGACGCCGAACGCGCCTATCTGGCGACGCTCGAGGAGCTGACGGCACTGCTCGTCGAGGACGCCACGCTCGACGAGCTGCTGACGCAGGTGCTCGAGCTGACGGCCCGTGCCGTCAGCACGTCGGCGGCCGTCAGTGTCACGGTCGTCGACGATGGCGGCAGGTACCGCACGGCGGCGCGCAGCAGTGAGGACGCGGAACTGGTCGACGTCGTGCAGTACGAGCTGGTCGAGGGCCCGTGCATCGAGGCGCTGGAGTCGGGCGAGACCCAGCACGTCGCCGACTTCGTCGACGACGGGCGCTGGCCGGAGGTGGCTCAGCGCGCCGTCGAACTCGGGTTCCGTTCGGTCGTCGCGGTGCCGCTCGCGGTGAACGGCGTCGTGATCGGCGCACTGAACGTCTTCGGCGGCGAGGCCGGAGGGTTCTCGACCGCCGACCGTGAACTGCTGCACCGCATCGCGGCGCCTGCGGCCAGCACGGTGGCCAACGCGCGCGCCTTCCTGCGCGTCAGCCGCCTGGCCGAGCAGCTGCAGGAGGCGCTCGCCAGCCGGGTCGTGATCGAGCAGGCGAAGGGCGTGCTCATGGCCCGCGAGGGCTGCGACGCGGACCAGGCGTTCGCCCTGCTGCGCAAGGCCTCCCAGGACGCCAACCGACGGCTGCGCGACGTGGCCCGCGCGGTCGTCGACCACGGCGGGGGGAACGGTTCGGGCAACGGCCGGTCCTGACCCGCACCCTCGCAGCGCATCGGCGGTCTCGAGCCCGGGGCGTCGCCGCAACCGGTGAGATGCGGTCGGGGACCGTCCGGGACCCGCGGGTACGCTCGGGCCCATGCCCGAGCCCACCACGCCCTTCGCCGCCCGCCGTCGCGACCTCGACGAGCGCCGCGCCGGAGACGGCCGGTTCCGGGTGGTCAGCGACTTCACGCCCTCCGGTGACCAGCCGCGCGCGATCGAGGAGATCGCGGCGGCGTTCGAGGCGGGGGAACGGGCGGTGACGCTGCTCGGCGCCACCGGCACGGGCAAGACGTTCACGGCCGCGAAGGTGCTCGAACGGCTGCAGCGACCCTGCCTGGTCATGGCGCCCAACAAGACGCTCGCGGCGCAGCTGGCGAACGAGTTCCGCGACTTCCTGCCCGACAACGCCGTCGAGTACTTCGTCTCGTACTACGACTACTACCAGCCCGAGGCCTACATCGCCTCCAGCGACACCTACATCGAGAAGGACTCGTCGATCAACGACGAGATCGACCGCCTCCGTCACCGCGCCACCATGGCCCTGCTGTCGCGCCGCGACGTGGTCGTGGTCGCCTCGGTGTCGTGCATCTACGGCCTCGGCTCGCCGCACGAGTACGAGAACAAGATTCTGTGGCTGCGCTCGGGCGAGGAGGTCGGGCTCGAGTCGGCGATGCGCAAGCTCGTCGATCTGCAGTACGCGCGCAACGACCTCAACCTGATCCGCGGGACCTTCCGGGTCCGCGGCGACACGCTCGAGGTGTTCCCGGCCGACGACGAACGCGCTGTTCGCGTCGAGTTCTTCGGCGACGAGATCGATCGGATCGTGCGCGTCGACCCCCTGACCGGCGAGGTCTCGCGGCCGGTCGAGCAGGTGGGGGTGTTCCCTGCGTCGCACTACGTCTCCTCGACCGAGGCCGTCGTGCGCGCGCAGGCCTCCATCGAGGCCGAACTCGAGGAACGGCTCGCCGAACTCGAGCGCCAGGGCAAGCTGCTCGAGGCCCAGCGTCTGCGGATGCGGACCAACTACGACCTCGAGATGATCCGCGAGGTCGGCTTCTGCAACGGCATCGAGAACTACTCGCGCCACTTCGACGGGCGGGCCCCCGGCACGGCCCCGTACACGCTGCTCGACTACTTCCCCGACGACTTCGTGGTGTTCCTCGACGAGTCGCATGTGACCGTGCCCCAGATCGGCGGCATGTACGAGGGCGATCGCTCCCGCAAGGAGTCGTTGGTCGAGCACGGGTTCCGGCTGCCGTCGGCGTTCGACAACCGGCCGCTGACCTTCGACGAGTACCTCGACCGGATCGGGCAGCGGCTGTTCATCTCCGCCACGCCCAGTGCCTACGAACGCCGCGAGTCCGACACCATCGCCGAGCAGATCATCCGTCCGACCGGGCTGGTCGACCCCCAGGTCGTGGTGAAGCCGACGACGGGTCAGATCGACGACCTGATGGAGCAGATCCGGCAGCGCACCGACCGCGACCAGCGGGTGCTGGTCACCACGCTGACCAAGAAGATGGCCGAGGACCTCACGGACTACCTGCTCGAGCACGGCGTCCGCGTCCGGTATCTGCATTCCGACATCAACACCGTGGAGCGGGTCGAGATCCTGCGGGGACTGCGGTTGGGCGAGTTCGACGTCCTCGTGGGCATCAACCTGCTCCGGGAGGGTCTCGACCTGCCCGAGGTGTCGCTGGTCGCGATCCTCGACGCGGACAAGGAAGGGTTCCTGCGCTCGGAGACCTCGCTGATCCAGACGATCGGGCGTGCCGCCCGCAACGTCGACGGCGAGGTGGTGATGTACGCCGACCACGTCACCGACTCGATGCGTCGTGCCCTCGACGAGACCGAACGACGTCGCGAGAAGCAGTTGGCGTACAACCTCGAGCACGGCATCGATCCGCAGACGGTCCGCAAGCGCGTCGGCGACATCATCGCGGCGGTCCGGGCCGAGGAGCAGGGCGAGGCCTACCAGCCGGACGAGGCGCCGGTGTCACGCGACCTCGTCGACGTCTCGGAGGTGCCGCAGGAGGATCTGCGGGCGCTCATCCAGCGTCTCGAGGAGGAGATGCACGAGGCAGCCGCGGGCCTGCGTTTCGAGTTCGCGGCCCGCCTGCGCGACGAGCTCGCCGACCTCAAGCGCGAGCTGGCCGCGATGGAAGCCGCGAACGTCTGACCACGCGTCGCTGACTAGCCCGACGGCATCCTGTGCCATCTGGGCCTTTATCGACCGTCCGTCCGTGCCGATGGGTGCTTGGGAGCCCCGGAAACGGGAACGAGACGGAGCGGTGGGGATGCTGGACACGCGCGAGGCGCCAGGCGGTGCGCAACTCGTCGAGCGGTTCCGCCGCCTGTTCGGGTTGTTCACCCTCGCCATGTCGGCGTGCATCGTCGTGCAGATCCTCGACGTCGCACCGCGGCTGTGGCCGGGTGCGGCACTGGCGGCGTGCGGACTCGCTGCCTGGGCGCACGCCATGCAGCGCTGGGGCGACCGCTCGCTGCTCGTCGACGTCACGGTCTTCGTCCCGTTGGCCGCGACGGGAATCCTCTTCGACAACCACCTGTACCTGTTCCCGCTGCTGTTCGTCACGGCGTTCCAGCGCGGGTTCCACGCGACGGCCCGCCGGGCCTACGTGCTCGCGCTGGTGTCGGTGGTGGTGTGGGAGCTGGCACGGGCGCAGGTCGGCGAGGTGCCGCGTCCCGGCACCGCCGTCGCCCTCGGGGTCATGCTCGTGGTGGCGACCTCGTTCGCCCGCGTCGTCCGCCGGACGGCCGAGCGCAGCGACCGGGCCGCCCGGCGCGAGCACCGGCTGCTGCAGTCCGTCGTCGCCCTGACCCACGTCAGCGACCCGAGCGACATCTTCGAGGAGGTCGCCCGCACCGGCGTAGACCTGACCGAGATCCCCGGCGCGATCGCCGTCGTCTGGGAGGCGGCCGACGACGAGTTCCGCGCCGTCGCCTCGACGCGCGGCAACCGGGGGAACGGGGTCCAGGCCGCCGTGCTGCCCGGCCAGGTACTCCGCGTGTTCGAGCTCGGCCGGCCGGTCGTGCTGGACGGCCAGGTCGCACGCGAACTGCAGCACGTCGGCGAATCGACCCCGTTCTACCCCGCCTACGTCATGGTCCCGTTGCCGCGGGCGGAGCGGCCCCGTGCGGCCGTCCTGCTGTACTGCCCGGACCATCCCGACGACGACCTGCTCGAGTTGCTGCACCGGTTCGCCGTCGAGGTCGGCCTGGCCGAGGAGCGCGTCGTCCTGCTCAGCAAGCTCGCCGCCCGCGAGGCCCGCCTGTCCAGCATCATCAACCACTCCTCCGACGTGATCGCCCTTCTCGACCAGGTCGGGTGCATCACGATGGTGAACCCGGCCGGTGAGCAGCGGTTCGGTCATCGCAACGAGGACGTGCTGGGCCGCAGCGTGTTCGAACTCGTGCACCCCGAGGACCGCGAGTCGGTCCAGGAGGCCATGCGCGGCATCTTCACCGCCGAAAGCGTCGAGATCGCGTGCCGCTTCCGGACCGCCAGCGGCGAATGGCGGGACGTCGAGAGCCAGATGACGGCCCGCGACGGCGGCGGTTTCGTGCTCAACGCCCGCGACGTCACCGAACGCAAGGCGCTCGAGGCCGAGATCGTCCATCGGGCGTTCCACGACCCGCTCACCGGACTGGCCAACCGTGCGCTCTTCTTCGATCGGCTCCAGCACGCGGTCGAGCGCAGCAAGCGCACCCATGTGCCCGTCGCCGTCCTGATGATCGACCTCGACGACTTCAAGCCGGTCAACGACACCTACGGACACCAGGTCGGCGACGCCCTGCTGGTCGAGGTGGCACGCCGCCTCGAGACGACGGTGCGTCAGATCGACACGCCGGCGCGCATCGGCGGCGACGAGTTCGCGGTGCTCATCGAGGAGGCGGCCGACCTCGGCGAGCTCGCGCTGCTGGCCGAGCGTCTGCACGAGCAGTTGCGGCTGCCGGCGCAGGTGGGGTCGGTGAGCCTGACCATGTCGGCCAGTGTGGGCGGCGCGACGTCGACCTTCGGCGAGACCCACGACAACCTGATGCGGCGCGCCGACGAGGCGCTGTACTCGGTGAAGTACTCCGGGAAGGACCGGGTGCGCCTAGTAGGGCCCGACGACCTGCGGTTGCTCGCCGATGCCGCCGCCCCCGTCGCCGACGGCACGGTCAGCCGCTGATCGTCGGAATGGCCGGGTCCGCGACCCGTCCCATCGCGCGCAGCGACCCGACGTCGCGGACGCCGGCCACGAACAGCACGGTGCGCAACTCGTCGAGGAATGCGTCGATCCACGCCGCGACGGCGTCGGCGCCCTCCAACGCCGGGCGCAGCAGCGGCCGTGCGACGGCGACGGCGGAGGCGCCGAGCAGCAGGGCGCGCGCGGCATCGGTCCCGCTGCGGATGCCCCCCGAAGCGATCCTGGGGACCGTCGGCAGCTCCGCGGCCACCTCGACGAGCGCCCGTGCGGTGGGGACGCCCAGTTCTGCCAGATCCGGCTGGGTCACGCGGCCGTGCCGGACGAACTGCTCGACCCGTGCCCACGAGGTCCCGCCGGCTCCCGCGACATCGACAGCGCCCAGTGGGATGTCCCGAAGCTGCCGGGCGGTCCGGCGGCCGATGCCGTGCCCGACCTCCTTCACGACCACGGGTACGGACAGTGCCGCGGCCAGTTCGGCCAGGCGTTCCCGGCCGTGTCGGAAGTCGACGTCGCCGCCCTGGACCGCTTCCTGCAGCGGGTTGCAGTGCACGGCGAGGGCGTCGGCGTCGACGGCGGCGACCGCCCGTTCCGCGTCGCGCGGCGTGTAGCCGGCCACGAACTGGGCCAGCCCGAGGTTGCCGACGAGCAGGACGTCGGGGGCCAGGTCGCGGACCTGGAAGCTCGCGCGGGTCCGCGGGTGCTCGAGCATGACCCGCTGGGAGCCCAGCATGAAGCCGACGCCGCAGCGCTGGGCCGCCTCGGCGAGTGCCCGGTTGATCGGGCCACCACGTTCCTCGCCGCCGGTCATCGCCCCGATCAGGAACGGCGCACGCAGCCGTCGTCCGAGCAGGTCGGTACCCAGCTCCACCTCGTCGCGGTGCAGCCCTGGCAACGCGGAGTAGGGCACCTCGACGTCCTCGAGCCCGGTGGTGCGGGTCTGAAACCCGACCGGTTCCTCGAGGCACACGTCGAGGTGGCGACGCTTGCGGACGACGAGGGGATCAGCCATGCACGACCTGCCCGAGTCGTACGGGCGGGTGTTCGTCGGCGATCCGTTCGGTGACCAGGCGGGCCGAGAGCATCACCATCGGTACGCCCGCCCCGGGATGGGTCGAGGAGCCGACGTAGTACAGGTCGTCGAGGTGGGGATCCTTGTTGTGCGGACGCAGGTAGCCGACCTGCGACACGCCGTGCGAGAGACCGAAGGTCGCGCCGCGCTCGAGCGAGAACTCCTCGGCCCACCGCGGCGGGTCGATGACCTCTTCGAGCACGATCCGGTCGCGCAGGTCGAACCCCTTGTCGGCGAGGTCGGTCAGCACGTAGTCGCGGACGCGGTCGCGCTCGCTGGCCCAGTCGATGGGGGCGTCCGAGTTGCTGTGGGGGACGAGCACGTAGGCGATGTGGTGGCCGTCGGGCGCGAGCGAGGGATCGACCAGCGTCGGCACGTGCACGTAGTACGACGGCCGCTCGTGCACCCGACCGGCGAACACGTCGGCGAAGTTGCCGGCGTAGTCGCCACCGAAGACCACGTTGTGGGCCCGCAGGCCCGAGAGGTCCCCACGGACACCGAGGTAGAAGTTCATCGCCGAGGGTCCGTAGCGCAGCTTCCGGCCCGGCAGCGGATGACGCGGCTCGCGGTCCAGCAGGCGCCGCTGCGCCCACGGCCAGTCGGCGTTGACGAGGGTCAGGTCGGCTTCGAGGTCGCCGTCGGCGAATCGCAGTCCGGCTGCGCGACCGTTCCGCTCGATCACGCCGGTGGCCGGATGGTCGCAGACGATCTCGACGCCGAGGTCCTGGCACAGTCGCACGAGGCCCTCGACGAGTCCGTACATGCCGCCGTCGGCGAAGTGGACCCCCTCGACGGTGTCGTTGTAGGGCAGGAGCGCGTAGATGGCCGGTGCGGTGAACGGGTTCATGCCGATGTACATGGCGTTGAACGTGAACAGCTGCCGCAGGCGTTCGTCGCTGAAGTGTCGGCCGACCAGCTTGTGCATCGGCTCGTAGACCCGCAGCGAGACGAACTGGGGCAGGTTGGAGATGCCGAACATCTCCCGGAGCGTGCGAAAGTTGCGCTCGACGAAGTGTTCGCGGGCGCCGCGGTAGAGGCGGCCACCGATCTCGGCGAAGTCGTCGAAGCGGGCGCCGGCCCCGGGTTCGATCGCGTCGAGTTCGGCACGGAGTTCGGCCCGGTCGACCTTGGCCTCCATCCGGGAGCCGTCGGCGAAGAAGACCTTGTAGGCGGGATCGAGGCGCCGGATCGAGACGTACTCGGCCGGGTCGGCGCCGACGTCGGCGAAGGTGCCCTCCACGATGTCGCGCATCAGCAGGATGCTCGGGCCCGTGTCGATCCGGAAGCCGTCGCGCTCGATGAGGTTGCTGCGGCCGCCGGGACGCGGCAGCCGTTCGTGGACCTGGACCTGGTAGCCGGCGTGGGCGAGCCTCGCCGCCGCGGAGAGGCCACCGATGCCGGCGCCGAGGACGAGTGCACGGGTCACGGTCGTCTGCTTTCTGCGGGGCCGGTCGTGGCGCCGACGTCGGTGGTAGCTGCCACACGCCCGCGGATCACGGGAAGGGGACCGCGCGGCGCGATGGTGACCGCGGCGACGGGGCTCGGGTCCCCGTGACCGGCGTGCAGGGGGCGTTGCAGGACCAGGTCGATCGCCTCGTCGAGCATGAGGCGGGCGAGATGGGTACCGAGGCAGGTTCGTTGCCCGGCACCGAAGGGGATGTAGGTCCAGGCACGAATTCCGGTCTCGAACCGTGTCGGGTCGAAGCGGTCCGGGTGTGTCCACAGCTCCGGACGCCGGTGGGTCAGCAACGGGCTGTAGAAGACCAGCGTTCCGGCCCGCAGCGGGACGTCCTCGAACGTGGTGTTCCGCGCCACGCGCCGAGAGCCGATGAAGCCCGGGGGGTGCAGACGCAGCACCTCGTCGACCGCGGCACGCCGGCGGCTCTGCGGCTGCCACTCGGGATACGACGCCAGATACCACAAGGCCCAGGCCAGGGTGTGCGCGCTGGTGTCGAAGCCCGCTGCCAGGCCGACGCGCAGTTCCTCGACGGCACCGGGGACGCCGGCCATCGCCGCGGCGAGGTCGTCGGTCCCGGGTTCCTTCCGACGCCGCTGGAGTTGCCGCGCGAGTTCACGGCGGACCGCACGACGTGCGCGTGGCCGGGGGAGCAGGGCGTGTGGCATGCCCTGCTCCAGCGGATGGAGATAGGTGGCCAGCAGCGACGGAGGGAATCGTCCCGAGAACAGCGCCGCGTTGAGCATCACGGGCACGGCCCGCATCGCCCACTGGAGGGCATCGAACTCATCCGGTGGGGCCACCGAGTCCAGGCTCGCGCGCACCCGCGCCCGCAGGCCGTCGACGTCGCGGTACCGCGGTTCGAGCACGACGCGTCGCGGTCGGTGCGCCGGCGCGTCGGTGGTGATGATCCCGCCGCGCAGGTGGGGAACGAGTGCCGCCATGCTGCGCCGGGCGACGAACGTGTCGCCGTCGCGCAGCACGAAACGGTTCCAGGCCGGCGACGAGCCGACCAGCGCCGGGCGGCGCGGCAGGCGGAGTTCGAACACGGGGCCGAGTGCCGCGCCTTCCTCGAGCAGGGCGATCGGCTCGGTGCCCCACCGACCGAGGTGGCCGTGGACGGGATGGCCCACGGGCGAGGGCAGGTCGGTGCGCGCTCGCCTCATCGTGCCACCTCGAAGCTGCGACCCTTCCAGTGCTGACGCCGGCGGAGCGCGCGGAGGGCGACGGGGAAGCCGGCCAGCGGCAACAGCGGGGCGAGCAGCGCCTCGGCCGGATGGCGGCGGGTCGTGGCGCCGACGACGATTCGCTGGACGATGCCGAGGACGAGCGGCAGGCGCCAGGAGCGGACGCGTGGGGCCAGGACGGCGGGCAGGGTGTAGGCGGCCGCGTGCCAGGCCACGTCGGCGAGGAGCAGCGCACGGCTGCGCCCGTGGGCGGTCAGGAGGTTCTTCCCGAACCCGGCCAGTGCCTCGCGGTAGCCGCGGTACATGCGGGTGTGCACCACGCCGTCGCCGAGCACGAGGGCGACCTCGTGTCCTTCGCGCCGGGCGAGCCGCCCGAAGGCGACGTCCTCGACGATGCGTCCGCGGACGGCCGCCCACCCTCCGATGGCGGCGTAGACGTCACGGTGGACGGCGATGGCCTGCCCGTTGAGCGAGACCGCCAGCGGCGACACGTCGGCGTGCAGGATCGGGTACGGCAGCCCGGACAGCAGCACCTCGTCGATGACCGGCACGGTCAGCCGCTCGCCCCACGTGCGCGTGTCCTGCGTCGGGAAGATCGAACCGACGCGCGCCTGCTGGTCGTCCAGGGCGTCGAGGAAGCCGGCGACGGCCCCCGGCTCCCAGTGGACGTCGGCGTCGGTGAACACGTACCACGTCCCGCGCGCCTTCTCCGCCAGTTGCTCCAGCGCCCAGGCCTTGCCCAGCCAGCCGTCGGGCAGCGGAGCGCCGGTCAGCACGTCGACGCCGTCGACGGCCGCGGAGATCTCGGCCGTGCCGTCCTCGGAATGGTCGTCGAGCACAAGGACCTCACCGGCGCCCTGGGCGGCCAGGCCCTGCAGCGTCAGCGGGAGGGTCGCGGCCTCGTCGCGTGCGGGAACCAGGATCGACACCTGCGCGAGGTCGTCGCGTGACGACGGGCGCAGCCGTGGGAACGTCGTGAGGTTGACCACGTTGACGGCGATCCGGGCGAGCAGGAACCCGACGACCGTGCGACGCAGCCACCTCAGCGGGCCCATGCGAGCTCCTCGCGACGCACCGACGCGAACAGGATCAGTCCCTGCGCGACCACCAGGTTGGTGACGAGGAAGAACGTCGCCTCCTCGATCGGCAACGGACCGAGCGCCAGGCCGGTGGTGTAGCGCTCCGAGATGGACCAGATGCCGTTGGCGATCGCGTACCCGTCGGCCAGCCACAGGTAGACCGTCGGGACGGCGACGGCCGGCCACAGCGTCCGCAACCGCTCGGCCAACCACCGCCCGCCGTACCACCACTGCACGGCGAGCGGCGGTCCGATCCAGGCCAGGATCAGCCCCAGGTAACGCGTGGGGGCGAAGATGGTCAGTGCGGCGGCGAGTCCGATCGCGGCCAGCCACGCCGCGACGGTCGTGCCGGCGGTGCGTCGGTCGGGCGGCGGGGGGTTGAGCAGGTCGGCCCGCCGCATCAGCAGCAGGGTCCAGCCGCCGGTGAGCAGCGTCTGCAGGCCGAAGAACAGGTACTCCTCGATCGGCACGTACCAGAGGGTGCCGAGGACGCGCCCGTCGCCGTACCCCCAGACACCGGTAGCGACGAGGTAGTTGTCCCACGGCGTGGTCCACAGGTACGCCACGCCCACCAGGACCGCGAGCCCGGCGGCCAGGAACGGACGCTGCCGCAGGGTGCGCAGGACCGGTACGGACAGCAGCGCCAGCGGCGGCAGCAGGAAGACGAGGTGGAACTGCAGGTAGGTCACCGCACTCCTCCCGCGCCCAGACGCACGGCACGGACACCTCCGCCCGTCCGACCGGGTTCGCGCGTGGCCGCCCGAGCCGTCGAGCCGGCGGTGACCAGCAACTGCGCACGCCGGCCCGCGGGGACGACCGCGCGACGGCGCAGGTTGTCCCAGCCGCTGGCACGCAGCTCGTCGAGGATGCCGCGGTACTGCACCGCGGCGAACGCGATCGCCGTGCGGTGGTGGCGGAGGTGGTGCAGTCCGTCGAGCCCGATCGCGTACCGACGCTCCGCGTCGTGTGCCAGGTGTTCCATCAGCCGCCGGTACCCGGGGCGACGCCGGTCGAGGTGCAGGTCGATGGCTTCCACCCCGTACTCGTGCATCAGCTGCGTCGGGAGGTAGATCCGGTCCCGAGCCAGGTCCTCACCGACGTCACGCAGGAGGTTGGTGAGCTGCATCGCGCGTCCCAGCTGGTCCGCCGCGTCCTCGGCCTCCACGCCGGCGGCGCCGCAGATCGGGGCGATCATGTGCCCGACGGTGCCGGCGACCTGATAGCAGTACCGGTCGAGCTCTGCCATCGTGCCGAGCCGAACCGGCTCGAGGTCGGCACGGAACCCGTCGGCGAGTGCGTGGAAGGCGCTGCGGGGCACGGGGTAGCGGCGTACCGCCCAGGCGAGGGCGCGCTCCCACGGCGCGACGGGACGCCCCAGATAGGCCCGCTCGACGCGCGTCTGCCAGTCGGCGACCGATTCCTGCGGGCGCGACGACAGGTCGGCGGCGTCGTCACCGATCCGGCAGGCGGCGTAGACGGCCCGGGCCGCGCGTCGCCGGTCGCCGGTCATCAGGCAACTGCCGAGCCAGAACGTCCGCGAGTGCGTCCGGATCAGGGCGCTGACCTCGGGCCAGACGGCATCACCCCTCATGCCCCGACCCCGGCAGGGGTGCGGACGGGCGCGGCGGCTGGGACCAGCGTCCGCGACAGTGCCCGCAGAGCGGAACATGCCGGCCCCGGCGGCAGGATCTCGAGGTGGTGGTCGGCGCGGTCGAGCAGGCGCTGCACCAGCGCGTCGGCCCGTTCGAGGGAGCCACTGCTGCGGACGATGCCCATCGCCTCCTCGACGACCCGCGGTGGATGAGGCGGCGGGGCTGCCAACACCGTACGCAGTCGCGCGCCGGTCCGCGACGCGCTCGCGTCCAGTACCGGCCACGTGTAGACGCCGAGTTCGAGGTCGCGACCGACGGGCTTGCCGGCACGCGCTTCCGTCGCGGTGAGGTCCTGCAGGTCGTCGGCCAGCTGGAACGCGACGCCCACGGTCCGCCCCCAGGACTCGATCCCGGCGCGCACCGCGCCCGGTGTGTCCGTGGTCACCGCTCCGGCCCGTGCGGCCGCGGCGAGCAGCGACGCCGTCTTGCCGTCGACGACGTCGAGGTAGGCGCCGGGTCCGCCGTCGAGCCGACCGACGAGGCGGGTCTCGAGCCGCTCTCCCTCGACCAGTCGGCGGTACGTCCGCGACATCAGCGCCGGCAGCTCGTCACCGACGCCGGCGGCCGCCTCGAACGCGAGGGCGGTCAGCCGGTCCCCGACGGCGACGGCCAGCCGCTCGCCCCATCGTGCATTCACGCTCGGGACGCCGCGCCGGGTGGCGGCACCGTCGATGACGTCGTCGTGACAGAGCGTCGACAGGTGCAGCAGCTCAACGGACGCCGCGGCGTCCCGGATCCTGGCGGGGGTGGCGTCGGCATCGAGGGCCGCGGCCACCAGCAGGGTGACCAGGGGGCGGAAGCGCTTGCCGCCGGCCGACAGCAGGTGGCGTCCGCTGCGATCGGTCAAGGGCGTGGCCGATCCGGCCAGCGCGTGCAGCCGCTGGTCGACCTCGCCGAGCCGCTCGTCCAGCCACCCTCGGACCGGCGGTGCCAGGAGGTGCAGGAACTCCATGTGCCCTCCGAACGCCGACGTCGCTGCCTCGTGGACATTCGTGCTCGGCGGTGCCGTGGATGGTCCGGCCGCGGGCTCAGGGCCTGACCAGGACGGACGACGGTGGCGGCTAGGCTGCGCCGCGATCAGGAGGCAGCCCGTGGATGTCGTGACCACGATCCACCAGTTCACCGGCTACGTGGTGGCCGCGGTGGTGCTCGTCGCCGTCGTGGCGGCGTTCGGTCGCGCCCGCGACGCGCGTGAGTTCGCTGCTGGTCCCTACGTCGCGGCGGCCGTGTTGCTCGACATCCAGGTGCTGGTGGGACTGGTGATCTACGGCATGGGGCAGTACTGGGACCACCCGTCGGCGCTGCTCCGCTACGTGCACCCCGTCCTCGCGTTGCTGGCGCTGGTCGCCGCACACGTCGGGGTCAAGCGTGGCCGCAGGCAGCAGATGGCCGTCGACGCCCACCAGGCCGCGGGCCGTGGCCTCCTCGTCGCCCTGGTGCTGGTCTTCGGCGCGGTGATGGCGTCGACGCTGGCCGTGCGCGGCATCGTGTGAGCGGACGTTCGGCCGGTCCTCCCCGGCCGAACTGCTGGGGTACCGTCGCGACCGATTCCACGTCATGCAAGGAAAGAACGAGTCGGTGAAGCAGCTGCCGCAGCTGGCGACCTCGAACGTGCGCCGTTCGGTCGCCGGTCACGGGCCGGGTGACCACCTCGTCGGGTTCTACGAGGACGAGACCTACCTCGCCGACGCCGTGGCCTCGTTCCTCGCGCCGGCCCTCCGTGCCGGCGATGCCGGTGTGGTCGTCGCCACGCCGGCGCACCGCGAGCAGTTCGCGGCGGCGCTGCGGACCGAGGGGGTCGACGTCGAGGCGGCCATCGAGGCCGACGCACTGATCCTGCTCGACGCCTCCGACCTGATCGATCAGTTCCTGCGGGACGCGGTCACCGACCGTCAGGCGTTCCGCCGCGTCGTCGGCGAGGTGCTGGCCCGTGCCGGCACCGGCGGCCGCGAGGTCAACGTCTTCGGCGAGATGGTCGCGCTGCTGTGGGAACGTGACAACGTCACCGCGGTCGTCGAGCTCGAGGACGCGTGGAACGACCTCGCCCACGAGCACCCGTTCGTGCTGTTCTGCGCCTATCCGATGCACGGGTTCAACCAGCCGGAGGCCGCTGAGGCCTTCGGTGCGGTCATGGAACGCCACACCCACGTGCTGCCGAGCCAGGCACTGCACGAGCCGGGCGGGCTGGATGCGCACGCGCGCCTCGTCGCCCTGCTCGAGCAGGAGCTCACCTCGGCCCGTCAGGACCGCGACGCCCTGCAGGCCCGACAGCGCGAGCTCGAGGCGATGCTCGACGAGATGCGCGAACGCGACGCCCTGCGCAACGAGTTCGTCTCCATGGTCGTCCACGACATCCAGAGCCCGACGACCGTGGTCTCGGCGCTGCTCGGGCTGCTGCGTGACAACTGGCCCGACATGCCGGACGACGTCGTCGACGACCACCTCGACACGGCGTTGGCGAGCATCCGCCGGATCGAACGGCTGACCGCGGACATCCTGACGGTGGCGCGGATCCAGTCGGGCAACTTCACCTACGACCTGCACGACGTCCGTCTCCGCGATGTCGTCGAGCGGGCGGTGACCGACGTCCACGGCGCCACGGGCCGTCGGATCGACGTGGCCGCCGGTGCCGATCTCGGACGGGTCCGGGCCGACGCCGACCGCCAGCTGCAGATCCTCACCAACCTGCTCACCAACGCGGTCAAGTTCTCGCCGGAGACGGCGGCCGTGCAGGTCACCATCGAGCCCGGGCTCGACCACCAGGTCGTCCGGGTCCGCGACGAAGGTGTGGGCATCAGCCCGGAGGAGCAGGCCGGGCTCTTCCTGCCGTTCTCGCGCCTGCACAACCGCTCGGACCGGGTCGTTCGCGGCACCGGCCTCGGACTGCACACCGCGAAGGCGCTGGTCGAGGGGCAGGGCGGTCGGATCTGGGTCGAGAGCGACGCCGGCAAGGGCGCGACCTTCTGCTACACCGTGCCGCTTGCCGACTCGCCCGCCGAGGCGTAGAGCCGTCCGGTCCGGCGATACAGCAGGCGGGCGGGCCCGGCAGTGATGGCGTGGACCACCGTGCTGACGGCGACGACGAGGCTGCCTGCCGTCCACAGCCGGGGATCGGTCACGCCCTCCTGGTGTGCCTGACCGAGGTACAGCACCGCCGCCACGCCGATCGGGCCGAACCAACCGAGCCAGGTGACCTGGGCCGGCGACGCCCGCAGTGGACGGCGCAGGGCGACCACGACCGGCAGCCGGCGCAGCAGCAACGCCACCACCACGAAGCCGGGTCCGGCCCAGCCCAGCTCCGCCCAGCCGTCCCACGGCAGCACGACCCCGAGCAGCACGAACACCGGGATCACCAGGAACTGGTTGAGGGTCTCGTCGACGGCCATCTCGCGTTCCCGGTCGCCGCTGCTGATGACGCCGCCGTGCACGAGTCCGGCGACGAACACCGCCAACAGGTCGTTGACCCCGAGCAGCCCACCGGCACCGAGGAGGAACGCGGCCAGGACGAGCGTGTACAGCGAGCGGATCGCGCGGTTCATCTCGCGATGCTGCTCGGCCCAGCGCATGGCGCGTCCGGCGACGAACCCGCCGGCGGCGCCGAGCGAGACGCCGCCGAGGACCTCGGCCATCGCCCGACCGAGCTCGGAGGCGAGGGAGCCGCCCGCCGCCGCCGCGATCGCCAGCAGGACGAATGGTCGCGCGAGCCCGTCGTTGAAGCCGGACTCGAGCGACAACAGGCGGCGGTCCGTGCGCGGGATGTCCTCCTCGGCCGGTTTGCCGGTCACGATCCCGGAGGCGAGCACCGGGTCGGTGGGGGACAGGGCGGCGCCGAGCACCAGGGCCACGCCGAGCGGCAACTGGAGCAACCAGACCGCGCCGCCGGCCAGGACGGTCGCCATCGCCGGCAGCACGACGAGCAGGAGCAGCGCCAGTTCCCGCACGTGGCCGCGCACCTCGTCGACCGGATACCGCAGCGCCGTCGCCATCAGCGCGACGGCGAGCAGCAGCCGGGCGGCGACGTGCAGGACGCGCAACTGCTCGGGTGCCGGGATGCTGACCGCGTCGAGCAGGCGGGGGCCCGAGGACGACCCCGGTCAGCAGCCCCAGGAGCGGCGGCGAGATCGACCAGCGTTCGAGATGCGTGAGGAGGACGCCGACCAGGATGGCGACGGCGCCGGCGCCGAGCAGGACCACATCCACGGACCACGCCGAGGTTCGGTTGCGGCCGAATGGATACCCGTCCCCACGGTCGGCGGCAATGCTCGCGCGGTCGGGGCCGGTCGGACCGTTCCTGTCGCGTCGTCCCCGAACGGGCGTCTCGGGCAGTGCGAGGTCGAGGGCGCTTCTACTTGCGCCTACCGCGGTAGGACGTGGACAGTGCCGTCGGCACCTTCGTCCCGTGCCGCTGCGGCCCCGTCGTCTCTCCCCGACGGGGCCGCCACGTGTTCGTGTCGTCGCTACGACGGCACGCACGTCGGCGCGAACGGCCTGACGACCTCCGCATGCACGCGATCCTGGCCGGCCTGGAGTTCTGGCTCGACGCGTACGGATGACCCAGGCTGGTCTCGGACCGCCCTGGCACTGGCCGCGGACTGGCCGAGTGGGCCGGCCCGGTGTGCGGCATCCCTTTATGGTTGACCGGGCAGACACCCACGTCGCACCTGGACAAGGAGGCCCAGATGGGCATCATCGCGTTTCTCATCCTCGGGTTGCTGGCCGGCGCGATCGCGAAGGCCCTGCTGCCGGGCGACGACCCGGGCGGCATCATCGTGACGATGATCATCGGGGTCATCGGCGCCATCCTGGGTGGATTCCTCGCCGGACTGATCTTCGACGTCGATCCGGTCGACGAGTTCTTCAGCATCTCCACCTGGGTGGCCGCCATCGTCGGCTCGATCATCCTGCTGCTGATCTACCGGGCCGTCACCGGGAACAAGCGCCGTACGAACCGGTAGCCGGGCCGCGCGTCCACGCACGGTGCCATGTCATGCGAGCTCATCCGTGTCGCGCCTGATCGCCACCGGTGACGATCAGGCGCGACATCGACGATGAGCGGTGACATCGTCACCAGCCGCGCTCGCGCCACTCCCGCAGATGAGGGCGCTCGGCGCCGAGGGTCGTGTCGTCGCCGTGGCCGGGATAGACCCAGGTCCCGTCGGGGAGGCGCCCGAAGATCTTCGCCTCGAGGCCGTCCATGATCCGCCGGTGATTGTCGGCACTCCCGAACGTGTTGCCGGGTCCTCCGGGGAAGAGGGTGTCGCCGCTGAACAGGTGCGGTCGCTCGTCGCCCTGGACGAGGTAGAGCAACGATCCCTCGGTGTGGCCGGGCACGTGGATCACCTCGACCTCGAGGTCGCCGACCGGCAGACGCTCGCCGTCGGACAGTTCGCGGTCCACCGCGCGGGGGAACAGCGCGGCGTCGCCGGCGTGCCCCCACACCTCGATGCCGCCGTCGTCGCGGATGCCGTCCCAGGCGCGGACGTGGTCCCAGTGCCCGTGGGTCTGCACGGCGGCCACGGGCTCGAATCCCTCCAGAGCGTGACGCAGCCGGTCCGGACGGGCGGCGACGTCGACCAGCAACGCGTCGCCGGTGACCGTGCACCCGATCACGTACACGTTGTTCGCCATCTCCTCGACGGCGAGCTTGCGTACGAACAGGTGTCCGTCGCGTCGGTCCTGCCAGTCCCCGTCGGGCTCGACGTGACCGGTGTACTCGCGCATCGATTCAATCCTGACGTCGACTCAGCCGCGAACGGCGTGGACCTGGACCTCGTTGCCGCTGCGGCGCCCCTCGGCGAACGCCGCGGCGTTGCCGAGCGTCGCCTCGGCGATGTTGCGCAGTGCCTCCTCGGTGAAGAAGGCCTGGTGGGCGGTGATCAGCACGTTGGGAAACGTCAGCAGGCGCGAGAAGACGTCGTCGCGGATCACCGTGTCCGAGAGGTCCTCGAAGAACAGGTCGCCCTCCTCTTCGTAGACGTCGAGGGCGAGGTGTCCGATACGACCGTCCTTGAGCCCCTCGATGACGGCGCGCGTGTCGATCAGCGCCCCACGGGAGGTGTTGACGATCATGACGCCGGGCTTGGTCTTGCGCAGGGCCTCGTCGTCGATGATGTGGTGGGTGTCCGGCGTCAGGGGGCAGTGCAGCGTGATCACGTCGCACTCCCCGAGGAGGGTGTCGAGGTCCTCGTAGCGGACGCCGAGGTCCTTGACGTCGTCGCTGGGGAAGGGGTCGTAGGCGCGGATCGAGCACCCGAACCCGCGCATGATCCGGGCGACGATCATGCCGATCTTGCCGGTGCCGATGATGCCGATGCGCTTGTTGCGCAGATCGAAGCCCAGCAGGCCGTCGAGCGCGAAGTTGCCCTCGCGTACCCGGTTGTGGGCCCGGTGGATCTTGCGCTGGACCGAGAGCATCAGCGCGACCGTGTGCTCGGCGACGGCGTACGGGGAGTACGCCGGCACCCGGGCGACGGTGATGCCGCTGGCTTCGGCGGCCTCGAGGTCGACGTGGTTGTAGCCGGCGGAACGCAACGTGAGCAGACGGGTGCCGTTGGCCGCGAGCTGCGCGATGGTCGGGGCGTCGACGGTGTCGTTGACGAACACGCAGACGCCCTCGTACCCGTCCGCCAACGCGACCGTGCTGGCGTCGAGTCTGGCCTCGAGGTAGTGCAGTTCGTGTCCGTACCGCTGGTTCGCCTCGTCGAGGAAGCGGCGGTCGTAGGCGCGGGCGCTGAAGACGGCGATGCGCACGGGATCTCTCCGGAGGAGGGACGACGCCGGCATGCGTCGGCGTCCGGTGGTGGATCCTAGGGAGGTCCTGGGGGCGCGCGCTGCTCGAACCGGCCGGGCGCGCCACCGCCGCCTACACGAACAGGTGTTCGACTCCCGGACGCCATGGCGCTAGCGTGATCGGCCAGTACCCTCGCCGATGCTCGGGGACCAGCCGGGCCGAAGGCGACCGGTGCGTCGCCTCCATTCGTTCGCGAGGCCGACTGCGGTCGTGCCCGCACCTGTGCGCAGGGGAACGCCCGTGGCCACTCGCCGTCGTGACGCCCACGACCGCATCGTCGTGCGCGGCGCCCGGGAGCACAACCTCAAGGACGTCGACCTCGACATCCCACGCGACGCCCTGGTGGTGTTCACCGGTCTGTCCGGCTCGGGCAAGTCCAGCCTCGCCTTCGACACCATCTACGCCGAGGGCCAGCGGCGCTACGTCGAGTCGCTGTCCGCCTACGCGCGCCAGTTCCTGGGGCAGATGGACAAGCCCGACGTCGACTTCATCGAGGGCCTGTCGCCGGCGATCTCGATCGACCAGAAGTCCACCTCGCGCAACCCACGGTCGACCGTCGGCACCATCACCGAGATCTACGACTACCTGCGACTGTTGTACGCCCGCATCGGGCAGCCGCACTGCCCCAACTGCAGCCGACCGATCGCGCGCCAGACCGCCGAACAGATCGTCGACCAGGTCCACGAACTGCCGGCCGGCACCCGCTTCCAGGTCCTGGCTCCGGTCGTCCGCGGCCGCAAGGGCGAGTACGGCGCCCTGTTCCAGCAGTTGTCGACCGAGGGCTACGCGCGCGTACGGGTCGACGGCGACGTGCATCCCATCGACGAGGTGCCCCGGCTCGAGAAGAACAAGAAGCACAGCATCGAGGTCGTCGTCGACCGCCTCGTGCAGAAGTCGGACATGCGGCGCCGGCTGGCCGATTCGATCGAGACCGCGCTCCAGCTCGCCGACGGGCTGGCGATGATCGAGGTGATGCCGACGCGTGAGTCGGTGGACGAGGCGCGTGCGACCGGATTGCCCGAACCGCAGGCCGAGACCCTGGTGTTCTCCGAGCACCTCGCCTGCGCCCACTGTGGCCTCAGCTTCGAGCAGCTCGCGCCCCGCAACTTCTCGTTCAACTCGCCCTACGGCGCCTGCGAGACCTGCTCCGGGCTGGGCACGCAGCTGACGGTGGACCCCCAGCTGGTCGTGGGCGACCCGTCGCTGTCGGTCGAGGAGGGCGTGGTGCTGCCGTGGGGGACCGGCGCCCAGTCGAACTACTACCAGCAGTTGCTGCGCGCGACCGTTCGTCACGCCGGCGGTGATCCGTCCACGCCCTGGCAGGACCTCGCGGACGAGGTCAGGCAGGCGGTGCTCCACGGCGTCGACGGGCGCGTCCAGGTGTCCTACACCAACCGCTACGGGCGTCGCCGCTCCTACAAGGCGCAGGTCGAGGGCGTCATCCCTTCGCTGCTGCGCCGACACGCCGAGACGGAGTCGGACCACGTCCGCCAGCAGGTCGAGCAGTACATGCGCGAGGTGCCGTGCCCGGCTTGTGCCGGCAAGCGCCTCAAGCCGATCGTGCTGAGCGTGACCGTCGGTGGCCTCTCCATCGCCGAGCTGACGGGCCGGTCGGTGGCCGAGGCCGACGCGTTCGTCCGCGGCCTGGCGCTGAGCGAGCGCGAGACCCTCATCGGCGCGCGGGTGCTCAAGGAGATCCGCGCGCGGCTGCAGTTCCTCCTCGACGTCGGCCTCGAGTACCTGACCCTGGACCGCGCCGCCGGCTCGCTCTCCGGCGGAGAGGCCCAGCGCATCCGGCTCGCGACCCAGATCGGCGCCGGCCTGGTCGGGGTGCTCTACGTCCTCGACGAACCCTCCATCGGCCTGCACCAACGCGACAACGAGCGCCTCATCGAGACGCTGATCCGGCTGCGGGACCTCGGCAACACGCTGATCGTGGTCGAGCACGACGAGGCCACCATCGAGGCCGCCGACCACGTCGTCGACATCGGGCCGGGCGCCGGCGAGCACGGCGGCGAGATCGTCCACTCCGGGTCCGTCGAGGGACTCAAGCGCCTGACGCGCAAGTCGCTGACCGGCGCGTACCTGTCCGGTGAGCGCAAGATCCCGCTGCCGACCGAGCGGCGCTCCGGAAACGGCAACGCCATCACGATCGAGGGGGCGGTCGAGCACAACCTGCGGGACGTGACCGTGTCGTTTCCGTTGGGGGCGTTCACCTGCGTCACCGGCGTGTCGGGATCGGGAAAGTCGACCCTCGTCAATGAGATCCTGTCCCGGGTGCTGATGCGGCACGTGTACGGCTCGCGTGCGCTGCCGGGCCAGCACCGGCGCACGACCGGGCTCGAGCACGTCGACAAGGCCGTCGTGGTGGACCAGTCGCCCATCGGCCGCACCCCGCGGTCCAATCCCGCCACCTACACCGGCGTCTTCGACCGGATCCGGCAGCTGTTCGCGGCCACCCAGGAGGCGAAGGTCCGTGGCTACCAGCCCGGCCGCTTCTCCTTCAACGTCAAGGGGGGCCGGTGCGAGTCGTGCCGCGGTGACGGGACGATCAAGATCGAGATGCACTTCCTGCCCGACGTCTACGTCCCGTGCGAGGTGTGCAAGGGGCGGCGCTACAACCGCGAGACCCTCGAGGTCCACTACAAGGGCAAGACGATCGCCGAGGTGCTCGAGCTGTCGGTGGACGAGGCACTGGAGTTCTTCGCCAACATCCCGGCCATCGCGGGCTACATGCAGACCCTGCACGACGTCGGGCTCGGGTACGTGCGGCTGGGGCAGCCCGCGACGACGCTGTCGGGTGGCGAGGCACAGCGGGTGAAGCTGGCCACCGAGCTGCGCAAGCGCTACAACGGCCAGACCGTCTACATCCTCGACGAGCCGACCACCGGACTGCACTTCGAGGACATCCGCCGGCTGCTCGACGTCCTGCACCGGCTGGTGGACAAGGGCAACTCGGTGATCGTGATCGAGCACAACCTCGACGTCATCAAGACCGCCGACCACCTCATCGACCTCGGTCCCGAAGGCGGCACGGGCGGTGGCACGATCGTGGCCGAGGGGACCCCCGAGGACATCGCCGCCGCCCCGGCGAGCTACACGGGAAAGTTCCTCCGCGACCTGCTGCCGAGCTGATCGTTCCCTCGGCTGGACGGCCCGCTTGAGCATCGCCTCAGGCGGTCGACGGGGGTGGCGGATCCCCGCTCGAGGACGGCCATGACGTCGACCGCGCCTGCCACCCGCCGCACCGTGGCGCTGGTCGTCCTGCTCGTGCTGCTCGTCGGCTGGTGGTCACCGTCACCGGCCGCGGCCGCGCCGGACCGCAGCGGTCACGAACGCGTCGCGGAGTCGCGGCTGTTCGATCGCATGAACCTCGCCCGGACCGACCCGGGGTCGTACGCGCAGACGATGCCGGCGGCCCCCGCGCTGCGGTGGGCCGAGGACGTCGCCGAGGTTGCGCGTGACTGGTCCGACACCATGGCCCGCACCGGCGTCTACACCGCCAACCCCAACGCCTCGACGCAGGTCTGCTGCGCCGTCCAGGTGACCGAGATCATCGGCCAGGTGAAGGGCGTCGAGGGGTACTACACCGTCGAGGCCGCGGCCGACCACATCGTCACGATGGTCATGGCCTCGACCGGGCACCGCAACCGGCTCATGACCCCGCAGTTCACCCAGGTCGGAGCCGGTGCCACGATCGACAACGCCGGCCGGCTGTGGGTGTCGATCATCCTGCGCGAGCCCGGCCCCGGGGCGCCTCCCGGCACGACGACGTATCCGCATCCGCTGCCCGCGCCCCCGCCCTCGGGTGGTGACACCGGGACCGGCGGTGGATCGGGATCGGGCGGTGGCACGGGTGGAAGCACGCCGGGGACGGGCGGCGGCACGGGTGGCAGCACCCCCGGGACCGGCGGCGGAACCACGACCGACCCCAACGACCCCGGTGGCGCGGGGACCCCACCACCGGCGACGCCGCCCACCGGCGGGCTCGCGGACCTGAACCCGCCCCCACGGGCCGTCGCGGCAGCATGCCCCGCCTCCGTGCCGCGGGCGCCGTTCACCGACGTCAGTCGACCCGAGGCCGTGCGTGCCGTCTCGTGCCTGGTCTGGTGGGACATCGCCAAGGGAACGTCACCGACCACCTTCGCCCCAGGCCGGGAGGTGCGGCGGGACCAGATGGCGTCGTTCCTCGCCCGCGCCATCGAGCAGTCGGGGGGCAGCCTGCCGACTCCGACACGTCACCACTACCCGGACGTCCCGGTCGATTCGGTCCATGCGGCCGCCATCAACAAGCTGGCCGAGGCCGGCATCGTCGGCGGGCGCGCCAACGGCACCTACGACCCCAGCGCCACCATCTCGCGCGGGCAGCTGACCCAGATCCTCGTCCGGGCCTTCGAACACCGTGCGGGGACGCCGATGCCCGAGCCCCGCTACCGGTGGTTCTCCGACGTGACCGGCACGACGTTCGCGCGCAGCATCAACCAGGCGGCGGACGCGGGCTGGACCGGCGGGTTCGGCGACGGCACCTTCCGCCCGGGTCAGGGCGTGCAGCGCGACCAGATGGCGATCTTCCTCACGCGCTGGCTGGCGAACCTCATCGACGACGGGATCGCCGCCCCACGCCGTTGATCGTCAGTCCGGACGGGGCTCCCGCCCCCGCTCGAGCCGCAGCTCGGTGGTCTGGTCGCGGCCGAACTCGCCGGTGTCGACGTCGGCCGGGTCGCCTGCCGGCCGTTTCGGTGGCTGGTCGAGCGGACCGACGTCGGTGGGGACCAGGCCACGGCGGCGCGGGCGCTGTTGCTGGGCGCCTTCGCCGCTGGGCGCCCTGCTCAGCAGCGGATAGCCGGACGCCATCCCGCCGACCTCGACCAACCGCCCCTGCATGCGGATGTTGGCCTGGCCGAAGGCGCGGTGCAGTCGCTCGCGCAACTGGCGGTTGATGTCCCAGTTCGCCATCGGCTTCGTCGGGATCACGAGGCGGATCGACAGGCCCTCGGGTCCGAAGTCCTGGACCCCCCAGATCTCGGGCGGCCCGATGATGTCCTCGCCCCAGATCGGGTCGGCGGCGAGGTCGCTGGCGACCTTGTGGATGATCGCCTTCGCAGCCGGGACGTCGCTGTCGAGCGCGAGTGGGACGTCGAGGAGCGAACGACTCCACTCCTGCGACAGGTTGCCGACCTGTTGGACGTGGCCGTTGAGGGTGTGCCAGACGATGCCGTCGAGGTCGCGGATCGAGGTCGCGCGCAGACCCACGCGCTCGACCTGCCCGATACGACCGTCGACCTCGATCCAGTCGCCGACGCCGTACTGGTCCTCGATCAGCATGGCGATGCCGGCCAGGACGTCGCGGACCAGTTGCTGGGCTCCGAAGCCGATCACGATGCCGGCGAGTCCGGCGCCGGCGAGGATGGGACGCAGGTCGATGCGCAGCGTCTGCAGGACCGCGAAGACGGCAACGACCCAGACCAGGACGCCGGCCGCGCCACGCATCACCCCGGTGATGGCGTGGAGGCGCTGGAACCGGCGGACCCGGTAGCGGGCCACGTCCAGCGTGCCGCGACGTTCGCCACGTTCGAGGCGGGCCTCGATCCGGCGCTCCATCGTGGCGCCGAAGCGGCTGATCGCGCCGCGCAGCAGCCGGGTGACGACGAAGGCGACGACGAGGATCAGCAGCAGCTGCAGGCCGGCGCGGACGATGCCGCCGGCCCGCGCGACGAGGTCGTTGCCCGTCAGGCGGAACAACACCTCGCAGACGAAGTCGATCTCCAGGTCCTCGCCGACACCACACACCCGGGTGAGCTGGTCGGCGGTCTGCGCGAGCAGCACCGGTCCTCCTCGATTGGTCGTCGCCGCCGAGCCTAGGGGTCGCGTCCGGGTCGCTGGCTACCCTCCCGGTGTGCGCAACCCGGCCCATGCCTTCCGACCCGAACCCGGTGCCATCCCGGAGGCGCCGGGTTGTTACCAGTTCAAGGACGCGCACGGGCGCGTCGTGTACGTCGGCAAGGCGAAGTCCCTGCGCCAGCGACTGGGCAACTACTTCCAGGCCTGGCACAACATCGCGCCGCGCACGCGCGCGATGCTCGAGGCGGCGCGCTCGGTGGAGTGGATCGTCGTCGACAGCGAGGTCGAGGCACTCCACCTCGAGTACACGCTGATCCAGCGCCACCGCCCGCGCTACAACGTGCGCTACCGCGACGACAAGTCCTATCCCTACCTCGTGCTCACGGCCTCCGAAGCGGTGCCACGCGCCCGGGTGCAGCGCGGCAAGGTCGCGAAGGGGGACCTGCGCTTCGGCCCCTACGCGCACGCCTACGCGATCCGCGAGACGCTCGACCTGCTGCTGCGCACCTTCCCGGTGCGGACCTGCTCGCAGGGCATCTACGACCGCGCCGCACGCACCGGCAAGCCGTGCCTGCTGTTCCACATCGACCGCTGCGCGGCGCCATGCGTCGGCAAGATCTCGCTCGAGGACCACCGTGAGCTCGTCGGGCGGCTCGGCAGTTTCCTCGACGGCGAGACGGGTCCGGTGCTCGCCCAGCTCGAGCAGGACATGCAGGCGGCCGCTGCCGAGCTCAACTTCGAGGCGGCCGCGCGCCACCGCGACCAGCTGACGGCGGTGCGCAAGGCCCTCGAGAAGCAGCAGGTCGTGTCGGCGAAGGCGGAGGACTTCGACGCCATCGCGGTGCACGAGGACGAGCTCGAGGCCGCGGTCCAGGCGTTCTTCGTCCGGCGCGGACGGCTCGTGGGACGCAAAGGCTGGACCGTCGACAAGGTGGAACCGCTCACGACCGCCCAGCTGTTGACCTCGTTCGCGCTGCAGCTGTACGCCGACCGTGACGACGACATCCCCCCGCAGATCCTCGTACCGGTCGAGCCCGAGGACGCCGAGGCACTCGGGACCCTGCTCGCCGAACAGCGTCGTCACACGCGCGCCGGCACGCGGGGGCGGCCGATCCAGCAGGTGCGGTTCCAGGTCCCGCAGCGCGGGGACAAGGTGGCGTTCCTGGAGACGGTGACCGAGAACGCCCGGGAAGCCTTCCAGCGGGCGCGGCTGAAGCGGGCCAGCGACTTCGACAGCCGCAGTCGCGCGCTCAAGGAACTGCAGGACGCCCTCGGGCTCGAGGAGGCGCCCCTGCGGATCGAGTGCTTCGACATCTCCCACCTCGGCGGCACCGAGGTCGTCGGCTCGATGGTGGTGTTCGAGGACGGCCTGCCGAAGAAGTCCGACTACCGGCGCTTCAAGCTCTCGATCGACCGCAACGACGACTTCGCGTCCATGCAGGAGGTGATCCGTCGCCGGTTCGCCCGCCTGGCGCAGACCTCGACCGCGGAGCCGCCCGACGTCGACGGCGACGCGCCGCTGGCGGAACCCGCCGCACGTCAATTCGCGTATCCGCCGAATCTGGTCGTCATCGACGGCGGCGTCGGCCAGTTGAACGCGGCGTTGCAGGGAGCGGGGGAGCTCGCGACTTCGTCGGTCGCGTTCGTCGGGCTCGCGAAGAAGTTCGAGGAGCTGTGGCTGCCGGGGCGGGACCGGCCCGTGGCCCTGCCACGGGGCAGCGAGGCGCTCTACCTCGTCCAGCGGGTACGCGACGAGGCGCACCGGTTCGCGATCACCTATCAGCGCACTCGGCGGAGCAAGGCGGTCGCGTCGTCGGCGCTCGACGGGGTCGCGGGGGTCGGACCGACCCGGCGCAAGGCCCTGTTCCGCCACTTCGGCTCGGTCGCGGCCATGCGCCGCGCCAGCCTCGAGGAACTGATGGCGGTCGAGGGGGTCTCCCGTACGATCGCGACGGCCGTCCACGAGCATCTGCACGCCAACGAGGAGTCCACGTGACCGACCACCAGGCCGCGCCGACGGCCGACGACGGGGCCGGCCCCGAGGGTCGCGAGTTCGACCGCATCGTCGACGAGGAGACGACCGAGCGTCCCGAGATCATGATCATCACCGGCCTGTCCGGTGCCGGGCGGTCGACGGCCTCGAACGTGGTCGAGGATCTCGGCTGGTTCGTGATCGACAACCTGCCACCGACCCTGATCAGTCGGGTGACGGAGCTGGCCTTCGCCCCCGGCTCGTCGGTCGGCCGGCTCGCCCTGGTGGTCGACGTCCGCGGCCGCGAGTTCTTCGCCGCACTGCTCGACACGCTGCGCGAGCTGCGGTCGAGCGAGGCCGACGTCCGGGTCCTGTACCTCGACGCCGACGACGACGTCCTCGTCCGGCGGTTCGAGGAGACCCGGCGGCGGCATCCGGCGGCGGACGGCGCCGGCGTGCTCGCCGGGATCCGCAACGAGCGGGCGCTGTTGAGCGACCTGCGGGGCATGGCCGACCTGATCATCGACACCAGCGGGCTGAACGTGCACGAGTTGCGCGACCGTCTGCTGGAGGTGCTGCAGGGGCACGAGTCCGCGCAACTGCGCATCGAGATCGTCTCGTTCGGTTTCAAGCGCGGGACGCCGCGGGACGCCGACCTGCTGTTCGACGTGCGGTTCCTGCCCAATCCGCACTGGGTCGAGGAGCTGCGACCCTTCACCGGACGCGACGAGCCGGTGCGCGACTACGTGTTCGGGCAGCCGCAGAGCGAGCCGTTCATGCAGGCGCTGCAGCGACTGCTCGACGTCGTCGTTCCCGGGTACGTGCAGGAGGGCAAGCGCTACCTGACGATCGCGATCGGCTGCACGGGCGGCAAACACCGGTCGGTCGCGATCAGCGAGTCGATCGGCCAGTACCTGCACGAGACGACCGACCTGTCGGTCAACGTGCAGCACCGGGACCTGGGCCACGAGTGACCACCCGGCCCGAGCCCACGCGCGCCGTCGCGATCGGAGGTGGTCACGGCCTCGCGCGGACCCTCGCCGCGCTGCCCGAGGTCGTCGACGAGGTGACCGCCGTCGTGACCGTCGCCGACGACGGCGGCTCGTCGGGCCGTCTGCGTCGCGACCTCGGCGTGCTGCCCCCGGGTGACCTGCGGATGGCCCTGGCCTCACTCGCCCGTGAGCGACGCATCGCCGAACTGCTGCAGTACCGCTTCCCGCGCGGCGAGCTCGGTGGTCACAGCCTGGGCAACCTGGTCCTCGTCGCCCTGCAGGACCTGGCCGGTGGGGACCTGCAGACCGCCCTGGACGAGTTGGCCCGGGTACTCGACGTCCCCGGCCGGGTACTGCCGTGCACGACGGCGCCGGTGGTCCTGCACGCCAGCACCGGCGACGCCGAGGTCAGGGGACAGACCGCCGTCTCGTCGACGCCGGGCCTGCAGCGGGTGTGGCTCGACCCCGCGGACGCCCCACCGGGACCGGGTGTCGTCGACGCCGTCGCCGAGGCGGACCTGATCGTGCTCGGTCCGGGGTCGCTGTTCACCAGCCTGCTGCCGAACCTGCTCGTCCCCGGTCTTGCGGACGCGCTCGCCGCGGCCGCGGCGCCGGTCGTGTTCGTGGGCAACCTGCGCGAACAGCCGGGCGAGACCGAGGGCATGAGCCTGCGCGACCATCTCGATGCGCTCCGTGCCCACGTACCTCAGGTCCGGATCGACGTCTGTCTGGCGCACGAGGGACCGACCCCGACCGGCGGTGGGGCGCCGCTCCACGGCGTCGGCCTCACCGGGGCCGTCGGACGGGTGGTGACCGCGGACCTGCTGGACGGCAGCGACGGGCACGACCCGACGTCGCTGGCCGCCGTCTTCACCGACCTGCTCGGTGGGCGATGAGCGGCTCCTTCACCGAGGACGTCCGCCAGGAACTGGCGCGTCTGCCGCTTGGCGACGACGTCGGCACACGCGCCGAGCTGACCGCCCTGCTGCGGCTGGCCGGGACGCTCACCGTCAGTGGTGGCGAGGAAGGCATGCGGCGCCGGCTCGAGGTCGTCACGAGCTCGGGAGCGGTGGCCCGCCGGGCGTTCACGCTGCTGCAACGCCGCTACGGGCTGCGTCCGCAACTGCTGGTACGTGCTCCGGGCGGGGTGCACCGCCGCTCCACCTACGGCGTCCGGGTCGAGGTCGGCGCCGACGAGGTGGCCCGCGACCTGGGGCTGGTCGATGCCGAGGGCCGGCCGCGGGACGGCCTGCCGGCCGACCTGTCACGCGCCGCCGCGATCGCGTTTCTGCGTGGCGCCCTGCTCGCCGCCGGCTCGGTGTCCGATCCCGGCCGCGAGCCACACCTGGAGATCACCGCCAGGTCCGAGGCGACGGCCAGGGGGCTGGCCGGTCTCGTCGAACGCTGCCTCGACGGCAGCGCCCGCGCGGTGATCGAGACCGGAGGCCGCGAGCGGCACCGGATGGTGGTCAAGTCGGGGGCGACCATCGGTGACCTGCTGGCCGCCGTCGGGGCAACGGTCGCGTTCCTGCAGTGGGGCGACCGCCGCCTGCGGCGACAGTTGCGCAGCGACGCCAACCGGCTCGCCAACGCCGACGCCGCCAATCTGCGCCGCACCATCGACGCCGCCGGTGCGCAGGTGCGCGTGGTCGAGGAGGTGGTGGCGGCCGCGGGCTGGGACGCCCTCGACGAGGATGTCCGCGTGGTCGCCCTCGCGCGCCTCGCCAACCCGGGCGCGACGCTGCAGGAACTCGGCCAGCTGCTCGACCCACCGGTCGGCAAGTCCGCCGTCCACCGGCGCATGCGCAAGCTCGAATCGCTGCACGCCGAGCTCGGTGCGTCCCGCCCGGTCGGCCCCCGTTGAACGGGTGGGATCGGCCGCGCGAGGGCCGACAGCCCCGACGATCGGTGCCGTGCGGCCCGGTGTCGGATCAGGGGGCCGGTGGTAGGGTCGGCTTCCCGCGCGGGCGGCCGCGTACCGGACCGCCGCACCGTCGTCCCACCTCCCCAGGAGCGAAGAGCAGATGTCCTTGCGCGTCGCAATCAACGGCTTCGGTCGCATCGGTCGCAACTTCCTTCGGGCCGCGAAGAAGCAGGGGCTCGACCTCGACATCGTCGCGGTCAACGACCTCACCGACACCGCCACCCTCGCGCTGCTGTTGAAGTACGACAGCGTGCACGGCCGCTACGACGGCACCGTCGAGACCGACGGTGACGACCTCGTGGTCGACGGTGACCGCATCCAGGTCCTGGCCGAGCGTGACCCGGCCAACCTGCCCTGGAAGGACCTCGGGGTCGACGTCGTCGTCGAGTCCACGGGGTTCTTCACCAAGCGTGCCGACGCCGCCAAGCACCTCGATGCGGGCGCCCGGAAGGTCATCATCTCCGCGCCGGCCAAGGACGAGGACGTGACCATCGTCCTGGGCGCGAACCAGGACGAGTACGACCCCGCCGAACACGACGTCATCTCCATGGCGTCGTGCACCACCAACTCCGTCGTGCCGATGGCGAAGGTGCTCGACGACGAGTTCGGCATCGTCCAGGGCCTGATGACGACCGTCCACGCCTACACCGGTGACCAGCGCCTGCACGACGCCCCGCACAGCGACCCGCGGCGTGCACGCGCGGCGGCGCTGTCGATCGTGCCCACCACGACCGGCGCGGCGAAGGCCGCGGCGCTCGCGCTCCCACAGCTGAAGGGCAAGCTCGACGGCCTGGCGCTGCGGGTGCCGATCCCGTCGGGGTCCATCACCGACCTCGTGCTGGTCCTCGGTCGTGAGGTGACGGCCGACGAGGTCAACGCTGCGGTCAAGGCCGCCGCCGACGGGCCGCTGAAGGGCATCCTGGAGTACAGCGAGGAGCCCCTGGTGTCCATCGACATCGTCGGCAACCCCCACTCGTGCATCTTCGACGCGCCCAGCACCATGGCCAACGGCACGCTGGTCAAGGTCATGGGCTGGTACGACAACGAGATGGGCTACTCGACCCGTCTCGCCGAGGCTGTCGTCTTCGTCGGCGACAAGCTGTAGGCGACCACCACTTCCGCTCCGTACCGGCGGCCCGCGCTCCGAATCCGGAGCGCGGGCTGCTCGATGCGAAAGGCCTGCCCGTGAACGCGCTGCTGTCCGGCGTCCCGACCCTCGACGACCTCGACGCCTCCGGGAAGCGGGTCTTCGTCCGCGCGGATCTCAACGTGCCGCTGCGTGACGGTCGCGTCACCGACGATCTGCGCATCCAGTCGTCGGTGCCGACGATCCGGCGCCTGCTCGACCAGGGCGCGGCGGTGATCGTCGCCTCCCACCTCGGCCGGCCCAAGGGTGCTCCGGACCCCGCCTATGGCATGGCGCCCGTCGGCGCCCGCCTGCAGGAACTGCTCGGCACCGAGGTGGTCGTCGCCGCCGACGTCGTCGGCGACGACGCGCGCGCCAAGGCCGACGCCCTGCGGCCGTGGCAGGTCCTGCTGCTGGAGAACCTGCGGTTCGAGCCGGGCGAGACCAGCAACGACGACGCCCTCGCCGACGCGCTCGCGGCCTTCGCCGACGTCTACGTCGACGACGCCTTCGGTGCGGCCCACCGGGCACATGCGTCGATCTCCGGCGTTCCGGCCCGGCTGCCCGGCTATGCGGGACTCCTGCTGGCGCGCGAACTCGAGGTGCTCGGCACGCTGCTCGAGGACCCGGCCCGTCCCTATGTCGCGGTGCTCGGTGGCGCCAAGGTCAGCGACAAGCTGACCGTGCTCGACAACCTGCTCCAGCGCGTGGACGTCGTCGCCGTCGGCGGCGCCATGGCCTTCACCTTCCTCGTCGCCGAGGGCCACGCGGTCGGCGCCTCCCGCGTCGAGGAGGACCAGGTCGACACCGTCCGTGAGCTCGTCGCCGCGGCCCGCGACCGGGGCGTCGAGGTGCTGCTCCCGCACGACGTCGTCGTCGCCCCGACGTTCGACGAGCACGCCCCGGCAACGATGGTCCACGTCGACGACATCCCCGCCGACCAGATGGGACTGGACGTCGGGCCGGCCACCGGCCACGCCTACGCCGAGGCGATCCGCGGTGCGGGCAGCGTGTTCTGGAACGGCCCCATGGGCGTGTTCGAGTGGGCCGCCTTCGAGGCGGGCACGCGCACCGTGGCGCAGGCCATCGCCGCGGCGCCCGGCTTCACCGTCGTCGGCGGTGGCGACTCGGCCGCCGCGATCCGGCAGTTCCGGCTCGACGACCAGGTCGACCACGTCTCGACGGGCGGCGGCGCGTCCCTCGAACTGCTCGAGGGCAAGCAGCTCCCGGGCGTCGTCGCGCTCAGACGCGGGTGAGGTCGTGAGCACCTCGACACCGGCGCGGCCGATGGAGCCTCGCGGGGTCGTGCGTGCGGCCGGATCGCTGATCGGCGGCTTCGTGCGCGAGCAGCCGGTCATGTTCACCCTCGCGGCGGCCGGTGCGATCGCCTTCACGTCGGCGATCGTGGCCAGCGCCGTCGTGGTCGGCTGGGTGACCGACGCCGTGATCATCCCCGTGCTCGGTGACGGTGAACCAGCCGCCGGCCGGCTGCGCACCGCGCTCGCCCTGATCCTCGGCGTCGCCGTCTGGAAGGCGGTCGGCATCGTCGTGCGGCGCACGGCCGCCACGCGGATGCAGTTCGGGGCGCAGACCCGGCTTCGCAAACGCCTGATCGGCCACCAGCTCGGGCTGAGCCTGCGCTGGTTCGGCACCCGGGGGGTCGGGGACCTGCTGTCCGTCTCGGACGTCGACAGCCGCCAGGCGACCATGGTGCTCGCGCCGCTGCCCTTCGCGACCGGCGTCAGCTTCCTGCTCGTCGGCTCCGCGGTCGTGATCACGCTCACCGACCCTGTGCTCGGCCTGCTCGCCATCCTCCTGCTGGGCGTCGTCGTCGCGCTCGACCTGCAGGGGGCATGGCGCACGTTCCATCTCATGGAGGAGGCACAGGCCAGACGGGGACGGGTGGCCGGCGTCGCCCACGAGAGCTTCGACGGTGCCCTCACCGTCAAGTCGTTGGGCCGCGAGCAGGTCGAGACGGCGCGTTTCCGGGGAGCGGCCGACGCGCTCGCCGACCAGTTGATCGAGGTCGGCCGTGTCTGGACCGGCTACCGCGCGTTGACCGAAGGGCTTCCGGCGATCGGCACCATCGTGGTGCTGGTGGTCGGCACGGCGAGGATCGCCGCCGGCACCCTCAGTGCCGGGGAACTCGTGCGCGTGGCCTACCTGCTGTCGCTGCTGGCCGTGCCGACGCGGCTGATCGGCTACCTGATGTGGGACGCTGCCCACAGCGTGGCGGGTTGGCGGCGCGTCGAGACCGTCCTGGATGCCGACGACGTCCAGACCCACGGCAGCGACCGGACCTCGCCGCCGTCACCGGCGGCGCACCTGGTCGCCGACCGGCTCGTGTTCGGCTACGAGCCGCAGACGCCCGTCCTGCAGGACCTCGAGCTGACGCTGACCCCCGGCCGCACCCTGGCCGTGGTCGGTCCGACCGGCTCGGGCAAGTCGACCCTCGCCCTGCTCCTGGCCCGCCTCTGGGACCCCGACACCGGCGCGGTGCGGCTCGACGGGCGCGACGTCCGCGACCTGGCGCCCGGCGTGCTGCCGTCCGAGGTGGCCTACGTCGCCCAGGACGCATTCCTGTTCGACGACACGGTCGCGGGCAACGTCGCACTTCACCTCGACCTCTCCGACGACGACATCCGTGACGCACTGCGGCTCGCCAATGCCCTGGACTTCGTCTCGGCGCTGCCCGACGGCCTGCACACCCGTCTCGGCGAACGCGGGGCCACGCTGTCGGGCGGGCAACGCCAGCGGGTCGCCCTCGCGCGGGCGCTCGCGCGGCGGCCGCGCCTGCTGATCCTCGACGACGCCACGTCCGCGGTCGACCCGTCGGTCGAGACGACGATCCTCCGGGCGCTGCGGGGCGCGGAGCTCCCGTCGACGATCGTGCTCGTGGCCTACCGGCGCTCGAGCATCATGCTCGCCGACGAGGTGGTGTTCGTCGACGGCGGTCGCATCGTCGCGCAGGGCAGTCACGACCAGTTGCTGGGCACGGTCCCGGGCTATGCGGCTCTGCTGCGCGCCTACGAGGCGGAGCACCCGGCATGAACTCGCGATCCGCGGTCGCCGCGATCCGCCGCGCGCTGCACGAGGCCCCCGCGCTCGCCGTCGGCCTGCGCACCACCCTGATCCTGGCGGTGCTCGGCACGGCCGGGCAGCTCGTGGTGCCCATCGCCGTGCGGGAACTGCTCGATCGGGAGGTGCTGTCGGGGGACACCATCGACGTGGGGTCCGTGGTGGTCGCGGGTGCGGTCGCGGTCGTCGCGCTGCTCGGTGCCATGCTCGCCAACCGCATGGCGCAGTACCGCCTGGCGATCGCCGCGGCACGGGGCCTGGCCGAGCTGCGGGTCAAGGTGTTCCGTCACGTCCACGACCTGTCCGTGCTGCACGTGCAGTCCGAACGCCGTGGCGTGCTGGTGTCAAGGGTCACCTCCGACATCGAGGCCATCTCGATGTTCCTCGAGTGGGGCGGCGTCGGGATGCTGGTCGGCGCGGCACAGGTCGCCCTGGTCCTCGGTCTGATGGCGGTCTACGACTGGCGGCTCACGCTGCTGGTCCTCGTCGCAGGCATCCTCTACGCGATCCTGCTGCTGGCCTTCCAGCGCATCCTCTCGCGGGCCTACGACCGCGTCCGGGTGCGTGTCGCCGATTCGATGGGGGCGATGTCCGAGACCATCGCCGGACTGCCGACCATCCGCGCCTTCGGCACCGAGGATCGCAGTCGCCAGAAGGTCGACGCGGCCCTCGACGCCCAGTTCAGGACCGAGTTCCGCACCGGCGCGCTGGGCGCCGCGATGTTCTCCAGCGGCGAGCTGTTCGCCGCGTCGGTCACGGCGATGGTCGTCGCGGCCGGTGTCCTGGTCGGCCCCGACGTCGGCCTCACGGCGGGGCAGCTGGTGGCGTTTCTGTTCCTGGTGACGCTCTTCATCGAGCCGGTCCAGCTGCTCGTCGAGGTGCTCGACCAGGCGCAGACGGCGGCCGCCGGCGTGCGCCGGGTGGTGGACGTCCTGGACACCCCCCTCGAGCTCGCCGACCCCGGACGGTTCGGCGACGGCAGGCAACTGCCGGCTGGCCCGCTCGCCGTCCGCTTCACCGCGGTCCGATTCCGGTATCCGGACGGCCCGGACGTGCTGTGCGACCTCGACGTCGTCATCGCGCCGGGGGAGCGCGTCGCGGTCGTCGGCGAAACCGGTTCGGGCAAGTCCACGTTCGTCAAGCTGATGACGCGCTTGGTGGATCCGGTGGAGGGCACGGTGTCGCTGTCGGGCATCCCGCTGGAGCAGGTGCGCTTCGACTCGCTACGCCGCCGGGTGGCCTTCGTGCCGCAGGACGGCTTCCTGTTCGACACGACCCTCGCCGAGAACGTCCGCTACGGCGTCCCCGAGGCGTCGCGCGACGACATCGTCACCGCCTTCGAGGAACTCGGGCTCACCGAGTGGGTCGGCGGGTTGCCGGGTGGATTGGACGCCAGGGTGGGGGAGCGCGGTTCGCGCCTTTCGGCCGGCGAGCGGCAACTGGTGGCCCTGGTGCGTGCCTGGATCGTCGCGCCCGACCTGCTCGTGCTCGACGAGGCCACCTCGGCCGTCGACCCCGCGCTCGAGGTGCGGCTGCGCCGGGCCATCGAGCGACTGACCGCCGGACGCACCAGCGTCACGGTCGCGCACCGGCTCTCCACCGCCGAGGCCGCCGACCGCGTCCTGGTCTTCGACGCCGGCCGGCTGGTCCAGCAGGGCACGCACGCCGAACTGGTGCGGCAGGCCGGCGTGTACCGGGAACTGCACGCCGACTGGTCGGCCGTATCCGGCAGCTGAGCCGGAGCGATTAGGGTCGCAGCCTGCCGACACCAAACGCCACGAAGGATTCGAAGCGTGACCGAGCGGGTACCCGTCATCGCCGGGAACTGGAAGATGCACCGCGACCACCTCGAGGCGATCCAGCTGGTCCAGAAGTTGGCCTACCACCTCCGCGAGGAGGACTACGAAGGCCAGGAGATCGTGGTGTGCCCGCCGTTCGTGGCCCTGCGGTCGGTCCAGACGCTGCTGCAGTCGGACCGGTTGCCGATCCACCTCGGCGCGCAGAACTGCCACACCGAGGACGAGGGCGCCTTCACCGGCGAGATCTCCGCCACGATGCTGGCCCGGCTCGACGTGCGCTACGTCGTCGTCGGCCACTCGGAGCGGCGGGCGTTGTTCGGCGAGACCGACGAGATCGTCAACGCCAAGGTCGCCGCGGTGCAACGCCACAAGATGCGGCCGATCCTGTGCGTCGGCGAGTCGCTCGACCAGCGCGAGGCGGGCCAGGCCGTCGACGTGGTGGTGTCGCAGCTGCGCGGCAGCCTGGCCGGGATCGCGGTCGCGGACCCCGAGGAGCTGGTCGTGGCCTACGAGCCGGTCTGGGCCATCGGCACCGGCCGGACCGCAACGCCGCAGGACGCGCAGGACATGTGCGCCGCCATCCGCACCGAACTGGCGGCGCTGTACGACGAGGCGACCGCTGCCGGCATCCGGATCCAGTACGGCGGCAGCGTCAAGCCGGGCAACGTCCGCGAGCTGATGTCGCGGCCGGACATCGACGGGGCGCTCGTCGGCGGCGCCAGCCTCTCGAGCGAGGACTTCGCGCTCATCGTCGGACACCGGAGGTAGGGGCGGCCCGGCCCCGGTCCGCTGTCCGCGCGCGCCCCGACCTGGACGCGTCGTCGCAGGTCGGGGCGGGTTTGCGATCAGCCGCGGATGACGGCCCGCGGCTCGGCGAAGTGGCAGGCGCTGGGATGGCCGTGGCCGAACCGGTCGATCAGCTCGGGTACCTCGGTCGCGCAGATCTCCTCGGCCTTCCAGCAGCGGGTGCGGAACCGGCACCCCGACGGCGGGTTGGACGGACTGGGAACGTCGCCCTCGAGGACGATGCGCTCACGCTTGCCGCGCAGGCGGGGGTCGGTCAGGGGGACGGCTGACAGCAACGCCTGGGTGTACGGGTGGGTCGGGTTGCGGAAGATCTCGTGCTTGGTACCGAACTCCACCACGTGTCCGAGGTACATCACCGCGACGCGATCGGAGAGGTGGCGGACCACCGACAGGTCGTGGGCGATGAACAGGTAGGCGAGTCCGAACTCCTGCTGCAGTTCCTGGAGCAGGTTGATGACCTGCGCCTGGATCGACACGTCGAGGGCCGAAACGGGCTCGTCGAGGATGAGCAGCTGCGGATTGAGCGCGAGTGCGCGGGCGATGCCGATGCGCTGGCGCTGGCCGCCGGAGAACTCGTGCGGAAACCGGTTGCCGTGCTCGGGGTTGAGCCCGACGATCTTCATCAGCTCCTTGACCCGGTCCTTGCCGCCGTTCTTGTACCGCCCGTAGATCCGCAACGGCTCGGCGATGATCTCGCTGACGTTGATGCGGGGGTTGAGCGACGCGTACGGGTCCTGGAACACGATCTGGATCTCGCGTCGCATCTGGCGCATCTGCCGGTGCGACATCTCGGCGAGGTCGTGCCCCTTGAAGTAGACGTGCCCGGCGGTCGGGTCGAGCAGTCGCACGATGCAGCGGCCGGTCGTCGACTTGCCGCAGCCGGATTCGCCGACGAGGCTGACCGTCTCGCCGGCGTTGATCGTCAGGTTGACCCCGTCGACGGCGCGCACGGCGCCGTACTGGCGGTTGAACACCCCGCCACGCAGCGGGAAGTGCTTCGTCAGGCCCTCGACGCGCAGGATCTCCTCGCCGCGTTGCGCGCGGACGTGGAGCTGGTCCTCGGGTACCGGCTCGGGACTGGTGGTGGCGGAAACGGCGGTGCTCATACCTCGTCACCCTCGATCGTGGTGCCCGTGGTGCGCTCGACGAGATGGACCTCGTCCTCCATCTCCTGGTGGAAGTGGCACGCCGAGGCACGCATCGGTCCGAGCTGGAACAGCGGCGGTTCTTCGGTGCGGCACTTCTGCCGGCCCTCGCCGAGGTGGCACCGCGGGTGGAACGAACAGCCGCTGGGCAGGTTGATCAGGCTGGGCGGCTGACCCGGGATCGGGACCAGGCGCTCCATGTCGACGTCCGGCCGCGGCAGGCTCGACAGCAGCCCGAGGGTGTAGGGGTGGCGGGGGGAGTGGAAGATCTCGTCGACGGTGCCGGTCTCCACGACGCGGCCGCCGTACATCACCACGACCCGGTCGGCCATCTCGGCGATGACGCCGAGGTCGTGCGTGATCAGCACGACACCGGCGTTGGTCTCCTGCTTGGCGCGCTCGAGCACCTCGAGCACCTGGGCCTGGATGGTGACGTCCAGGGCGGTGGTCGGCTCGTCGGCGATGAGGATCTTGGGCCGGTTCGCCATCGCCATCGCGATCATGGCGCGCTGGCGCATCCCGCCCGAGTACTCGTGGGGGTACTGGTCGAAGCGGTCGTCGGCGTTCGGCACGCCGATGAGCTCGAGCAGTTCCACGACCCGCTTGCGGGCGTCATCGGCACTGATGTCCTCGTGGACCAGGATCGCCTCGGCGAGCTGGTCGCCGACCGTGAGCACCGGGTTGAGCGACGTCATCGGGTCCTGGAAGATCATCGCGACGTCCTTGCCGCGCACCCGCCGCAGCTCGCGTTGCGAGAACTGCAGCAGGTCCTGGCCGTCGAGGATGATCTCGCCCGCCGCGATACGTCCCGGCGGCTGGGGAATCAGCCCGAGCACGCTCATGACGGTGACGGACTTCCCCGATCCCGACTCACCGACGACACCCAGGGTCTCGCCGGGGAAGACGTCGTAGCTGACCCCGTCCACGGCGTGGACGATGCCGTCGGGGGTCTTGAACTCGGTGACGAGGTTGCGGATCGACAGCAGCGGCTGGACGTCGGTCCCGGCAGCCGGTGCGTCGACGAACTGGGGCTCGGCGCCCATCACTTCTCCTGCTGGGTCGGGTCGAGTGCATCGCGCAGGCCGTCCCCGACGAAGTTGATCGCGAGGGCGATGGCGACGATGGCCAGACCGGGCATGACGACGAGCCACCACTGGGTCTGCATGGAGCTGCGCCCGTCGTTGATGAGCAGCCCGAGTGCCGGCGTCGGTGGGTTGACGCCCTGGCCGAGGAAGGCGAGCGTGGCCTCGAGGAGGATCGCGGCAGCGAGCACGAGGGTCATGTTGACCAGGATCGGGCCCATCGTGTTGGGCAGCATGTGCCGGAACATGATGCGCAGGTCACCGGCACCCGCCGCCCGGGCCGCCTGGACGTACTCCTTCTCGCGCAGGCTCAGGAACACGCCGCGCACGATGCGGGCCAGCGAGGGCCACACGAGCAGGGCGATGATGATCGCGATGCGCATCGGTCGGCCCTGACCGAGGAAGGCGGCCGCGATCAGGAGCACGGCCAACAGCGGCACGATGATGATCAGGTCGGCAAAGCGCATCAGGAACGCGTCGACCCAGCCGCGGTAGTACCCCGCGATGGCGCCGATGACGGTGCCGATGACGGTGGAGACGACCGCGACGACGGCCGCGACCTGCAGCGACACCCGCGTGCCGTAGATCACCCGGCTGAAGTAGTCGCGTCCGAGCTGGTCGGTGCCGAACAGGTGCCAGCCCTCCAGCGTCGGCGGCGTCGAGCGGCGGATGACGTCGATGTCGGCGTAGCCGTAGGGAGCGATCCGCTCGGCGTTGAACGCGACGATGGCAACGATGGCCAAGAACAGCAGGCTGCCCATCGCCAGCTTGTGCCGCAGGAACCGGCGTCGGAACAGCTGCCACTGGCTGCGCACGACGATCTGGCTGCCGTCGTGGTAGTCGTGGTGCTCGTTCGCGGGCTCGTTGGGCGTGTGCAGGCCGGCGTCGTCGGTGGCGATGTCCGCCCCGCCGGCGCTGCCGGGGGCCGGCACGTCCTGGGCCGCCATGGGTCGCTCGGAGCGGTCACTCATAGCGGATCCTCGGATCGAGAAGGCCGTACAGCAGGTCGGCGACGAGGTTTGCGATCATCAAAAAGAAGCCGACGAGCAGCAACCAGGCCATGATGGGGTACGGGTCGCGGCGGCCCAACGCGTTGACGAAGTAGCGCCCCATCCCGTCGAGGCCGAACACGCTCTCGATGACGATGGCGCCCGAGATCAGGGTGCCGAAGGAGAGCGCCGCGACCGTCACGGTCGGGATCAGCGCGTTGCGCATCATGTGGCGCGTCGTGATCTTGCGCTCCGGCAGTCCCTTGGCACGGGCCGTTCGGATGTAGTCCGACGACATCACCTCGAGCATGGAAGCGCGCATGTAGCGGCTGTAGCTGGCGACCGAGAAGATCGCGAGGGAGGCGATCGGCAGCACGAGGTGGTGCGCGCGGTCGAGCCAGAACGCCAGTCCCGTGCCGGGATTGGGCGAGGACAGGTTCGCGATCGGGAAGATGCGGGTTCCGGTCCAGTTGTAGACGATCAGCACGCCCACCTGCAGCAGCAGAGCGAACCAGAAGGCCGGCATCGAGAATCCGATGAAGCTGAGCGTGGTCGTCGAATAGTCGAAGACGCTGTACTGCCGCTTGGCGGAGACCGCGCCGAGACCGACGGCGACCACGAAGGCGATCAGCTCGGCGGCGACGACCAACTGCAGGGTGTTGCCCATGACCCGCCGCAAGTCCGGCCAGATCGGGCGCGGCGAGATCAGGTACTCGCCGAAGCCGCCCTGGGGGATCTGCTCGACCCAGCGCAGGTACTGCACGGGGAACGGGTCGTCGAGGCCACGGGCCTCGCGAACCCGGTTGATCTGCTCCTGCGTGATGTTGGGCTGCGCGCGCAGGTCGGCGAGCGGGTCACCCACGGACGACACGAACCCGAAGGTCAGGAAGGTCGACAGGATCAGGATGGGGATGGTGATGAGAAGACGGCGCAGCGCATAGTTGAGCACGCGACGGATCCTTCCCGGTAGGAGGAGACGAACCGGGTACGACGGGGTGGCCGGCGCCCGCTCCCGAAGGAACAGGCGCCGGCCCGGAAGCTACCGAACGCCTCCGGATCCCGTCACTCGTGGGTCACTCGGTGCGCGCCCACTCGGAGGAGTTCCAGAACTGCGTGGCGTTGGTCGGGTTCAGCTGCGGACCCGTGATGTCATTCGCGAACGCGAGCAGCTGCGGCTGCTGGAACAGCGGCACCACCGGTGCGCCGTCCGCGAAGACCTGCGCGGCCTGGTTCCACAGGTCGGCGTTGGCCTCGGGGTCGACGGTGGAGTTCGCCTCGTCCATCAGGTTGGTGATCTCCTCGCTGCACCACGCGGTCCAGTTCTGGGCACGCGGTTCATCGCCGTCACAACCGTAGATGTTGGCGTTGCCCGACGGGTCGGGCGAGCCGACCCAGGCGAACAGACCGATGTCGTAGTCGCAGACGCCACCGCAGTTGTCGGGGGTGTTGAGACGCTCGAAGAACGTCGCGCCCTCGTCGTTCTCGATGGAGATCTCGATACCGACCTGCTGCAGGTCGGCCTGGATCAGCTGCTGGGTGAGCTCGCGACGCTCGTTGCCGCCGGTGGTGCTGATGCGGAACGAGAGGCGCGTGCCGTCGCACTCGAAGATGTCGCCGTCGCCACGGGTGCAGCCGTTCTCCTCGAGGAGGCTGATCGCGGCGTCGGGGTCGTAGTCCCACTGCGAGTAGACGGGCTCGTAGAACTCGGAGTTCGCCATCCAGAACGGGTTGTTCAGGACCTCGGCCTCCGGGTCGACCGGACGGACGAGCGTGTCGACGATCTGCTCGCGGTTGATGCCGAGCGCGATGGCCTGACGCACGTATTCACGGTCGAGACCGTCGACGAGCGTGTTGAAGTCGATGTGCTCCCACACCGGGCCGAGACCGACGTCGTACTGCAGCTGGTCGGACGCGCCCTCGAGGGTCTGGACGAGCTCGATCTGCGGCTGCGGGTCGTACATGTCGATCTCGCCACCGATCATCTGGTTCGTGAGGGTGGTGGTGTCGGGCACGTACCGGAAGATGATCTCGTCGAGCATCACGTCGCCGTCCCAGTAGTTCTCGTTCTTGACGAGACGCAACTGGGTACCGCGGTCCCACGAGTCGAAGATGTACGGACCACCGGAGACGTCCGGCAGCTCGTCGTTGAGGACGGTGGTGAAGTCCTCACCCTCGAGCACGTGCTGGGGCAGGATGCCGCTGAAGAGCAGCTGCCAGGCGGCGTAGGGCTCTTCGAAGTTGAAGGTGACCGTCTTCTCGTCGACGACCTCGTAGTCGGTGATGAGGTCGTAGCCGTTGCGCGAGGTGATCTGGTCGGCCCAGGCGGCCTCTTCGTCCATGATCGTCTCGAACGTGAAGACGAAGTCCTCGGCGTCGATGGGCTCGCCGTCGGACCACACGGCCTCTTCACGGATGGTGTAGGTGACGCTGAACGGGTCCTCGGTGAACTCCGCCTCGCCGTCGAGCAGCCACGGCGCGTAGGAGAAGTCCGGCTGGATCACGTAGGCGCCGGGGAAGATGTTCGCGTTGACCTTCGAGGTGACCAGCGAGTTGCCGTCGATCAGCCAGCCGTTGAGGATGGTCGGCTCCTGCTCGTCACCGAACAGGATGGTGCCGCCTTCGACGGGGCCGCCGGCCTGCTCGTCGTCCTCGGTCTCCTCGGGCTCCTCGGGCTCTTCGGTGTCGTCGTCCGTCGGTGCCGGTTCGGTGGTCTCGGGCTCCGGCTCTTCAGCCGTGTCGCCGCCGCCACATGCTGTGACGACGAGCGCGGCAGCCATGACGAGGCCAACGCCCCGCCATCGCCGGATGCTAGGTGACCGCATGTATCACTCCTTGGTAATGGGAAGTGCGAGTCCCGGACGCTGTCAGCGGATCCACCCGGGGGGTGTTCTCCCGTCCGATGACTGGGTCCTTCTTGCGCCGCGGAAGACCGATACGCGGCCTACTACGGTGGCCGTAGGAACCTATCACCGGCGCAACGCGCGTCATGGAAGCGTGTTCGCCCACCGGACGTTCGGCCACGACTGCGCCAGAAATGCCCCCCAGAAGGACGTGGTCCGCGGTATGGGGACAACGGCGTGCACCCTCGGTGATCGCGACGCGCTCGAACCGTCGTGGATGCCGGTCAGCGATCGACGCGGCGCCGGTACAGCGAGGTCGGAGGGGTTCCCTCGAGGGGGCGCTTCGCCACGACCCGGGGCGCACCGGGAGCCGCCGCCGCAATCGCGCGCAGGTGGTCGTACTCGTCCGGACTCTCGACGTGGTCGGTCAGCATCCAGCGACGCCGGCCGTGGCCGCGGGCGAGCAGTCCGCCGGTGACCGGACGCGGGCCGTCGCCCGCCGTCCGCGCGCGCGCCATGGCCGCCGCCCCCGGACGGGTGCGTTCGATGGTCCGCACGGCGTCCCAGGGGAGCATGCGGCGGCGGAGCACACTCGCCATCTGGATGCCGTCCGGCGTGACCACGACCCGGTGCGGATAGCCGAAGAGCCCCAGCGCCGCGGAGGCGATGCCGACGAGCACGAAGCCGAGGGCGACGGTGCTGCCACCGGCCGAGAGACCCCAGGCGCCGAGCAGGATCAGCAGATGCGGCGTCAGCAACACCGCCAGCAGGCCCCGCAGCGACGGGTACAGGGTCAGGGGCTGGTCGAGACGGCTCACGGGGACGAGGCTACCTCTCGGTGGCCCTGGCCTCGTCGTCCGCTGCGGCGACGGCGCGCGGTGTCACGATCGGAAGCGCCAGCACGATGGCCACGCTCATCACCGCTGCGGCGGTGAACCAGGGTGCCCGGAGGCCGAAGGCGGTGGCGGTGAGTCCTCCGACGAGGGCGCCGAACGGCATCGCTCCCCAGCCGAGGAAGCGGAACACGCTGTTGACCCGTCCGAGCAGTTCGTCGGGGACGAGGCGTTGCCGCAGCGAGACCGTGATGACGTTCCAGGTCACGGCGGCGAACCCGTACATCGCCTGGGCGACGAGGTACACCAGCACGTTGCCGGTGGCGCCGATCGCGAGGGGCACCAGGCCGACGACCAGCAGTGCGGCCCGCAGCGCGGTGCCGCGCCCCAGCAGAGATGCGGTGCGCTCGGCGCCGAAACTGCCGAGCAGCGACCCCGTCGCCCCGGCCACGAACAACAGCCCGAAGGCGGCCTGGCCCAGTTGGAGGACCGACTCGGGGCCGACGACGAACAACGCGAGGATGGAGTAGCCCATCATCGTGGCACCGTTCATCGCGGCCGTCAGCAGGGCGAAGGTGCGCAGGAGGCGATGCTGTCGCAGCCACGCCAGCCCCTCACGGATCTCCGCGACCGCCCGGGGGCGCCCGGGGGAGGAGATGGTGCCGGCCGGGCTGGCCACGGAGGGGTCGGTGGCGACCTGGTCGCCATCGGCGGGCGCGAGCGACTCCGCCTCGACCGACAACCGCGTCGTGCGGCGATGTGCACGGGAATAGGTCCCGGTCATGGCGAAGATCAACCCGGCCGAGACCAGGAAGGTGCCGGCGTCGAGCAGGATGGGCAGCGCCGCCGCGAGGCCGAACAGGTAGGCGCCGAGTGCGGGGCCGACGAACTGGTTGGTGACCACCTCACCTGCGAAGAGGCGGCCGTTGGCCTTCTCGAGCTGGTCGCGGCGGACCACGGCGGGCATCAGGGCGTTGGCGGCGTTGTCGAACAGCACCTCGAAAGTGCCGAGTCCGACCGCGACCGCGTACAGCAGCCAGACGTTGGCGACGTCGAGGACGATGGCGGTGCCGAGGAGCGCCATCAGCGCGAAGCGGACGAGATTGCACAGATACATCAGCCGGCGACGGTCGACACGGTCGGCGATGACGCCGGCGTGCAGGGAGAACACCAGCCACGGCAGCCGGCCAGCGATGGCGACGCCGGCGAACAGCATGGGGTTGCGTGTCAGCGCCTCGGCGAGCAGCGGAATGGCCGCGGAGTCGATCCCGTCGCCCAGATTGGAAACGGTGGAGGCGGTCCACAGCTTCCGGTAGTTGGCCCCCAGCCCACGCGGCCGCGCGGGGTCGGCCTGGCTCCGCGCCGTCCCGCCTCGTTGGCCCACGTTCGACAACTTCGCTCGCCCCTTCGGTGGCCGCCTCCTCCCACGACCCGCGTGTGGGCGTCCCCCACGCCGGGGGAGACGATAAGGAATGGCTAGTCCCCACCGCTCCCCGGGGCGCTTGGCGCACGGCGGCACGACCCACGCCGTCGCCTCGTGCGCGGATGCGATCGGTCCTGTCCAGCGGGCCGGATGCCGGCTAGCATCGGGCGCGGAGACGTGGGCCACGGACCTGCGGAGAGGCGAGGTGTGCGCGTGACACGACGCAACGAACCCCTGGAGACGCTGCTCGGCCCGCTGGAGCAGGAGGTCATGGACGTCTCGTGGCGCCTCGGCGACGCCACCGTCCGTGACGTGCACGACGAGCTCGCTCGTGTACGCAACATCGCCTACACCACGGTCATGACCACCATGGCCCGGCTCGCGAGCAAGGGGCTGCTCGAGCGCGACACGGCCGGACTGGCCCACCGCTACCGCCCGGCCGTCAGCCGCGAGGACTACGCCCAGTCGGCGGTCGGGGACGTGCTCTCCTGGCTCTTCGAACGCTATCCCGAGCCCGCAGCCGCGTATCTCGCCGACGTCGTCGACGACGTCGACGGGGTCACGCTCGACGATCTCCGGGCAGCGGTCGAGCGCCGCCGTAGCGCCGAACGCTGACGCCCGTGGACCTCGGTGTCCTCCTGACGCTGCCGCTGGAGTCGGTGGCGGTGCGTGCGGTCCTCGCGACCGTGGGCAGCATGCTGCTCGTGCGCAGCCTGCTGCGCACCGGCCTCCGAGCGCCATCGGTGCGCGTGGCGACGGCCATGGCGCCGGCCGCGGCCGTCGCGGGCGTGGTGGCGCTCACCTGGGGCAGCCTGCATCTGCCGTCGCTGATGCTGCCCGTGGACGGTGCCGACGCGCTGCCGATCCCGGTCCGGGACGGCTACCTCCACTTCGCCCCGATCGCCGCACCGCTGCTGGTGGGCGTGTGGGCCTCGGTCGCCGGCGTGAGGCTGTGGCGGCGCGGCCAGGTGTTCCGGTCGGCGCGACGTCACGCGATGCTCGCCCGGCGCGAGGGCACCGCCGCCCCGCAGCTACAGGCGATCACCGAACAGTTGGCGGCGCGCCTGCGTGTGCCGGCGCCGGCGGTCGCGTTGCTTCCGGCGTGCCCCGGCGGGGCGCTCGTCGTCGGCACGCGGCGCCCGGTGGTCCTGCTGGGGCAGGACCTGCTCGAGCGGCTCGATCCGGCCGAGCTCGAGGGGGTCCTCGCCCACGAACTCGCGCACGTGCGCCGGCGCGACAACCTGGTCTCGGGGGTGCTCGGCGCGGTTCGCGACCTCACCTTCTTCGTTCCGGGAGGGGGCTGGGCCGTCCGGCAGTTGCACCGGGAACGCGAGCTGGCCGCGGACCAGGTCGCGGTGGCCGTCACCGAACGGCCGGGCGCGCTCGCCAGTGGGCTGCTCAAGGTCATCGAGGCCGGACCGTCGGTGTCGCATCCGTGTGCGGCCCTGGCGCCCGGCGGGTCGCTGGTCGACCGGGTCCGGATCTTGGTGGAGGAGCAACCGCCGATCTCGCGTCCCCGCAAGATCGCCGAGTCGTTCGCGCTGACGGGCACGGTCGTGCTCGCCGTCGCCGGTGCGCTCGTGGTCCCGGGGGTGCTCACGGGCGCCGAGCACGAACGTGACGCGGTCGCGCTGGTCTGGTCGGGAACCGCGCCGACCGTGGCCGAACGCAATGCCGAACCCGTCGTGCCGGCCCGCGCCTTCGACGTCTACCGGCGCAGCCACCTCGACGTCGGCAAGCCCAGCGTGACGGGTTACGCGCAACTCGACGAGCGCAGCTACGAGAACCGGCGCAGCACCCTGCGTGCCTGCGGCGTCGACGGCGCCGAGTGCCCCGTCGGCGAACGCCGCGTCGGACTCGGCCTGCGTCCGCGCCCCGACATCCGCGTCGACGATGCGTTGACGCGACGGTGGTCGAACCCCACGCCGGTGGTGGCCGGCCAGGGCCGCGAGGGGTTCCGTGCCTACTGGCTGCCGCTCGCGCCCCAGTGACGCCTGCGGGCAGGCGGCGGCAGGGAGCCCTTCGCCGCTGCTACCCTCGCCCCACTTCCGTCCCGTGACCCTCCGGGGGACCACCCGTGCTCGTCGGCATCCTCGTCACCCTCCACGTGCTGCTCTCGCTCGTGCTCATCCTGTTCATCCTGCTCCACCGTGGGCAGGGCGGCGGGCTCTCCGACATGTTCGGTGGCGGGGCGGGCGGCGGCCTGCAGGGCTCGGCGGTCGTCGAGCGCAACCTCGACCGGCTCACGATCTTCACGGCCCTGCTGTTCGGCGCCACCAACTGCGCACTCGTCGTCCTGCTCTGACCCCTTCCGCCACGGCGCGCCGGCTGGCGGCGTTCGTGATGGGAACGTTGCTGTTCGGCGCCTGCACGGGTGGTGCGGTGGGCGACCCCGAACCGCCCGCCACGGCCCCGACCCTGCCGTCGGCGGGCGCCACCGGTGACGCGTCCGGGGGGACGCTGCGGATCGGCCTGGCGCTCGACCCCGTCAGCATCGACCCGCGGTTCGTCGCCGACGACGAGGGCGAGTTGGTCGTCGGCTCGCTCTTCGAGCCGCTGGTGACCTTCGACGAGCGCCTGCAGGTCGTGCCGGCGGCCGCGACGCACTGGGAGATGCTCGACGAGGGCGCACGGTGGATCTTCCACCTGCGGGAGGCGCAGTTCCACGACGGCACGCCGGTCACCGCACGGGACTTCGTCCGCACCTTCACCCGGCTGCTCGACGGGGCGGCGCGCCCGCCGTCCTACCTCGGTTTCCTGCTCGAGTCGGTCGAGGGAGCGGCCTCGGCCCAGCAGCGCGGCGGCACGGTGTCGGGCCTGCGTGCCATCGACGAACGGACGCTGCAGATCGAGCTCGTCGGCCCCGAGCCCGGGTTCCTGCGCACCCTGGCCGACCCGAGCCTGGTGCCGGTCCCTGCCAGCGCCGACGAGGACCTCGAGGCGTTCGCGCTGCAGCCGATCGGCAACGGTCCCTTCGCGATGCGGGAACCGCGCGAGCCGGGGCAGTTCCTGCGGCTGGCGCGCTTCCCCAACCACCACCGGGCCCCGCTGCTCGACGAGGTCGTCCTGTCGGTGTACGCCGAGAGCGCTCCCCAGGACCAGCAGTGGGACGACCTGCTGGCCGGGCAGCTCCACGTGGCCCAGATCCCGCCCGAACGGATCGAGCCGGCCCGCGATCGCTTCGGCACCTCTCCGGACGGCTACCGCGGGCCCGGACTGCTCGACGGCATCACGGCGACCGTCTACCTGTACGGCTTCGACACGTCCCGGCCTCCCTTCGACGACGTGCGCGTCCGACGTGCACTGTCGCTGTCGATCGACCGTCCCCGGCTGGCCGGGCAGGTGCTGGCCGGCTCACGCGTCGCCGCGTACGGCATCGTCCCGCCGTCCGTGCCCGGCGCGCAGGCCCGCGCCTGCGCCTATTGCCGCCACGACCCGGTGCAGGCGCGGTCGCTGTGGCAGGAGGTCGCCGCGGAGTACGCGGCTGCCGAGGCCGAAGGGGCCGAGGATGGCGAGGCCGGGGGGGTGACCGGGGAACCCGGCGAAGGCGCTGAACCCGGTGAGGTCACCGCCCCGGACGACGCCGCCGGCTCGGACGTCGCCGAGGACCCCGACGACGGGGACGAGCCCACCGATGCCGCCGGTGACGGCGACGATCCCGAGGCAGCGGAGGGAGCCGAGGGCGGAGAAGGTGGAGCCGAGGCGGACGATGGGGACGAGGAAGGTGTCGAACCGGCGCCGCTGCCCGACGAACTCGCACGGATCACCCTGACCCACAACCGCGGTCGGACCCACAGTGCGGTCGCCGAGCGGATGGCCGATGACATCGAGGCGGCGCTGGGGATCACGGTGGACCTCGAGGCCCTCGACCTGGGTCCCTTCGTCCAGCGTGTGCGCGAGCGGGGGGCCGGCGTGTTCCGCATCGGGTGGGAGAGCGGTGACCCCAGCCCCGGCGCCTACCTACGCCCGTTGTTCCACAGCGGCGAGATCGGCCGCGAGAACCTCACCGGGTACGCCGACGAGCGGGTCGACGCGCTGCTGGACGAGGCGAGATCGCTGGAGCAGCCCGCCGCGGCGCGGACCCGCTACCGCGAGGCCGAGCGCCTGATCCTGCAGGACCAGCCGGTCCTGCCGTTGCTGTGGTATCGCCAGCCGCGCGTGGTCGCTCCCGAGGTCGAGGGGCTGCGGTGGGCCCCCTTCGGCCGCATCGACCTGACCGAGGTCCGCGTCGTCGGAAGCTGAGCCGATGGCCGCCTCGGACAAGCCGCTGCGAGGACCTGCGCATTGGCGGGGGGTGGCCCCAGCGGCTACGCTTCGCGACTCCGCGGGCGGTCTCGCCCGCACACGCGCGAGTGGCGGAATAGGCAGACGCGCACGGTTGAGGGCCGTGTCCTCGAAAGAGGGTGGAGGTTCAAGTCCTCTCTCGCGCACTTCATGGCACGACCGGTCACTGCGGCCGGTCCGACAACCACACCGAAGCGCCCCCGACCGAGGTCGGGGGCGTTTTCGTCGGCCGTGCACCAGGTCGACACCCTCGTCGCGAACCCCGCGGCTGGCGGGTCCGCTCAGGTCGACGGCGCCGCGGTCACGTGGGCCTCGCGATGGCGTTGACCGCCGCGGAGAACACCCCGGGCAGGCGCTCGGCGGTCGGGACCAGCGCCCGGCGGATCGGGTGCAAGCGCGTGGCGCTCAGCAGCGAGGCCGTCAGCAGGCGGTACCGCCGCGTGATGGTGTGCCACTCGCGCTCGTAGCGGCTGGGGTCCTCGGCCACGATGGCGGCGACGGCCGCCCGAGCCTGCAGCACGGCCATCGCCACGCCTTCGCCGGTGAGGGCGTCGACGTAGCCGCCGGCGTCCCCGACGAGCAGCACCCTTCCGGCCACCCGCGACCGGGCCCGCTGGCGCAGGGGACCGGCGCCGAGGACGTCGCCGATCGGGGCGGCGTCGCGCAGCCGCGCCCGCAGGAGCGGGAACCGGGTCAGATGGTCGTCGAACGCGCCGCGTGCGGAGGTCAGCATGGCGACGCCGACGACGTCTGCGGTCACGGGGGTGACGTAGGCCTCGACCGACTCGGCCCAGTGCACCTCGACGTACGACGTCCAGGGCGGAAGCCGGTAGTGCCGTCGCACGCCATAGCGCCGCCGAGGGGAAGGTCGCCCGTCGAGCCCGAGTGCGCGCCGGACCGGTGAGTGGAGTCCGTCGGCGGCGGCGACGTACCGGAAGCGCTGACCGTCGACCGCCACTCCGTCAGGATCCTGTCGGATCTGCCGAGCGCGCCGCTGTTCGAAGGAGATCCCGGACGCCCTGGCCGCGGACCGCATCGCCGCGTGCAAGGTGGTGCGGCGGACGCCGCGGCCGAGCCCGCTTCGGAACGCCGCCTCGACGGCGCGGTGCCCGGCCAGGTAACGGATCCCGACGAGGTCTTGGCCGTCTGGCGCGATCCCGAGGTCCGCGAGCGCGGAGACCGCACCGGGCATCAGCCCCTCCCCGCACGCCTTGTCGATGTCGCCGGAACGTTTGTCCCACAGGGTGACGTCGAGCCCTGCACGCGCGGCGTGGAGCGCGGTGGCCAGCCCGGCGGGGCCGCCTCCGATCACGAGGAGGTCGCTCAAGGCGCCAGCTCCGCGGCCGGCGGTCCTGCGCGTGCCGCGGACGGCAACGCGTGCAACGCCCGGTTCTCGACGCGGATCCGTACCGCCAGCAACACCGCGTTGCCGAGCGTGAACACGACCGCGGTGATCCAGGCGGAGTGCACGAGCGGCAGCGCGAACCCCTCGACGACGACCGCCACGTAGTTGGGATGGGACAGGTACCGGTACGGGCCACCGGTGACCCGCGGCAGCCCCGGTACGACGATCACGCGGGTGTTCCACTGGCGGCCGAGCGTGCAGATGCACCACCATCGCAGCGCCTGGGCCGCGAGCACCAGCGCGAGCATCGTCCATCCGAGGGCCGGGACGAACGCCGGCCTCCGCAACCACACCTCGACCAGGGCGCCGACCAGCAGACCGCTGTGGATCACCACCATCACCAGGTAGTGCCGCCGACCCGTTTCCACCCCGCCCCGAGCGAAGCTCCACGCCGCGTTGCGCTTGGACACCACCAGCTCGGCCAGTCGCTCCAGCCCGACGGCGACGATCAGCAGCGTGAACCAGGTCATGTGGCCGCCTCTGGCATCCGGAGCAACACGAGTTCGGAGCAGAAGCCCGGCCCCATGGCGAGCATCAGACCGTAGGATCCCGGCCTCGGTGGCCGGTGCTCGAGGGTGTCGGCCAGCACGTGCAGCACCGACGCCGAGGACAGGTTGCCGATCCGGGCCAGGGAGTCCCAGGTCACCTGCAACGCCTCCCGCTCGAGTCCGAGACTCTCCTGCAGGGCCTCGAGCACCTTGGGTCCTCCCGGATGGGACACGTACCACTCGATGTCCTCCTGCGTGAGCCCGCAGTCGGCGAGGAACGTCCGGACGTCGTCGCCGACGTAGCGGTGCACGAGCGCCGGCACGCTGCTGTCCAGCACGATCTTCAGTCCACTCGCGCCGACGTCCCAGCCCATCGTCCGCTCGGAGTCGGGGTAGAGCCGGCTTCGGGCGCCGAGCACCTCCGGTTGGGGCGTGGTGGGCCGGTGGTCGATCGCGCGAGCGCGCTCGGCGCCGACGGCGACGACGGCCGCTGCGCCGTCGCCGAACAGCCCGCTGGCGACCAGGTTCGCCAGCGAGTCGTCGTCACGCTGCAGGGTGAGCGAGCACAACTCGACCGCCATCAGCACCGCCACGCCGTCCGGGCGTCCGCGCAGGTAGTCGTGGAGTCGTGCCACCCCGGATGCGCCGGCGACGCAGCCCAGTCCGACCAGCGGCATGCGCACGACGTCGGGACGCATCCCGATCAGGGCGGCGACGCGTGCGTCGAGGGAGGGAACCGCGAGGCCGGTGACGGTCGCGGAGACGATGAGATCGACGTCGTACGGGGTGAGGTCGACGGCCTTCAGTGCGTCGGTGACGGCCCGGGCGCCGAGTTCGACACCGGCCCCGATGAACACGTCGTTGGCCGCGGTGAAGTCGGCCAGTTCGGCGTACCGCTCCAGCGGCAGTGCGAGGTGCCGCGTCCGGACCCCGGCGTTGCCGTGCAGACGCCGTACGAGTCGGTCGTCGACGGCTGCGCTCAGCAGCGTGTCGGTGAAGGCCTCGGTGATCTCTGCCTGGCTGTACCGGTGCTCGGGGAGGATCCCCTGGACGCTCAGGATTCGCATGCTGGTGTGTCCTCGTGGTCGGTCCGGCGTCCTCGGATGCGCCGGTCGAGGGTGGCGCTCCCCAGCTCGCGGGTGAGCCCACGGACCATGATGGCCGTGATGCGCCCGCGCGCCAGCCCGAGTTCGACCAGGTCGTCGAAGACGCGCTGCTCGGCGGTGGCTGCCCGCAGTCCCGCGTCGATCACCCGGGGATGGCGGCAGAGCCACGCCGCTGCCGCCACGTGGCGGAGGTGGCCGGCCAGGAGCGTCTTCGTGGTCCGGGCGTAGCGTGCACCCGCGGTCGCGGGCTCACCCGCGACCAACGCCTCGGCGGCGGCTCGACCTGCGGCGAGCCCGGTCGCGACGGCGTAGTAGATGCCCTCGCCGGTCATCGGGTTCACCAGCCCCGCCGCGTCACCGGCGAGCAGAATCGGCCCGTCGGGTGGACGCCAGCGCCCCGTGGAGAGGGGCAGCTGGTGGCCCTTCCAGCAGCCGGGCCCGCCCTCGGTCGCCCCCGGCAGCAACGTTTCGAGCCGCTCCATGAGCTGGCCCCGGTTGGGACGGGCACGCTGGCCGCCGAGCAGTTCGCCGTACCCCACGTTGGCGAGGCCGTCGCCGCGGTCGAAGGACCAGGCGTATGCCGGCTGCCGTGCGGTGTCGTAGACGATGATCTGTGCATTGGAACGGTGCGACGGCGTGGGGGAGTACCCGCGGAGCGCGACCGCCATCGGGCCTGCGGGCAGGCCGAGGGCCTGCCGGACGCTCGAGTGGGCCCCATCCGCGCCGACGACCGTCCGCGCCTCCACCTCCCCGTCCAGCACGACCGGGGAGCCCTGGGCGACGTCGCGGACCCGGTGACGCAGCAGTGTCGCGCCCGCTGCCTGCGCCGCGTCGACCAGTCGCAGGTCGAATTCGGTCCGCGGGATCACCCACGTGGGTCGCACCATCTCGCGGTCGACGCCGAGGGAGCCGCGGTCGAGTCGCAACCGGGGCACCGGCACGTGGTCGTCGACGATCCCCGTGACGCCGGCCCCGACGAGGAGGTCGATGACGCGCGGGGCGATGCCGTCGCCACAGGACTTGTCGCGGGGAAATCCGGCGCGGTCGAGCAGCGCCACCCGGAGCGAAGGCGCGGCGCGAAGGGCGCCGATGGCGGCGGCGGAACCGGCCGGTCCGGCGCCCACGACCGCCAGGTCCCAGGCCGTCATCCGGCGACCACGGCGAGGAGCGCGACGTCGACGAGCGCGATCGCGACCGCCGCGTTGAACGGCGTCCTGCCGTCGGCGAACAGGGCCACGGCGGCGAGCGCGACCACGACGGCAAGTGCCGTCCACCCCCAGACGGTCGGTGCGTCCGCGGGGCCGAGGACCGCGACCGCGGATGCGAGGACCAACAACGCCGTGGCGATGACCCGACTCGGGACGGCGCCCAGCCGGTGCGGAAGCCCCTGCACGCCGGTGGCCGCGTCGTCCTCGAAGTCGAGGAGCGTGTTCAGGAAGTGCGCGGCGACCCCGAGCGCCGCCGCGGTGCCGACCATCCACGCCGGCGGCCACCGGGACGGGCTGCCCGCCAGGCTCACGACGGCGGGCAACGAACCGAACGCCACCGCGTACGGCAGCCAGGACCAGGCGGTCGCCTTGAGGTGCACGTTGTACAGGTGACCGAAGGCGACCAGGAGCGCCAGGTGGGTCAAACCGCTGCGCCAGCCTGCCAGCATCGACAGCGCCACGCAGACGACTGCCGCCACGATGAGCCAACGGAGCACGAAGGAGGGCGTCAGGTCGCCGTTCGCCAGCGGCTTGTCCGCTCGGCCGACCTCGCGGTCCCGATGGACGTCGAGCAGGTCGTTGCCCCAGCCGATGGTCAGCTGCCCCGCGAACACGGCCCCGGTGACGACGGCGCCCTCGGCGGGGGAGAGATCGTGGGCGAGGGCCAACAACGCCGTGATGGTCGTCACCGCGACCGACGGGCCGACGTGCGCGGCGCGGAGGAGCAGGACGAGGTCGGCGCGACGGTTCGCTTCCGCGCCGGTGGTCACCGTGCCGTCCGCGTCGCGGTGGCGCGCGCCGGAAAGGAGTTGCGGCGGACCGTCATGGCCCGACCCTACGTGACCCGCCCAGCTCAGGGAAGCGGTGGCCGTTGCCGACGGCGGGTGTCGGAGGACGCTGCCATACTCGGAGTCGAGAGGAGGTCGTCATGGGGACGGCGCAGGTGGCCCCGTGACCGACGCCGAGGTGGCTGGGTCCGCCCGCGGCGACGGGGATGTCCTCGACCGCGCCCGGGAGGCCTACGTGCGCCGCGACTGGGTCACGGCGCGCGGTGACTTCACGGAGGTCCGCCGTACGCGCGACCTGCACCCCGACGACCTGTACGCACTTGCGAACTGTTCCTGGTGGCTCGGCGACCTCGACGCCTGCCTCGCGCTCCAGCGGCAGGTCCACCAGCGCTACCTCGACCTCGACGACCCGGTCCGTGCGGCGCTCGTCGCGATCGACGTCGGCTACACCCACCTCATCCGCGGTGAGGAAGCGCAGGGGTCCGGCTGGATCGGCCGTGCCGTGCGGCTGCTGGAGGACCGGACCGACACGATCGAGTACGGCTTCCTCGAGTACCTCGACTTCGAGTCGGCGTTCCGGGCCAGCGATCCCGATGGTGCCATGGAGGCGGCGCGGCGTGTCCAAGCGCGGGGCCGGCGGTTCGCCGACCCGACGCTGACCGCCCTGGGGGTGCTCGGTGAAGGACGGGTCCTGGTGCGCCGGGGTGAGGTGGCGGCGGGCATGGCGCTGCTCGACGAGGCGATGGTCGCCGCCATGTCCGAGGAGCTCGACCCCGGATGGGCCGGCAACGTCTACTGCCATCTCATGGTCGCCTGCCACGAGATCGCCGACCTGCGTCGCGCAGGCGAGTGGACGCAGGTGACCGCCGACTGGTGCCGGTCCATGCCCGGGGCCGGCCCGTTCATGGGCATCTGCCGGGTCCACCGGGCCCAGATCCTGCAGGTACGGGGTGACTGGGACGCCGCGGAGGGCGAGGCGGTCCACGTCTGTGGGGAGCTGGCGCACTTCGACGTCGAGATCGTGGCCGAGGCACGGTACCTGCTCGGTGAGCTGAAACGCCTTCGCGGTGACCTCGCGGGGGCCGAGGCGTCGTATCGCGAGGGGCACCGGTTGGGACGCGACCCGCAGCCGGGCCTGGCGCTGCTGCGCGTCGCCCGCGGGGAGGCGGACACCGCCTACGCCTCGCTCCACGCGGTCCTCGCCGCGACCGAAGGAGACCTCTGCGGACGAGGTCGGCTCCTGCCGGCAGCGGTCGAGGTGGCGCTGGCCGTCGGCGAGTCGGACCAGGCCCGGCGCTGGAGCGGGGAATTGCGCGACATCGCGCGGCGCTACGGCACCACGGGGTTCACGGCGGCGGCCCTGCAGGCGGAAGGTGCCGTGCTCCTGGCTGGTGGCGAGGTCGAGGAGGCCCGGCGCGTCTTGCGCGACGCGCTGCACGCGGCGCGAGAACACGAGGCGCCCTACGACGTCGCCCGGATCCGCCTGCTGTTGGCAACCGCCTGCGAGCAGCTGGGGGACCGGGAGTCGGCGCTCCTCGAGCGCGACGCCGCAGCCGAGGTGTTCGCGCGGCTGGACATCGCCGATCCGAGGTCGCGACTCGGCCGCCGATCGTCACCGGCGGGACTCACCCCTCGCGAGACCGAGGTGCTCGCCCTGGTGGCGGAGGGACGCTCGAACCAGGACATCGCGGCCGAACTGGTGCTGAGCATCCGCACGGTCGAGCGGCATCTGGCGACCGTCTACCAGAAGTTGGGGCTGCAGGGCCGCAGTGCCCGGGCCGCGGCGGTCAGCTTCGCCCTCCGCGAGGGGATCCTCACCCGCCGATGACGCAGCGGACCGACGCGCCCACGGCGCGGACGGAACCTACGTGGTCGTTTGCGTGCCAGCACCCAGGTGGGGACCGGGCGTCGTCCGTAGGTTCGACCGGGTCCCTCGTTCCAGGAGAGAACCGATGCGCGCCCCCGTCACCGAAGTATCCACCCCGCCGCCCGCCCTCCAACGGGAGCGGAGCATCGCGACCCTGGTCGTGGCCTTCGCCGACGACCCCGTCATCCGCTGGTTCCTTCCGGACGCGCCCAGCTACCTGCGCCGCTTCCCGGAGCTGCTCGACCTGTTCGCCGAGACGGCCCTGCAGGCGGGTGACGTCGATGTCGCCGGCCAGGATGCCGGCGCCGCGTTGTGGCACGCACCCGACGCGCAACTCGACGACAAGCGGCTCGTCGGCCTGATGTACGCGACGGTCGCTCCCGAGCGTCGCCCTGCGGCGTTCGGCATGCTCGAACAGATGGCGGAGCACCATCCCACCGAACCGCACTGGTACCTGCCTTTCATCGGGGTCGACCCCACGTGTCAGGGGCAGGGGCACGGCTCGCGGTTGCTCGAGCAGGGCCTGGCGCGGAGCGATCGCGACCGCCTTCCGGCCTACCTCGAGGCCAGCAGCCCCAGGAACCGGGCGCTCTACGAGCGCCACGGCTTCGTCGCCTTCGCCGAGCTCCAGGTGGCCGACTCACCGCCGCTGTGGCCGATGCTCCGGCTGCCCGCATGACGACCATCACCGAGGACGTGGATCCCATGGGCACCCAGCCGTCGCTCACTCCCGCCGCGGCCTATCAGGCCTACTACGGTCCGGCCATCTTCGAGCCGCTGGCTTCCATCCTGCTCTCGCGCGCGCGGCCGTCACCGGGCGAATCCGTGTTGGACGTCGCCTGCGGCACGGGGATCGCCACGCGGCGAGTCGCAGTGAGCGTCGGAACCACCGGGCGGGTCGTCGGTGTCGACGTGAACCCGGCCATGCTGGACGTGGCCAGGGCCGTCACCTCGGAGACCGACCTCACGGTCGAGTGGCAGCACGGCGACGGAACCGCGCTGCCGCTGCCCGACGCCGCCTTCGACCTGGTCCTCTGCCAGCAGGGGCTGCAGTTCTTCCCGGACCGGGATGCGGGGGCGCGCGAGATGCGACGGGTGCTCCGCGTGGGGGGACGCGCCGTGATCGCCGTCTGGCAGGGCCTCGAGCACCATCCGTTGTTCGCCGCGCTCGCCGACGCCGAGCTTCCGGAGCTGGCGCGTTTCGACGTGCAGGCCTCGTACGGCGACCTGGTCGCCCCCTTCTCCTTCGGCGACGCGGCGGTGCTCCGCGACCTGTTGGTGGCGGCCGGCTTCCGGCAGGTCGAGGTGGTGCAGGCGTCCGTCGTGGCCCGCTTTCCCGACCCCGACCGCTTCGTCGAACGCCTCGAGTACGCCTACGCCGCCGTCGTACCCGCCTTCGCCGAGGACCCCGCCGCGTTCGCCGGCTACCTCGAGGCCGTCGACCGGAGGACGAGAGACGTCGTCGACCGCCACCGGGACGGCGACCACGTCGTCATCCCGATGCAGACCAACATCGCCATCGCGCGCGGGTGACCGGCACGCCGAAGCTTCACAGCAAGTCGGCGAGCAGCGCGGCCGCCCGGGCGGCTCCGTCGGTCTCGACCGGGCGGTAGTGCACCTCCCGACCGATCTCGCGGGCGATCAGTCCGGCGAGGTGATCGGGGTCGGCCTGGGCATACTCCAGCCGCCGGCCCGCCCGGTAGCGGTCCAGCCGATGGCGGACGTGGTGGTTCTGCTCGAAGTGGTGGCGCAGCGGCACGTACACGAACGGCCGACGTGCGGCCGTCAGCTCCATGCACGTCGTGAGCCCGCCCTGCACGACGGCGAGATCGCAGGCCGCCAGGTGCCGGTGGAGCTCGGGGACGAAGCTGCGCACCTCGAGGCCGTCCTGCCGAGGCAGTTGGTCGGCCGCGATGCGTGGCCCGGTGACGACGACCATGCGAAGCCCCGGCACGTGCCGGCGCGCGAGGGGGAGGGCCTCGATCGTCCGTCGTAGCAGGTCGACGCCGACACCCGACCCGCCAACGGTGACGAGGCAGACCTGTTCGTCCGGTGCGTAGCCGAGCTCGGCTCGCAGCGACTCGCGGTCTTCGACGTGGGCCGGGTCGAAGCCGGTCACGTACCCCGGGAAGTCGTAGTGCGCGCGCGTCCAGCTGCGGATCTCGGGCAGGTCCGGCCCGAACCGCAGCGGGACGACGTCGGACGGGTTGCCGACGAAGATGGCGCGGTCGCGCACGTTGGGGAACCGTTCGATGTGCTCGATCATCTGGGCGTTGACGTCGGATGCCACGAGCGCCTCACGGACGTCGGCGTCGACCGATCCGGAGGGTGGCCAGCGGCCGCTGCCCGGCATGGGAAGCATCCCGACGAAGTCGGTGAACCAGGCGTAGGCGAAGCGCTTCAGCTCGGGGTTCTCGTGCAGGAAGTAGTCGACGTCCCAGGCTTCGTCGCCCACGACGAGGTCGTAGTCACGCTCGGTCGTCACCTCGTCGAACAGCATGAAGTTCGCCACGAGGATCTCGTCCATCTCGCGCAGCGCCTGGAAGCAGTGCAGGTCGTGTTCACCGGCCTCCGCCTCGATGTGGCTGGACTCGTTGGCCAGCCAGCGACTCGCCGGATGGATCGTCTCGCCGGCTCGCTCGAGCACGGCGGTCACGGGGTGTTGGGCGAGCCACTCCACCTCCACGTCGGGGTGGTGCCGGCGAAGTTCCTGCGCGATGGCGAGGTCCCGACGCGCGTGCCCGAGGCCGATGGGTGAGGAGAGGTAGAGCACCCGCTTCGACCGGCCGGTGGCGCGGCGCCAGCGGAGGTGCCCGGCGGGGGCAGGTCCGAGCCGCGCCACGAACCGTCGGATGGCGAGGTTGACGGCGACGGGATCGCGCGCGGCGGGCAGGTGGCCGCCGCCCTCGAGCACCAGGAGCTGTCCGCGCGTCAACGCGGCCAGCCGCTCGGCGCGCCTCAGCGGCGACACGTGGTCGTGGTCGCCATGGATCACGAGCACGGGACAGCGGACGCGTCCGCACGCCTGCTCGAGTTCGGATCGGTCGGGGGCCTTCTCCCCGGCCTGCTCGGCGGCCAGCACATCGGGCGTGGTGTCGAGTCCCCACGAGACGCAGTCCTCGATCTGCTTGGTCGAGTGCGCCTCGGGAAAGCACTGGCCGAAGAAGAACCACAGGTAGTCCTCGTGGTGGTCCCGCATGTACCGCAGGTCGTGCTTGGCCCAGTGCCGGGGCGGATCGCTCCCGCCCAGGGGGACGGCCGATGGCGGGAGGGTCGGCGTGGGGGCGTCGGTCCCGGTCTCGCCGCGCTCCCGGGCTCCGGCCTGGTCGGCGAGGTCCAGCGACGGTGCGATGAACACGCATCCGAGCACGCGTTCGGGATGCTCCGCGGCCAGGGCGAGCGTCCAGTACGAACCCTTGGACAGCGACACGATGCAGGCGCGGGCCGTCTCGGTCGCGTCGAGGACCGCGAGCGCGTAGGCGCACTGGGTGTCGTGGAAGTAGGCGGCGGGATCGAGTGGGCGCGCCGACCGCCCGTTCCCCGGGCCGTCGTAGGTCACCACCCGGAAGTGGCGGGCGAGGTAGGCCAGCTGCGGCTTCCAGAACCGTCGGTGGATCAACGTCCAGGTGGGGAGCAGGAGCAGCGTGGGCGAGCCCGTGCCGTGCACCTCGTAGTGGATCTTGACGCCGCCGTGCTCGACGTACCCCTCGACGTCGGCCTCTCGCGCGCGCATCTCCCCGCCCTCCCTCAACCATCCTGCGCAACGGAGGCGCCGACGTCCACCGGTACCTGCCCACGGCCGTGACGGCGACGTAGCCGCGGGACGAAGCGGGGCACCTCGGCCTCGTAGCGGCGATACGGCTCACCGAGCTGTGCACGCAGGTCGTGCTCCTCGAAGCGCACGCCGACGACGATGTAGGCCGTGCCGAGTGCCGCGAACAGCAGGCGACCCTGGCTCATGTCCGGCGTGGCCCAGAACACGATCAGGAAACCGACCATGATCGGGTGGCGCACGAAGGCGTAGAGCAGCGTGACCCGGAACGGCGGGGGCGTGTGGCGGCGCTCGCGGGCACGCGCCACCACCTGCCGCAGACCGAACAGTTCGAAGTGGTCGATCAGGAAGGTGCTCGCCACGACGACGATCCAGCCGAGGGCATAGGTGGCCCACAGCAGCATGCGTGGCACCGCGGCCTCCACCGTCCACACCGGCGTGGGCAGCGGTCGCCACTGCGCGAGCAGCAGGATCAGCACCAGGCTCGCCGCGAGCACGAACGTGCTTCGTTCGAGCGCCGGCGGGACGAATCGCGTCCACCACCGCTTGAAGGCCGGGCGGGCCATCACGGTGTGCTGCAGGGCGAACAGGCCGAGCAGTCCTGCATCCACCAGCACCGCGAGCCAGACGGCGCCCACCGCACCGTCGTCGATGCCACGGGGCACGAATGCATTCGCCAGGAACCCCATCGTGTAGGCGAATGCTCCCAGGAACACGAGGTAGGCGAGCACGCCGTACCCCACGATCATCACGCTGCGCGTCATCGTCTTCTCCCATGTTCGACGTCGTGCGTCAGCTGCGGTTGACGGCCTCGTCGTAGCGGTCGAGCACCGCACGCAGCTGCTTCCTGGCATCGGGCGGCAACTCGCCCTCCGCCCCCGCCTCCGCCCAGCGGGCGGCCGAGATCAGCGCCGCGAGCTCGAGCGGATGGAACGTGACCCGCCAGGCCGTCGGTCGCATGCGCTCGAGCTTCACGGCACCACCTCCCGGTCAGGCGCTGAGGTGCTCGCCGATCTGGGCCAGCTCCTCCGCGAACCGGCCTTCGTCCTCGCGCATGCCGTTGAGATAGACGCTCCACCCGACCGTGTACTTGGCGAGGTGGACCGCTTCCTGGATCTCTTCCTCGGTGGCGCCGAACAACTTCGCGGCTTCGGTGTGGAACAGGGTGCAGTAGCGGCACCGCGTCTCCGCGTGGACCGCCAGCATCAGCAGTTCCTTGTACTTGTTGGGGATGACGGTCTCGCCGAGTTCCATCCGCCGGAACAGCTGCCACTCGTGGTCGAGCGTGTCCTCCGGCAGCGTGCTGAAGAAGCTCGGGACGAGCCCGAGCGTGTCCTTGATCTCGGCCTCCACCTCGCTCGTCGGTCGTGCGGTCGTCGTCATGCCGGTCCTCCTTATCGGGTGTCCGGACACCGTGACAGGAGCTGTTGCAGCGCCGTTGCAGAGGAGCGGATCAGCCGGCAGGTTCACCGCTGGGCTCGGTGCGGCGGCGGGCAGCGACGGCTAGCAGCCCTGCCCGCAGACCGGCGTCGGGGATCGAGGCGGCGACGACTTCGAGGTGGACCGTCGCAGCCGCCTCCTCGCCGGTGGTCCGCTGGTGGTCACCCTCGTGTCGCTCGAGGTGGGCAAGCGCCTCGTGGAACTCCCAGGCGAGCGGGCGCAGGGATGCCTGCTCCGCCAGGCGGACGCCCTCGTCGAGGCACCGGCGTGCCGCTCGGGCGTCGCCGTCCAGCAGCCGCGCTCGTCCGCGGAGCAGGCGGTCGCTGGCGACCACCTCGACCCAACCGGACCGCTCCGCGGCCGGTCGCAGCCGGTCCAGCAGTTCGAGCGCTTCGGCGAGCGCTCCCTTCGCGATCAGCAGCCGAGCGACCGCACCATAGGCGTGGGCCGCATGGAGAAAGGCCGTGCCCGGGGGGGTTCGCACCTGGTCGAGCAACCGTGCTGCGCGGGCGAGATGACGGTCCGCCGTGCAGACGTCGCCCGCCCGCCAGCAGGCGAGCGCGAGGTGGCTGACACACCGCAGCAGGTAGCTGTCCATGCCGTCCCGTTCGACGGCTGCCAGACCCGCCTCGAGGGTGGCGATCGCCGCTTCGTGCGCACCCGCGTCACTCAGCACCCACCCGAGCATGGCGTGCGAGAACGCCGTCCACCAGGGGTGGTGCCCCGCGATCGCGGCCCGACCCGCGCTCCCGGCATCGTCGACGGCTGCCCCGTAGTGGCCGCGGGCGCGGTGCAGCCAGGAACGTTGGGCGAGGAACAACGATCCCCACGGGTGGCCGGTACGGCGGTTCAGGGCGAGCGCGCGCGCCAGCACCAGGTCGGCTTCTCCCCAGTTGGCCGCCGCCAACGGCGGGATGACCGACTCGAAGACGCACCACTGCAGCAGCGTCAGGTCGCCGGTCTCGTGCAGCAGCGCCTCGAGTTCGGGCAGGACGCGACGCAGTCGCGCCACGTCGCCGGTGTAGGCGCCCACGTTCTTGACGGCGTCGAGTGCCACCGCCGTCGTCCGCGCGTCCTCGATCGCTCGCGCGCGGCGCAGGGCACGCTCGGCCATCTCCGCCGCGAGGTCGAACCGGGTCCGGTTGGTCCACACGACCGCGATCCGGCCCATCAGGTCGACCTCGAGCGGTCCCAGGGCGGCCGACTCGGCCACCGCGAGTCCCACCTCGAGGTAGGGCAGGCAGTCGGAGGAGGGTCGACCCAACCCGACGATGACGTCACCACCGAGTGCGCGGAGCGCGGCGGCCTCCAGCTCCGGCCGGGCGCTTCCGCGCGCGAGTTCCGCGGCGGTCTCCAGGTCCTCGAAGGCACCCTGGTAGTCGGCCAGGGCCTCCCGGACCCGGGCGCGGCCGAGCCGGGCACGGGCGATGCCGACGGGGTCGGCGGCGGCCTCGCCGGCGACGATGGCCCGGTGCAGCAGTTCCTCGGCGTCCCGGTTGGCGTAGCGCTCGGCGGCGCGGTCGGCTGCGGTCAGCCAGGCCACGTGTGCCGCGGCCCAGTCGCCCACGGCTGCCGCGTGGTTCGCGGCCGCTTCCGGTTGGCCGATCAGCAGCTCGGCGGCGCGCTGATGGCGCAGTCGTCGAACCGCAGCGGGCGTGTCCTGGTACACGATCTCACGCGTCAGGTCGTTGCTGAACCCGAACCTCGGTCCCTCCTCGACCACGAGCCCGGCCGACATCGCCTGCTCGACCCGCTGGGCCGCTGCGTCGGGTGCGAGCCCGAGCAGTGCCGCCAGCGTCTCGAGGTCGAAGGTCGCCCCGAGCACCGCGGCCGTGCGGAGCAGGTGCTCGACGTCGGGACCGGCACGCTCGACCCGTCGCAGGACCGCCGCGCGCAGCGACGACGGCACGGGCGGTTCGGCGACGTCGGGTCCGGCCTCGGCCAGCGCGCGCAGCGACTCCACGACCGAGAGTGCGTGCCCGCGCGTGAGCGCGAGGATGCGTGGCAGGAACCGCTCGGCACCGGCCCGCTCGACGAGCGCGGCGACGGCCCGGTCCGAGAGTCGCCCCACGTCGAGGACCTGCGCGGTCGAACCGAGGTCGGCGAGCACCGACCGGCCCTCCTCGGCGCGGACGGTGGCCAGCACGAGCAGCCGGTGGTCGCTGGTGTGCCGATGGATGTAGTGCAGCAGCTCGACGGTCGCCGCCCCGGCGTGGTGCAGGTCGTCGACGAAGACCACCACCGGCCGCTGGGCGGCGAGCTGTCCGACGAGGAAGGTGATGGCCTGAAAGGTCCGTTGCCGCGCGACCTCGGGGTCTGCGCGCTCGCGTGCGGGAGTTCCGAGGAGCTCCTCGAGCTCCGGCGAGAGCGCGGCCAGGGCGGCGGCCCAGGCCCCGGCCGACTCCCGGACGCGCGCTGGCGGCGTCTGCCGGACGAGCTCGTGCACCACCTCGACGATCGGTGCCAGCAACAGCGAGCGCTCCGCCTCGTAGCACCGCACCCGCGCGACGGTGCCGCCGGTGGCCTCGGCGGACGTCAGCAGTTGCAGGGCCAGTCGGGTCTTGCCGACGCCGGCTTCCCCGACCAACAGCACCATCCCACCCCGGCCCCCGGCGGCCTCGGACCATCGACGCTCGAGTTCGCGCAGTTCGGCGGCCCGGCCGACGAACTCGCCAGCCGCAGGCTCTCCGGGGGAGACCGATGGTCGACCGAACGCGGGCACCGGGTCCGGCGACTCCTCGCGCAGGAGCGCCGTGTGGACCCGTAGCGTCTGCACCGACGGGTCGGTGCCCAGCTGTTCCGCCAGCGCACGCCGGAGCCGATCGAACGCGACGAGCCCGACGGGCGGTTGACCGCGCAGCTGGGCCGCGCGCATCACGGCCCGCGTCGCCTCCTCGTCCAAGGGGTCGTCCGCGCAGGCGGCCTCGGCGAGCTGGAGTGCGACCTCGTGGTCACGCAGCAGCAGGGCCGCGTCCCAGCCGACCCGCCGCAGCGTACGGCGCAGGGTGAGCAGCGCGGCACGGTGCGGTTCGACCCACGGCGCATCGGTCTCGTCGGCGAGCAGCGCGCCGCTGCCGACGAGCTCCAGTGCACGGGTCGCCGCGGACAGGGCGAGCGAAGGTTCCCGCGCGTCGAGACGTGCGACGGCGACCCGTGTCAGCCGTTGCGCTTCGCACAGATCCGTCTCGAGCGACGGATGCATCAGCAGCCGGTATCCGCCTGCGGCGCCCTCGAGGAGATCGCTGCCGAGCCGCGCACGCAGGCGGCTGACGAGGCTCGCGACGGTGCGCTTCGCCGTCGCGGGTGGGGCACCGTTCCAGAGGATGTCCTCGATGCGGTCCAGCGACACCACCTCGTCGGGGTGCAGGAGCAGGACCTGCAGCAACGTCCGTTCCTTGCGGCTGCCGAGGTCCCGCAGCGGCAGCCGGCGGCCGCCGCGGGACACCGTGAACGGGCCGACGAGGTCGAAGCGCAGGCGTTCGGACGTCGGCGACCGCTTCGCGCCCACGACGTTCCCACCTGTCCGCCGGTTCCTCCCGACACCAGCATGGCAGGCGCGACGCGAGGGAGCGACCGATCAGGGGATCTCGGCGTGCCCGGGCGTCACGCGACCCGCAGCCGGCCCTTCGCTCCCTTGCCGTCCACGTCCTGCCACCACTGGGCGATGGCGGTGTAGAAGGACGCGAGGTCGTCGACATGCACGTGCACCGAGACGGGCACGAACTCGTTCGCGGTCAACTGGTCCATCTCGCCATACACGTTCTCGCTCACGGCTCCCCTCCGGTTCCCCGTGGACACGCGCCACGGTGCGGGCGACGCTAGCGGCGACCCCCGATCGGGGTGACCGGACGGCAGGACGTTTCTCCCGGGCGCCGGCCCGGCGGAAACGCCCCGGGAGTACGCTTCGTCGGTGGACACGTGTGGGACGTGTGGGGAGCAGAACCCGGCGCACGCCAGGTTCTGTCTCGGCTGCGGTCAGCCGCGGCACGCCGGCGACGACGAGGCTCGGAAGGTCGTCACGGTGCTGTTCGCCGACGTGGTCGGGTCGACGGACCTCGGCGAACGGCACGATCCCGAGGCCTACCGCGCCGTGCTCAACCGGTACTTCGAGCGGATCCAGACCATCGTCTCGCGCCACGGCGGCGTCGTGGAGAAATTCATCGGCGACGCCGTGATGGCCGTCTTCGGCCTGCCGACGGTGCACGAGGACGACGCGCTCCGGGCCGTGCGCGCCGCCGTCGAGATTCGCGACGAGGTGGAAGGGATGGCGGCCGCCGCCGTCCCTGGACGTGTGACCCTGCAGTGGCGACTGGGTGTGAACACCGGTGAGGTGCTCGTCGGCGGCGCCGGTGGGCGCACGCTGGCCACCGGTGATGCCGTCAACGTCGCGGCCAGGCTCGAGCAGGTCGCGGCGCCCGGGGAGGTCCTGATCGGTGAGACCACCTGCGGACTGGTGCGTCATGCCGTGGTCGTCGACGTCCTCGAGCCGCTGCGCGTCCGCGGCAAGGCGGCGCCACTGCGTGCGTACCGGGTGCGCGAGGTCGACGCCGGTGCCGTCGCCCAGGCGCGCCGGTTCGACCTGCCGTTCGTGGGCCGCGAGGCCGAGCTGGAGCTGGTCGCGTGGACCGTGCGTCGGACGCTGCAAGCCGGCGCACCCCACCTGCTCACCGTCTACGGGGCGGCCGGGATCGGCAAGACCCGGCTCGCGACGACCGCCCTCGAACAGGCGCCCGTACGGACGCTCTACGGCCGGTGTCTGCCCTACGGCGACGGGGTCACCTACTGGCCCCTGGCGGAGGCGCTCGCATCCGCCGCCGGCATCACGGACGCGGACACGCAGGAGGAGATCCACGACAAGCTCGCGACGCTGGCAGGTGGAGCGGTCCCATCGGAGACCCTGTCGACCGCCGCAGCGGCGGTGGGTCTGACCGACGCGGTGCTCTCGGTCGATCCCGACGATGCGCTCGCCGACCTTCTCGCCGCCTGCGCCGGCGACGCTGGTCTCGCGATCGTGATCGACGACCTCCACAACGCCGAACCGCCACTGCTCGACCTGCTCGACCGCCTCGCCCGGTCGCGATCCGGTCCGTTGCTGCTGCTGGGGATCGCCCGTCCCGAACTCCTGGAACACCGGCCGGGTTGGGCGGGCGGCACGACCGGCGCGCTGTCGCTCACCCTTGCTCCCCTCGAGGATCGTGACGTCGCCCGCCTGGTCGACGACCGCCTGGATGGGCCGGTCGACCCCCTCGCCGTCGAGCGCCTGACCGCAGCCGCGGCGGGCAACCCGCTCTTCCTCGAGGAGCTCGTCGCCACCCTGGTCGAGGCCGGATCGCTGCGCCGGACGACCGACGGCTCGTGGTCGTTGGCCGAACCCGAGGGGCAGCTGGCCCTGCCCGCCAGTATCCACCTGCTGCTCGCCTCCCGTATCGACCGCCTCGACGCCGAGGACCGCGCGTTCCTGGGGCGCGCGGCGGTCTGCGGCGAGGCGTTCTCGTGCGACGCCGTCGCGGCACTGACCGCGGAGGCCGAGCACGACGACGTGGTCGCGCGGGCCGAGCGACTCGTGGACCGCGAGCTGTTGCGCCCGGGCCCCGAGGGCTACGAGTTCCGGCACAAGTTCGTCCGTGACGCGGTCTACGCCGGGTTGCCGCGGCGGCTGCGTGCCGATCTGCACGAACGGCACGCCGCCGCGCTCGAGGCCAGGTCACCCAGCCCACGCGTCGACGAGTTCGTGCTCCTGCACCTCGAGCGGGCCCTCGACGAACGCGTACGGCTCGAGCCGACCGACGTACGCATCGGGCTGCTCGCGACCCGACACGGCCAGCGTGCCGCCGACGCAGGGTGCCGCGCCCTCGCACGTGGTGACATGCCCGCGGCCGTCCGGCTCCTCGGCCACGCCGTCGACCGCCTTCCTCCCGACGATCCCCGCCTGGCCCAGCTGCTCACCGATCGCGGCCGCGCCTTCGCCGAGGTCGGGAACTTCGCCGCAGCCGAGGACGAGCTCCGGCGCGCCATCCGCACGGCCGAGCTCGCGGGTGACCGCCACGTCCGGATGCATGCGCTGCTCAGCGCCGCCTGGGTGCGCTCCAACGTCGATCTCGACGGTTGGGCGGCCTACGCCACCGAGGTGTCCGACGAGGCCATCGCGGTCTTCACGGCCGCCGCCGACGATCGGGGTCTCGGTCGGGCGTGGGGGCTGCGCGCGGAGGTCCACTTCCTGCGGGGGCGGTTCGCCGACGCCCTGCAGGCGATGGAGCGGGCCGAGAGCCACGCGCGCGCCGCGGGTGATGAGGCGGAGGAGCGGGAGAATGCCGTCGCGGCCGCATTCGTCCTGCCGCTGGGGCCGTGGCCGGTGGAAGAGGCGCTGGCCCGGTGCACGTCGTTGCTCGAGCGCTACGCCGGCGAGCCGGCCCTCGAGGCCCGCGTCCTGCAGATCGTGGCCCTCCTGCGGGCGATGTCGGGGGAGGGTGATGCTGCCCGGGACGCGCTGGTCGGCGCGCAGGTGCGCTTCGCCGAGCTGGGGCAGCGGTACTGGGCGGCGGCGGCGACCGTGTTGCAGGGGCATGTCGAACGGCTGGTCGGCGTGCCGGAAGCAGCTCTCGATGCCCTGCGATCCGGCATGGCGCTGCTCGAGGAGATGGGCGACCACGCCCAGGCGGCCGTGGTCGCCGCGACGGTCGCGGTCTGCCTGCCGGACCCGGACGACCCCGAGGTCGTCCGACTCACCGAGCAGGCACGGCGCAACGCCGCGGCGGACGACGTCGAGGCCCAGGTGCGTCTGCGTATGGCGGAGGCCCGTCTCGCCAGGGGGGCCCGGGACCATTCGGCGGCGGTGACGTCGGCGCGGGACGCCGTCGCCATCGCCTCGACCACGGACAGTCCCGTCCTGCAGGGGGATGCGTCCCTGCTGCTTTCGGAGATCCTGGTCGACGAGGGTTCGCCGGCGGCCGCCGCCCGTGCGCTCGACGTCGCCGAGGACCGCTACGCGGAGAAGGGCCACGCGGTGGGGCTCCGTGACGTGGCGCGGCTCCGTGCCCTCAGCTCGACCGGTGCTCCTCGCGCCGGTGACCCTCGCTGAGCTCGGCCAGCGCTGCGCGCTCGACCTGATCGGCGGCGACCACGGCGACCTTGGCGCGGGTCGTCGCCCGCAGCGTCGCGGTGCGCCGCTCACCCTCCAGGACGGCCCGTTCCCCGAGGATGGCGCCCGGCCCGAGCTCCGCCACGGGTTCCCCGTCCACCTCGACCATGAGCAGCCCGTCGAGCAGGAGGAACAGCGCGTCGCCGGGCTCGCCCTGCTCGACCAGGGTCTCCTGCGGTTTGAGCGTGCGGAACGCTGGTTCCTTCCCACCGCGCATGACCGTCTCGGACAGTCGCCGCTCCAGCGCCGACTCCGCGGGTACGAGCACGGGCGCACGGTCGTCGCCGGTGCCCCAGGGCGTCTCACCGGTCAGGGTCTCGCCCGCGAACTCCAGCAGCCCGAGTACGCCGGTCTTGGCCACCAGCCGGCCCTCGCCGTCGTAGAGCCAGTGGCGCGGGAAGGGGCTGGCCTGGACGATCTCCTGCTCGGCCCGTCCATCGGCATGGAGGGTCAGCGCCAGGGTCGTCCACACCGGTGGCGCCACCACCTGTACGTAGGGCTTGCGTTTCACCGGACGGGGCATGGGCACGCCGGTGCGGCACCCGACCGTCTGCAGGAATCGCACCGAGGTCTCGGTGACCTGGGGCGCGGGCTGCTCGATCGGGTGCTCGACCGCGGCGAACGACACGTCGCGCTTGCCGAACGAGAGGGTGGTGACACCCATGTGGAACGTTCCGTCGTACCCGTGGTCGACGATGCGACCGTCGCGTACCTCGATCCAGGCGCTGAGGCGGTTCGCGAAACGGAAGGCGTTCTGCGCCTGTAGTGCGTCAAGGTCGGTGACGACCTCGGGTGGCGGCGGATCGAAGTGCGCCAGGCCCAGGTCGAACGCCGCGCGGACGACCGGTGGCATCGATTCCGAGGGGATCCACGACAGCACGAGTGCCGACGACTCCACCCTGGTGCCCGTCCCCGTCCCCTCGACCCCCGTCGCCTCGCCCATCCCGAAGCCCCCTCTGCCGTGGTCCTCAGGTGGCATCATGCACGGGTCGGCCGACGACGACCAGCACGAACCGCGAGGGCGGACGATGAACGCACCGCTCTTCGCGCTCCTGGTCGGTGTCGATCGATACTCGCATCCTGACGTCCCCGGCCTCGCGGGCTGCGCCAACGACGTCCGGGCGATGCGCCAGGTACTCGTCGACACGTTCGACGTGCCCGGCGACCACGTCGTCGAACTGGTCGACGAGGAGGCGACCAGGTCGGCGATCGTCGAGGCGTTCGCGACCCATCTGCGCGCACGTGGGGAGGCGTGGCAGCGTGTCGGCGGGGGGACCGAGCCCCCGGCCTTCCTGTTCTACTTCAGCGGCCACGGGTCCAGGGCACGCGACGTCACCGGCCGGGAGCCCGACGGCTACCACGAGACCATCGTGCCCCACGACGCGCGCCATCCCGACGTCTACGACATCCGCGATCTCGAACTGGCGGCGTGGCTCGAGGACCTGCCGGGCGAGAACACGACCGTGGTCCTCGACTGCTGCCACAGCGGTTCGGGGACGCGCGGCCGCCGAAGTCAGCGTGTGCGGGCCGTCCCTCCCGACCCGCGCCCGCAGACCGATCTGCTCGATCGGCAACGGTCGCCGACCACGCGTTCACGGACGCGCGGCGTGACGACCGGTGGACCGGTCAGGCACGTGCTGCTCGCCGCCTGCACCGCCGAGCAGGAAGCCTTCGAACACGTCGGTGACGACGGCACCGTCCGCGGCGCCTTCACGTACTTCCTCGTCCCGCAACTGGCCGCGATGGGTGCGGGGCCCCGGTTGACCTACCGGCAGCTCCACGAGCGCGTTCGCTTCGCGGTCAACGACGCACGGAGGAACCAGACGCCACAGTGCGAGGGCGACGTCGACCGCCTGGTCTTCGACCATCGCCGCCGCCCCTGGAGCGTCCAGGCGGCCGTCATCGGCATTCGTCGAGAGCGGGTCTGGCTCGACGCAGGCCGGGTGCACGGTCTGACGCCGGGCAGCACGATGGCGCTGGAGCGAGCAGACGGCAGATCCGCGATCGTCGCGCTCGAGCACGTCGAGCCGGTTCGGTCCGCCGGTCCGGTGCTCGGCCGGGTGGCACTGCCGGAGCGGGGCACCGGTGCACACCTCGACCGCCTCGATCTCGGGGCTCACCGGTGGCGGCTTCACGTCACTGCCGCCGACCAGCCCGCGACGGCGTCGTTCGTCGCCGCGATGAGATCGGGACCCCTGGCCGGCGTGGTCACCCACGCGGACGCCCTCGACGACGCCGACATGGTCGTCACCGTCGAGGATGGCCGGCTCCTCCTCGCGGACGCTTCGGGGCGGCGGCTCGTCGCCGCCGACGACCCACTGGCGTTCGTCGCCGCGGTCGCGCACGTGGCGCGATTCGCGTGGCTGTTGCGTTCGGAGCGGCCGACGCTCCAGCGTGGAATGCCGCCGCCCGTCCACCTCCGGGTGAAGGCGCTCGTGGCGGACACCTTCGGCGAGCGACAGCTCACCGAGGTCTCCCGGCGCCCGGACGGCGCGCACGAGGTCGTGGCGGGTACACCGCTCGTCGTCGAGCTCGCCAACGACGCACGGGTGCCGCTGTACGCCGCGCTGATCGCGTTCACCTCCGATTGGGCCGTCACCGTGCTCCACCCGTCCGTCCGGGGCGCACAGGACCGAATGGCACCCGGCGCAACCGTCACCGTCGGCGGCGCACCCGAGCGGTCGTTGACCGCATTCCTGCCGGACCACGCCGACGAAGCCATCGATCACCTGCGGGTCGTGGCGACCACCCACGCGACCTCGTTCGATGCCCTTGCGCTCGCTCCGCCGCCAGCGGAGTGGTCGGCCGCCGGCCCGCTCCCGCCGCCCCCGACCGGCCGTGAGGCCCTTGCCGAGACCGCGACGCCGCCACGCCGGGGAAACGGCGTGCCGAGCCTGTGGGTCACCACCGACGCCGTGCTCGTCACCCGAAGGGACTGAGAGCGGCTCGTGCTCATACGGGCGCGGCTGGGCCTGCCGGGTGTGCACCGACGTAGATGAACGGGGCCCAGTGGTAGGGGTGGGTCCGTGGGATGGCCGGCGGCCCACCGCTGGCGAGCCCGCGCGGCATCGACGCGTCGGGGAGCCCCGCGGCGAGTTCCTGGACGGCGTCGCGATGGCCGGCGGCGTCCAGCGAGCGGTACCAGCGCTGTCCTTCGCGGAGGGCCGTGACCGGATCGCTGCCCGCGGCCACGGTGGCGGCGAACCGGGACATGAGCAGGCCCGTCGACACGTCGTCGACGGGCCACAGGCTGACGACCGCCGACGAGACGCCGGCTGCCAGCAGTGCCCGGGTCATGCCGAGCACCTCGTCCCCTCCCGCCAGCTGCCCGCGGCCGCTCTCGCATGCCGACAGCACCACGAGTTGGGCCGACATGCGGGCCCCGATCAGGTCGACCAGTCGCAGCGCGTCGCCGCGTGCGAGCAACAGCGCGCTCGCGGCAGGCACCGCGACGTCGACGTGGGCGTGCGTCGCCAGATGCACCAGGCCGGCTCGGCTCAGCTCCGCCCGAACGGCGGCGGTGGTGGCCTCCGGCCCGGTGAGCAGCACCGGGTCGTCGAGCCACCGGGCGACGGCGACCGCCTCGGCCCGGGCGTACGGGAGCGGCGGTTGGGGCACGGGCGCACCGCCGGTCAGCGACCGCAGCACCATGTCCTCGGGGTCGCCGACCACGAGGCTCCCGCCGCCGCGCGCCACCACCGGTGCGCGCAGATGTGACAGGGTGGTCGCGCTCGGCACCACGGCCACCGGTGCCCGCTCGAGGAGGACGTCGTCGCGCCAGGGGAGGGCGTGGAGCGGTGCCGCGTGGCCAACGCCCGTCGGCACGAACGTGAGGCGGTCGGCGTCGTCGAGCACGTCGGCAACGGGATCGAGGAGCAGTCGTGCCGCCGATCGCCCGGCTTCGACCCAGTGCCCGCCGGTCGCGCAGCCCTTCGAGAAGGCCAGCAGCGTTCGTGTGAGGTCGCGGGCGTCGACCCGCTGTCGGTGCGCGATCGCGAGTCCCTCCGGTGTCGCCGCGAAGGTCAGCAGGTCGTCGTCCACGAGGAGGTGGCTCACCAGGACGGCTCCCGGCGTCAAGGTGGCGCACACCTGCTCGAGCGTCACCTCGGCGGGCGGCGTCATGGCGTGCGCGACCGAAGGGGCCCGCTCCTGCAGTGCGTCCGTGGCGGCGAGCAGCTCCCGTTCCGCCTCCCGTAGCCGGTCGTCGAGTTGGCCGACGGCGCCCTCGTTCCGGTGTTCCTGAACCTGCGTGAGGAGGAGCTGCTGCCAGAGCGAGACGCGTGCGCTTGCGGCCATCCACGCCGCGACCAGATCGTCGGCGTCACCGTCGTCGGCGCGCGTCCGCACCAGGGGACTGGTGGCAGCGAGCAGCTCGGCGAGGGCGCGTGCCCTGCCCGTCTCGGCCAGCACGAACGAACGCTCCGCACGAGGGCCGGAAGGGGTTGCGACCGGGGCGGACGTTTCGGCCAGTCGGAGCTCGGTTCGCGCCGCCCGCCCGAAGACGCGGGCAGTGCCGGCGTGCAGGGCCGTCCTGGCTTCGTCGCGCGCGAGGTTGGCGGCGCGGTGTCCCAATGCCTCGATGGCGACGGCGTGACGCTCGGCCGCCCGGGCGTGCTCGCCTCGTTGTTCGGCCACGTGCCCCTGGTCACTGAGCAGCTCCCAGGGCCGCGTCTCCGCGTGCCACCAGCCCGGCTCGTGGGCATCGAGCGCGTCGAAAGCCTCGGCGGCCGCGTCGAAGAGCTCGACCCGGGTCAGGAACGCCGCTTCGCGCCGCAGCCGTCCTCCCCGCGGGTCGGGCAGGGCCGGAGCGTCTGCACCGAGCGCGGCGCGCAGTTGCTCCTGCAGTGACTGCTGCTGCGCTTCGACCGCGGTCTCGTGCGCGTGGTAGGCGGCCAGGGCCTCGTGTGGCCGTTGCAGTCGGGCGAGGGTGACGGCCCGGCCGAGGTCGTCGCCGGCGGCGTCCGCCGCCGCGAGCGCCACCCCGTACCGCTCCGCCGCGACGTCACTGGCGCCGTCGTCGCGGGCGCGGTCGCCCTCGGCGAGCGCCGCGTGCAGCTCTGCGCCGACGATCGCCGTCTCCGCCATCGTCCGGAGTTGCCCGTCGAGCAGATCGGCAGGATCGCCCGCTGGCTCCGACGGCTCCGCGCTGAGCAGGTCCTGCAGCCGCATCGCGGACCGACGGAGAGCGGCTGGTTCGCCGCCGCCGAGGGCGAGTTGATGCAGCCGTTGGCCGAGCGAGATCGCGCGGCGCCACGCGTCGCGACCGAACGTGGGGTCGACGAGCCGGGGGTGGAGCTCCTGCAGCGCGCGATCGAACTCGTGCGCCGCCGAGTGGGCGTCCCCGACGGCGGCCGCCACCACGCCCCGGTCGGCCAGGCTCTGGCTGCGCTGCAGCCTGGCGTCGAGTCCGGCGAAGATCCGGCCGGCGAGCGCGTGGCAGGTCGAGGCGCGGTCCGGATCTCCGGCGCGCACGAGGAACTGCCTCCCGGCCCGCGCGAGCAGCAGCCCGAGCCCGAACGCCTGGCTGTAGCTGCCGGTCGAGATGCCCCACGCGGCCACCTCCTCGGGCAGCGACAGCGAAGCCGTGGATCGTCCCGCTCCGGTCCGGGCGAGCAGCGTGTGGACCTGTGCCGTGCGGAGGAGCCACGCGTCACCGGCTGCGGCAGCCTCGTTCGCCGCACGCTCGGCGAGTTGCACGGCCGCCGTGTCGTCGCCCGTCAGGCGTGCGAGCAACGCTTGCCGGAGCGCGACGGCCACCAGTCCACGCGGTGCGACCGCCCGTGCGTAGGAGGAGGCGGCCGCCTCGTACGCCGCCGTCGCTACCGGGACGTCGACGGCGGCGGGGTCGGCCTCGGCGTACTCGACCGCCCACGGCAGCTCGCTGGTGTCGCCGGCGGCCTCCGTCAGGGCCAGGTCGGCCGCCAGCGGATGCGAGAACGGTGCCAGGACCAGGTCACCCCTCAGCAGATCACACGCCGCCGCCGCAGCGTGGTCGTCGCGGCCGATCGCCTCGCGAGCCACGTCGTCCAGCAGGCGCTCGGCTGCTGCCCGGTCGCCGACGAGATGGAGGAGTTCGGCACGCCATCGCAGGACGGCAGCGGCGAGTGACAGCTCGTCGGCATCGACGGCCCGCTGGTGGAGGTCGGCGAGTTCGTCGAGGGCGCCCTGGCCGACCTCGGCCGCGTCCACCTGGAGCATCGGTGCACGCAACTGGGAGCGCACGAAGCGCAAGCGCGGAGCCATCCGCGTCAGCACCAGCTGTTCCAATTCGACGAAACCCGGCTCCTGGTCCGGCACCGCCGGGTGCGAAGCAAGTTCGGGCCAGCGCGCGAACACTTCGAGTCCGTCCGCCACGGTGTCGCCCGGGAAGGTGTTCGACCGCCGCGTGGCGGCCCACGCCGCCCAGGCTGCTGCGCGGCCACGCGTCCTCTCGTCGCCGCCGCGTCCTGCCTCGCGCAGGTGCACCACGGCGGACGCCGCTTCGCCGGCGAGGGCGTCGACGATGCCACGCAGCAACGGGTCGGGCGCACACTCGTCCAGGGCGGCCGCGGCGGCCGCGGGGCTCCCGCGCAGGTCGTCGGCCAACAGCGAGCCACCGAACGCGGCGGTGACGGCCACCTCGAGGTCGGATCGTTCCCCACGAGCCGATGTCGTGCCCACGCTGCCCCCGCACGCCCCGTGGTGGCTCACCCGGGGCCCTCGGCAGTTGTACCCGGCGCGGGACCGTGACGGGCGGATTCGATCGGCGTACCGTGGCTCCTGGCACACGACGGGGGTCGGGTGCGAGGAGGGGACCATGGCGAGCCTCCAGGCGCCGGTGGTGGTCGTCGGCGCGGGCATCGGCGGCCTCACGACGGCCATCGCACTGGATCGGCTCGGGCTGCCCGTCGAGGTCTACGAGCGGGCCCCGGCGTTGGCCGAGGTCGGGGCGGGGATCGGCCTGTGGCCGAACGCGGTCCGGGCACTCGACCGCCTCGGCGTCGGCGACGCCGTGCGGAGCCTGGCCGTGCCGGGCACCACGGGCAGCGCCCGGACGCCGTCGGGCAAGGTCCTGCTCACGCTGCCAGCGGAGTCGCTGCACGTGCGCTACGGCGCGCCGACGACGGGCGTCATGCGGGCCGAGGTGCAGCGACGCCTCGCCGAGCGGTTCGGAACCGACCGCATCCACCTGGGGCGCGAACTGGTGGGCTTCGAGCAGGAGGACGAACACGTCCGCGCCCGCTTCCTCGACGGCAGCGACGTCGAGGGCTCGGTCCTCGTCGGCGCCGACGGGCTGCGCTCGACGGTACGGAGCAAGCTCCTCGCCGACGGCCCGCCCCGGTACCGGGGGGACACCGCCTGGCGTGGTCTTGCCCCGTGGCCGGCGGACGAACCGCTGGACGACGTCTTCGAGACGGTCGGTCGGGGAGCGCGGTTCGGCGTCTTCCCGCTCCACGACGGCCGGATCATGTGGTTCGCCGGCGCCGTGCGGCCCGAGGGAGAACGCGACGGGCCGGACGTGCTCGACCGACTGCGGACACGGTTCGCCGACTGGCACCATCCGATTCCGCGGGTGCTCGAGCGAACCGACCCGGCCAGCATCCTCCGCAACGACATCTACGACCGTCCCGTCGGGCGCCGATGGGTCGACGGGCGGGTCGCGCTGCTCGGCGACGCGGCGCATCCGATGGGGCCCGATCTCGGCCAGGGCGCCTGCCAGGCGATCGAGGACGCCGAGACGCTGGCGCTCGCGCTCCGCACCTTCGTGGAACCGCGGACCGCGTTGCGGGTCTACGAACGCATTCGCGTCCGACGGGTCCGCACCGTCGGACGGATCGTCGGCGCGACGAGTTGGCTCGCGAGCCGCCAGCATCCGGTCGTGTGCTCCGTACGGGACGCCGTACTGGCGGCGACCCCGTCGGCGGTGGCACGTCGGCAGACCGAACTGGTCGCCGGCTGGGACCCACCCGAGCGGCTCCGCGCGCCCGCCTGAGCCCTCACGACACACGCCACGTTCGCCGCGGTCCGGCTGCTGCCGATCCGCGTCAGTCGAGGTGCACGGTGTCGGTGGCGTCGACGCGGGTCACGTACCCGTCGGTCGTCACCTGATCGCCCGTCATGCCTTCGCCGTTCTCGCCGTAGCGTTCGCGCACCTCGGCCGGCTGTTCGGCACCGACCAGCTCGGTCTGGAACGCGACCCACACCTCCACGTCGCCGGCGGGCCAGTCGCCCAGGTCCTGGCTGAAGGTGTAGGTGCCGTCCTGCACCTCGGTGTAGCCGTCGATCACCTCGAAGGTCTCGTCATGTCGGAGCTCGAAGGCGAGCAACGCGCCGTCCGGCACCGTCGCCGTGCCCTCGGCGGTCACCGCACCGTCCTCGACGGTTGCCGAGACGGTGACGGCGACGTCCGTGGACGTTTCCTCCACGTCCTCCACGTCCTCCGGGTCGACGGTCGTCGCCGGCGACGAGTCGTCCTCCGCCGGTTCTGCGTCCGTACCGGCATCCGCCGTGGGCCCGACCGCGTCGTCGACCGCGATGCCACAACCGAGGAGCACCGAGGCGGTGAGCGCCAACGCGCCCGAAGCGCGTCGACGGCCGTGCTGCGCCGATCCGACCATGTCCTCCCCGATCCCGCTCGCCCTGCACGCTATGCCGCCCAGCCGCGGCGCGCAGCGGCCGACCGCCCGGGGCGTGACGACCGACGGACCGACCGGGTCGCAGGCGCGGCTAACGTCGCGGGCCGATGGCGGCGCCGTGGCGGCACGTCGCCCGACGTCAGGAGCGGACTTGACGAGCAAGCAAGCGGTCAGCGGGCGGGCCGGATCCTCCGGGGCGGCCGACGGCGGCCTGACACTGGCCGAGCAGGAGCAACTGCTCGAGGCCCTCGAGGCCGCGGTGGAGGGGGACTTCACCCAACGGCTGCGTTTCCGTCGCGACGGCGTGGCGGGTGAGCTGTCGGCCACCTTCAACGAGTTGATGAAGCGGCGGGTGGCCGTCACGGACGAGCTGCGCCGCGTGAGTCAGCGCGTCGGTCGCGACGGACGCATCAACGAACGCGCCTCGGTGGGCCGCGTCGGAGGTGGCTGGGACGAGCAGATCGAGGCGCTCAACGAGCTCATCGACCACCTGGTGCAACCGATCTCGGAGATCTCGCGCGTCCTCACGGCCATCGCGGAGGGCGACCTCGGACAGCGCTTCTCCCTCGACGTCAACGACCACAAGATGAGCGGCGAGTTCCTCAGCATCGGCCGCAGCGTCAACAAGGTCGTCGACCAGCTGTCGGCATTCGCCGACGAGGTCACCCGGGTCGCCCGCGAGGTCGGGACCGAGGGCAAGCTCGGAGGTCAGGCCCGGGTCAAGGGCGCGGCGGGAACCTGGCGCGACCTGACCGACAACGTCAACTCGATGGCGCGCAACCTCACCGACCAGGTCCGCAACATCGCCGAGGTGACCACGGCCGTCGCCCAGGGCGACCTGTCGCGCAAGATCACCGTCGATGCCCAGGGGGAGATCCTCGAGCTCAAGACGACCGTCAACACCATGGTCGATCAGCTCTCGGCGTTCGCCGACGAGGTGACCCGGGTCGCCGGCGAGGTCGGCTCCGAGGGGAAGCTCGGCGGTCAGGCCCGGGTCAAGGGCGTGTCGGGGACGTGGAAGGACCTGACCGACAACGTCAACTCGATGGCGCGCAACCTCACCGACCAGGTCCGCAACATCGCCACGGTCGCGACCGCGGTCGCGCACGGTGACCTCTCCCAGCGCATCACGGTCGACGCCCAGGGCGAGATCCTCGAACTCAAGACCACGCTCAACCGCATGGTCGACCAGCTGTCCAGCTTCGCCGACGAGGTCACCCGGGTCGCCCGCGAGGTCGGCTCCGAGGGCAAGCTCGGGGGGCAGGCGCGGGTCAAGGGCGTGTCGGGGACGTGGAAGGACCTGACCGACAACGTCAACTCGATGGCGCGAAACCTCACCGACCAGGTCCGCAACATCGCCGAGGTGACCACGGCGGTGGCCCAGGGCGACCTCAGCCACGAGATCACGGTCGACGCCCAGGGCGAGATCCTGGAGCTCAAGGACACGATCAACCGGATGGTCCGGCAGCTGTCCAGCTTCGCCGACGAGGTCACGCGGGTCGCCCGCGAGGTGGGGACCGAGGGCAAGCTCGGCGGTCAGGCCAACGTCGCGGGCGTGTCGGGGACGTGGAAGGACCTGACCGACAACGTCAACTCGATGGCGCGCAACCTGACGGACCAGGTCCGCGACATCGCGGCCGTGACGACCGCCGTCGCGCAGGGAGACCTCAGTCGCGAGATCACGGTCGACGCCCAGGGCGAGATCCTGGAGCTCAAGACCACGCTCAACCGGATGGTGGGGCAGCTGTCGAGCTTCGCGGCCGAGGTCACGCGGGTGGCCCGCGAGGTGGGGACCGAGGGCAAGCTCGGTGGCCAGGCCACGGTGGCGGGGGCGTCGGGCACCTGGGAGGACCTGACCGACAGCGTCAACTCGATGGCGCGCAACCTGACCGACCAGGTCCGCAGCATCGCCACGGTCGCGACCGCGGTCGCCAACGGTGACCTGTCGCAGGAGATCACCGTCGACGCCCAGGGCGAGATCCTGGAGCTCAAGACCACGCTCAACCGGATGGTGGGGCAGCTGTCGAGCTTCGCCGCCGAGGTCACGCGGGTCGCCCGCGAGGTGGGGACCGAGGGCAAGCTCGGCGGTCAGGCCAACGTCGCCGGGGTCTCGGGGACGTGGGAGGACCTGACCGACAACGTCAACCAGCTCGCCGCCAACCTCACCACCCAGGTCCGCGCGATCGCCGGGGTGTCCACCGCGGTGACCCGCGGTGACCTCAGTCAACGGATCGAGGTCGACGCCAGCGGTGAGGTGGCCGAACTCAAGGACACGATCAACCAGATGATCGTGAACCTGTCCCGGACCACGGAGCAGAACACCGCCCAGGACTGGTTGAAGACCAACGTGGCCCGCATCTCCACGATGTTGCAGGGCCAGCGTGACGTCGGTGCCGTCGCCAGCCAGGTGATGTCGCACGTGACGCCGTTGATCGACGCGCACAGCGGCGCCTTCTTCTGCCCCCAGCTCGAGGACGGGGCGCCCGAGGCCGAGACCGAGCTGCGTCTCGTGGCGAGCTACGCCTATTCGCAGCGCCGCTCCGTCTCCAACCGGTTCCGTCTCGGGGAGGGGCTGGTCGGCCAGGCGGCCGTCGAGCGCATCCCGATCCTGGTGACCGACGCGCCCGAGGAGTACGTGGTGCAGTCCGGCCTGGGCGAGGCGCGCCCGGTCAACGTGCTCGTCCTCCCGATCCTGTTCGAGGGGGAACTGCTCGGCGTCCTCGAGTTCGCGTCGTTGCGCGCCTTCGACGACGTCGCGAGGCAGCTGCTCGACCAGCTCGCCGAGACGCTCGGCATCGTGTTGAACACGATCCAGGCCACGATGCGGACCGAGGAGCTGCTCGAGCAGTCGCAGGGCCTCACCCAGGAACTGCAGGCACAGTCCGAGGAGCTGCAGGCGCAGCAGGAGGAGCTGCAGCAGACAAACGAGGAGCTCGAGGAGAAGGCGGAGCTGCTCGAGGCCCAGAAGCGCGCCATCGAGCTGACCAACGCCGAGATCGAACGCGCCAGGGCCGAGGTCGAGGACCGGGCCGAGCAGCTCGCGCGGTCCTCGCGATACAAGTCCGAGTTCCTGGCCAACATGTCGCACGAGCTGCGTACGCCGCTCAACAGCATGCTGATCCTGTCACGCCTCCTCGCCGACGACGGCGACGGCCTCAACGGCGAGCAGCGTGAATTCGCCGAGACCATCCACCGCTCGGGCAACGACCTGCTCGAGTTGATCAACGACATCCTCGACCTGTCGAAGATCGAGGCCGGGCGCATGGACGTCGAGGCCGAGCTGGTCACGCTGACCGATGCGATCGAACCGGTTCGTCAGGGCCTGGCCCAGGTCGCGGCCGACAAGGGGCTCTCCCTCGAGGTCGATCTCGCGGCGGCGCCCGAGTCGATCTACACCGACGTCCGGCGGCTGCAGCAGATCCTCAAGAACCTGCTCTCGAACGCCATCAAGTTCACCGACACCGGCGGCGTCCGTGTCGAGGTGACCAGTGATCTCGACACCGATCCGGTTCCGACCGGCCTGGGCGGCGGCGACTACGTCGCCTTCCGGGTGATCGACACCGGGATCGGCATCAGTGACGAGCAGCGGTTGGTGGTGTTCGAGGCGTTCCAGCAGGGCGACGGTTCCAAGAGCCGTCGTCATGGCGGTACGGGCCTCGGCTTGTCCATCAGCCGTGAGCTGGCCGCCCTGCTCGGTGGCGTCATCACGCTCGACAGCACCCCGGGCGAGGGCTCCACGTTCTCGCTGTACCTGCCCATCACCTACACGGCGGATCAGCGAGCCACCCCCGCCGCGCACGAACCGTCCGCGCAGCGACTCACGCTGATCCCGACCGATGCGGCGGCGGCTGCGCCCAGCGAGGACGGCGTCGTGGCCACCGAAACGCCGAGTCACCTCGACGATCGTGAGCACCTGCGGGCCGGTGATCCGTGCCTGCTCGCGATGGTCGCGGACGAGGAGCAGGCCGAGCGCGTCGTCCGGCTCGCACACGCGAAGGGTCACCGCGTCGTCGTGGCCCTGGATCGGTCGGCGGGATTCGCGCTCGCGACCGGCTTCCGGCCCAGCGGCATCCTGCTGGACGCCGGCACCCCGGCGGAGTCGTTGACGACGCTGACCTATCTCAAGCGGCGTCGCGAGACGCGGCACGTCCCGGTCTGCGTCGTCGGCGGCGACGAGGTCGAGCGCATGGCGTTGCGCACCGGTGCCGCCTTCACCACCGGACCCGAACCCAGCGACGAGGCCCTCGACCTGGCCATCGGGCGGGTCATGTCGCTCGGGCTGAACACCGACCGCAAGGTGCTCGTCGTCGAGGACGACGACGCCGCGCGCCGCGCGGTCAGCGAGTTGATCGGCCGTGGCGAAGGCATCGAGGTCGTCGACGCCGGTGGCCTCGACGGTGCCCGCCGCGAGCTCGCCGAGGGCGACGTCGACCTGCTCGTCCTGGACCTCCACCTCGCGGGCGAGAACGGGTTCGACCTGCTCGAGGAGATCCGCGACCACGACGAGTTGCGCACGCTGCCGGTGATCATCCACACCGGCAAGGAGCTGGGGCGGGACGAGGAGGCCCACCTGCGCCGGTATGCGGAGACGATCGTCGTGAAGACGGTCGGCTCGACGGCCCGCCTGCTGGACGAGGCCCTGCTGCACCTGCACCGTGCGCCCTCGGCGTTGCCCGAGGAACAGCAGCAGCAACTCGAGGAGCTGTACGCCGCAGACGAGGCCCTGCGCGACAAGCGCGTCCTGGTGGTCGACGACGACGAACGCAACGTGTACGCGCTCACCCGTGCGCTCGAGGCCCAGGGGATGATCGTCGAGGCAGCCGAGCACGGACGGGCGGCGCTCGACCGGGTCGCACGCGCCGGGGTCGCCTACGACCTCGTGCTCATGGACATCATGATGCCGGAGATGGACGGCCACGAGGCGACCCGGCAGTTGCGCCAGCATCCCGGATACGCCGAGACGCCGATCATCACCCTGACCGCGAAGGCGATGCGCGAGGACCGGGCCGAGAGCCTGGCCGCGGGCGCGTCGGACTTCATCACCAAGCCGGTGGACATGGACCAGCTGCTCTCGCTGCTGCGTGTGTGGCTCTACCGATGACCGACGCCGACGACCTCGCCGCACGTCCTTCGGGCATGGCGCCCGAGGACGTCGAGGACGTCGAACTCGACGTGCTGCTCGAAGCGGTCACCCGCGTGTACGGCTACGACTTCCGCAACTATGCCCGGGCGTCGTTGCGCCGCCGCCTGTGGCGGCGCGTCACCGCCGAGGGGCGGAGCAGCCTGAGCGGGCTGCTCGAGTGCGTGTTGCACGACCCGCAGGCGATGGAGCGGCTCCGGGTGGACCTGTCGGTCACCGTCACCAGCATGTTCCGCGATCCGCCGTTCTTCCTGGCGCTGCGCCGACAGGTGGTGCCCTTGCTGGCGACCTACCCGTTCGTTCGGATCTGGGTTGCGGGCTGCGCCTCGGGCGAGGAGGTCTACTCCCTGGCGATCGTGCTCCGCGAAGAGGGGATGGGCGATCGCGTCCGCATCTACGCCACCGACGTCAGCGACCCCATCCTCGACCATGCCCGTGACGGCCGGGTCGCGCTGGACAAGATGCGCGCCTACTCCTCGAACTACCTCGAGGCCGGAGGGCGCGACGGGCTCTCGCGTTACTACACCGTCGACGGGCGTTGGGCACGGATGGACCCCTCCCTGCGCGACGGGGTCGTGTTCGCACGCCACAATCTCGCCACGGACGGCACGTTCAACGAGTTCCACCTGATCCTGTGCCGCAACGTGCTGATCTACTTCGACCGCACCCTGCAGGAGCGCGTCCACCGCCTCTTCGACGCGAGCCTGGTCGATCTGGGGCTGCTGGCACTCGGGGCGCGGGAGTCGCTCGTCGGATCCGTGCTCGAGGAGCGCTATGACGCCCTCGACACCGAAACCAGGCTGTACCGGAAGATGGGGGCGTGAGCGAGGTTCGGCGTCTGGTCGCCCTGGGTGGGTCGTGGGGAGGCATCACGGCGTTGCAGACGATCCTGCGCCGACTCGATCTGCCCGACGACGCCGCGATGGTCGCGGTGCTGCACCGGCAACCGGTCAGGAGCCCGCTCGTCGACGTCCTGACGCGGGGCAGCGGCTACCCGGTCGAGGAGGCCGAGGACAAGACGTCGTTGCGGCCGGGTAGGGTCTACGTCGCTCCGCCCGACTACCACCTGCTCGTCGAACCGGGCTGGCTGTCGCTCTCGACCGAGGAACCGGTCCGCTACAGCCGGCCGTCGATCGACGTGCTGCTGGAGTCTGCGGCCGACGCGTTCGCGGACCGAGTGGTCGCGGTGATCCTCACCGGCGCGAGCGACGACGGCACCGCCGGGGCACGAGCGGTACACCGTCGCGGAGGAACGGTCATCGTGCAGGATCCGAAGTCGGCCGAACAACCGGTCATGCCTCGATCCGTGGTCGAGGCGGGGCTCGGCGACCACGTCGCCCCCTTGGGCGATCTCGCGGCCGTGATCGCCGCCGCGGTCCGTGGCCGCAGCCGGAAGGGGCCGGCGTGAGTGCCACCCGGATCCTGATCGTCGACGACGATCCACAGTTCCGGCACCTCGTGCGTCTCGTGCTGCGCCAGGCCGACGACTTCGAGTTCGTCGGCGAGGCGGCCGACGGCCAGGCCGGTGTCGAACAGACCGAGGTGCTCCGGCCCGACGTCGTCCTGCTCGACCTCATGATGCCGGGCATGGACGGTTTCCACGCCCTGCCGCTGATCCGTTCGGCACATCCGGACACGTCCGTCATCGTGCTGACGGCCCTGGACGCCGACGAGGCGGCCGAAGGCATGCTGCTGGGCGCGAGCGGGTTCGTGGAGAAGCGCCACATCACCGAGCGGCTGGAACCGCTCATACGTCGCTGTGCGGATCGCTCCGGCTGACGCCGGAGCGCCGGCGACGTGCCGGCGTACGGCGGGCGTGTCCAGTTCAACGTGCACAGCCCACGTCCGAACGCCGCCCTCCGGGATCCGCTGCCGTCTACGCGGCGCCACACTGAGACCCCCCGGGACGCCGGAGCACGAGGGAGGATGCGGATGTCGGTGCGCGCCGTACCTCTCCGCCGGCTCGCCGTCGACGGCAGGGACCCCCTCGTCGTCGAGGGAACCGATGCGCATCAGCCGGACCTGCGGCAACTCGCGCGGCAACGCGACGGGACCGGGGACCCGTTCCGGATTCGTGTCGAGTTGGAGCCACATCGGCCCGAGCGCCTGCTGGCGGCGCGCGAGGTCGGTGTCGTCGGTCCGGGCGGGCACGAGCTCGGGCTGTTGCCGCCGAGCGTCGGCGAGGAACTGCATGCGGGCCTGCAGTTGCTCGCCTCGCTCGAACCGCCCTACGTGCTCAGTTGCGAGGCTCTCGCCTGGCACGCGCACGGACGTCCCGACGGTGATCTCCGCCTGACGCTGTACCTGGACCTCGACGAGATCGGTCGGCTCACCGGTTGAGCGGCGTCGCCCGGTCCGTCGACGCTGTCCTACCCTCCCGGGCGCCCGACCGTGGATCCGCCGTTGGACAACGTCGTCGCCCCGGACGCGCACGGCCTCGCCCGTGCGTGCGCGGCGCTGTGGGCCGGCGAGTTGGTCGGATTCCCCACCGAGACCGTCTACGGGCTCGGTGCCGACGCCATGGACGAGTCTGCGGTCGCCCGGATCTTCGCCGCGAAGGGCCGGCCGGCCGACAACCCGCTCATCGTCCACCTGCCCGACGCCGAGCACGTTGGCCCGGTGGTCGATGCGTGGACGCCCCTCGCCCGGCGCCTCGCCGAGGACTTCTGGCCCGGCCCGCTGACCCTGGTCCTGGACGCCGCGTCGCAGCTGCCCAGGGTGACCACCGGGGGGCTGGCGACCGTGGCGGTGCGCGTCCCCGACCATCCCGTCGCCCAGACGCTCCTGTGGGACGTGGGGCGCCCGCTCGCGGCGCCGTCGGCGAACCGCTCGGGACGCCCCTCGCCGACCGAGGCCGCGCACGTGTCCCAGGACCTCGGCGACGCGGTGCGGGTCGTGCTCGACGGTGGCCCGTGCCCCGTCGGCGTCGAGTCGACGGTGGTCGACGCACGTGGACGGGTGCCGCTGGTGCTGCGCGAGGGCAGCATCACCCGCGAGGACCTCGGGGCAGCGGAGACGGTGACCGACGGTGACCGACTGCGCGCCTCACCAGGTACGCGTTATCGCCACTACGCGCCCACCTGTCGGGTGGCGGTGGCAGCTGCGGGAACCGCCGCGGCGACCGCCCACCGGCTGATGGGCGAGGGTGTCACGGTCGGACTCGTCGCGACCGAGCCGCCACCGCCAGGCGTGGTCGGTGTCGCCCGATTCGTCGATGCCGCGGACCTCGCGCGTCAGCTGTACGCGGCGCTCCGGACGGCCGAGACCGCCGGGGTCGGCGTGGTCGTGGTCGAGGCGGTCGGCGAGGCCGGTGTCGGCCGTGCGGTCATGGACCGGCTGCGGCGCGCCGCCGGCTGAAGCCGGTCGGCGCGCCCCCGGGCGTGTGTGTCGGATCGCTACGCGACCTCGAACTCGGGCTCGAGCAGGCCGTAGGCCTGCGTGACGTAGTCCGCCACCATGCGGTGGGTGGAGAACTGCGGCGAGAGCAGCGCGATCGCGTCACGCATCATCTCGACCCAGCGTGTCGGGACGCCGGCGTCGTCGCGGCGGTAGAAGGTCGGGACCAGCTCATCGGCGAGCAGGTGGTACAGCGCGTCGGCGTCCGCGGCCGTGCGCTGGTGCTCCTCGCCGTCCTCGCGACGATCACCGATCGCCCAGCCGAAGCCGGCCGCGGCACGGGGGGCGAGGTCCGCGATGGCCTCGTCCCACCAGCCGTCGAGGATGGACAGGTTCAGCACGCCGTTCATGGCCGCCTTCATCCCGGACGTGCCCGAGGCCTCGAGCGGGCGGAGCGGGTTGTTGAGCCAGACGTCGACCCCGGCGACCAGCGACCTGGCCAGCTCGAGGTCGTAGCCCTCGAGGAAGACGAGGCGACCCTTGAGTCGTGGATCGCGCGAGAGGCCGACCAGCTGCTGGATCAGGTGCTTGCCGGCTTCGTCGCGAGGATGTGCCTTGCCCGCCACCAGGATCTGCACCGGGCGTGCGTCGTCGCCGACGATGCCGGCGAGACGGTCCAGGTCGTGTGCGAGCAGCGTGGCGCGCTTGTACGTCGCGAAGCGACGCGCGAACCCGATCGTCAGCGCGTCGGGGTCCAGACCGCGGCCGTCGTTGCCGATGCCCAGCCGACGGCTCTGCGCGCTGAGCCGGTCGCGGGCCTCACCGACGAGCCGTCGACGCGCCGCGACGTGCGTCCGCCACAGCACGGCCGGTTCGACCTCGCGGATGCGTTCCCAGGCCTCCGGCCCGGCACTCGTCCGCCAGCCGGGGCCGAGCCGGGCGTCGAAGAGATCCGCGAGCTCCCCGCCGACCCACTGGCCGGGGTGGACGCCGTTGGTGACGTGCCCGATCGGGACCTCGGTCACCGAGCGCTCGGGCCACAGGCCGGCCCACATGCGTCGCGAGACCTCACCGTGCAGGCGCGCGACGCCGTTCGCCTTGCCGGCGAGCGCGAGCGCGAGCACCGTCTGCGACCAGCGATCGTCGCCGGCCCCCGTGGCGAGATCCCACAGGGCGCGGAACTCGACGCCGAGCTGCTCGGCCAGCGGGGTCAGGTGATAGGCGGCGAGGTCCCAACCGAAGGCGTCGTGGCCGGCAGGGACCGGCGTGTGGGTCGTGAAGACGAGTTCGCCCCGCACCAGCTCGATCGCCGTGCTCAGGGAGTGCCCGCCCACGAGGTGGTGCCGCAACCGCTCGATGCCGGCGAACGCGGCGTGGCCCTCGTTGAGGTGGTGCACGTCGACGTCGATGCCGAGGGCCGCCAGCAAGCGGGCGCCGCCCACGCCCAGCACCAGCTCCTGGCGCAGACGCATGTCGTCGTCGCCGCCGTAGAGCTGGCCCGTGACCTCGCGGTGGTGCGGCTGGTTGTCCGCCACGTCGGTGTCGAGCAGGTACAGCGAGACGCGGCCCACGGCGACGTGCCAGGCCTGCACCGTGACGACGCCGTCACCGAGCCCGACCTGGACGGTCACGCGGCGGCCGTCGGTGTCGAGCACGGGGGAGACCGGTGCCACCTCGAAGTCGTTGCGGGCGGGGTCGGCATGCTGCCAGCCCGAGCTGTCGAGGCGCTGACAGAAGTAGCCGTCGCGGTAGGCGAGCCCGACCGCGACCAGCGGGATGCCGAGGTCGGACGCCGACCGCAGGTGGTCCCCGGCCAGCACGCCGAGGCCGCCGGAGTAGGTGTGCAGGCTGTCGGCCAGGGCGAACTCCGCCGAGTAGTACGCGACCACCCGCGACGGGTCGCCGCCGGCGCGCCGGTACCAGGTGTCGTCGCTGTCGAGGTACTGCTGCAACTCGTCGGCGGCGTCGTGCACGCGCGCGCCGTAGCCCGGTCGCTCGACCGCGGTCTCGAGCCGTCCGGCGGCCTCCTTCAGCAGGCGGACGGGGTTGCGGCCGGTGCGTTCCCAGGCGGGGGGGTCGAGTTCCTCGAGGACGCGGCGAGCCGGTCCGTACCACGCTGAGCGCAGGTTGGTGGCGAGCCGTTCGAGGTCGGCGGCGAGGCGGGCACGATGCATCGGGAGATCCTGACGAGGGCGCCGCCACGGTCGGGCGACTCCTGGTGGACGTCGGCGGACCGGACCGCGACTCCAGGGGCGATGGTCACGGATGCCGAGGACGTCCGGCTGCTGCACGTGCGACGGTCGCGACGTGTCGGCCCAGCGTACGGGCGCGCGCCTGCGCTGGCGCGCGGCAGCGCGGAACTGCGCCGTCCCCGACCAAGGTCGGTGTCCCGGTGCGGGTACCGCCGCGCCGAGGTCCTACGGTCGGCGGGGACCCAGGAGGCCGCGTGAGCGACCAGCAAGTTCCGCCCCCCGGCGCACAACGCCTGTGGCGAGTGGGTCGGAGCGCCTGGGCGTGGCTGGGCATCCTCGGGATCGCCGCCGTCGTCCTGTACGTGATCTCCACCGTGTCGCTGTTGGTGATCCCCGTCGTGCTGGCGCTGTTCCCGGCCACGCTGCTGCGCCCGGTCGCGGACGCCCTGCGCAAGGTCAACGTGCCGGACGCGCTGGCCTCGCTGTTGGCCATCCTGCTCGCCATCGGGGTCATCGCCGGCGTCATCGGCGCGATGGTGCCGCTGGTCGCGGGCCAGATCCCCGAACTCGTCGAGTCGGCGAGCGAAGGGGTGGACGAGATCGAGGCCTGGCTCGACCGCGAGCCCTTCGGCCTGCAGGTCGGCGGCGTCGCCGACCTGATCGAGACCGCCCAGGAGCAACTCGGCGACATGGGGGAGTACGCCGGCCAGGCCGCGGAGGCGGCCTACGCCGCCTTCGAGGCGTTGATCGCGTTCGTCCTGCTGTTCGTGGTGCTGTTCTTCTACCTCAAGGACGGTCGGCGGCTGCGCGACGGGTTGGTCGCCACGGTGCCCGAACGCGGCCGGGCGCGCGCCCGCCAGGTGTTGGACCAGGCCTGGGACACCCTGGGGTCCTACTTCCGCGGCCAGCTGCTGGTCGCGTTCGTCGACGCGGTCTTCATCGGCATCGGCCTGGTGATCCTCGGTGTGCCGCTGGCGCTGCCGTTGGCGGTCCTGATCTTCTTCGGTGGGCTCTTCCCGATCGTGGGTGCGGTGACGACCGGTGCGCTGGCCGTCCTGGTCGCGCTCGCCGACGGCGGCCTGACCACCGGCCTGATCGTGCTGGGCCTGGTGCTGTTGGTGCAGCAGCTGGAGAGCAACGTCCTGGAGCCGCTGATCCTCGGTCGCGCCATCCACATGCACCCACTGGTCGTGCTGCTCGCGATCACCGCCGGTGCCATGCTGCTGGGCATCCTCGGGGCATTCCTGGCCGTCCCGGTCGCCGCGATCGTGGCGCGGATCCTCGACGACGTCCGAGCCGGCCCGCCGCCGCCGTTGCCCGCCGACGCGGTGCCCGCCCCCGGCGACAACTAGGGCGTGAGCGCCGCCGGCAGCAGTCCGAGCGGCGGTGCGCCGAGCGCGAGCACGGCCTCGTGGAACCGCCGCAGCGTGAAGCCGGGGCCCCACTCCCGCCGCGCCTGGTCACGCAGCCGGAGCAGTTCGAGCTTGCCCCACGTGTAGCGGCCGTACGTGGGATCGAAGGTCGCCCGGGCCGCCTCCGCATCGGCGGGAGCCTCGCGCAGCAGCGCGTCCGTCCGAAACCGCGTCACCGCCTCGGGCACGGTCATGGTGCGCCGATGCAGCCCGATGGCGACGGCGAGCCGGGTCACCCGCAGCAGGGCCTTCAGCGCCACGCCGGCACGGAACCGTGGATCGTGGTCGCGATAGCCCTCCTCGACCAGCAGCTCCTCCGCGTAGTGGGCCCAGCCCTCGACGAACGCCGAGGAGTGCAGGCTGCGACGCACGTCGCTGTCGAGGTGTCGCAGGGCGCGCCCGTGCGAGAAGTGGCCCGGGGCGACCTCGTGCACGGTCGTCGACGGCAACGTGGTGTAGGAGAACGCCGACAGCCACGAGCGCTGCAGGTGCTCGTCCCAGGCCGGGTCCGGCGGCGTGATGTAGTACCAGGACGGCCCGTCCGGCTCGTAGGGGGCGGCCCACGACATCATGGCCGTTGCCCAGCGCCGAGACGGAGGACTGGGGGCCACCTCGCAGCGGCCGCCCCAATCGGGCAGCAGGTCACGTTCGTCGACCCAGGCGATCACCTCGGCGGTGAGCGCCCGCGCCGTGGTCAACACGCCGTCGGCGTCGGGATGGTCGTCGAGAAGGCGCCCGACCACCTCGGCAGTCGGGGCGTCGGGGTCGATCGCACGGCACGCCTCCTCGAGCAGCGCGCGCAGCCGGTCGCGCTCGCGGTCGGCGGTCTCCTCCAGCGCGCCGAGGTCGACGTCCATCGCCTCGCCGGCGCCCAGCCAGCGTGCCAGGACCTCGCCCCCGAGGGCCGCGTCGGGATCGCCGTCGCGGGCGAAGCGCTCGAGGTGGCCGACCAGCCGTCCGTGCGCGGCGATGGCCTCGGTCGCCTCCGGCTCGGCGGGATCGATGCCGACGGCCACGCCGTGGACCGAGCGCAGCAGGCCCTGGGCGAGTGGTGCCGGGACGCGGTCGAGTGCGCCGAGACCAGCTTCGATGGTCGCAGGCCAGGCGGCGAGGTGCTGCCGTCGCGCGGCCGCCCGCTCGGCCTCCGGGGCGTAGGGACGGGCGTAGCCGGAGACGTCCAGTGCCTGCAGCAGCGGTCGTGCGCTGCGACGATGCATACCCGCCTCGCCGTATTCGACGCGGACGAGGTCCTCGAAGGCGGCGAGGTGCGCCTCTTCGTGCGCGTCGGACAGGGGGGTGCCCCCAAGGCCCGCGACGGTGGCCATGACGCCGTCCGGTGAGAGGTCGGGGACCCGCCCGTCGAGGTCGTGGCGGCCGGCACTCTCGCGCATCGCCGGCAGCAGCAGCGGCTCCAGCTGCCGGAGCCGTTGGGAGAAGCGGTCGCGGTCGGGACGGTCCGGATCGGTCACGGGCGGCTCCCGGGTCGGGGACGGCGATGCTGGCAGTCGCGACGCGTCGGCGCGGCCGGGTACCCGGCCATTGGTGCGGTCGCCGGTGCACGCCGGCGGTGCGGGTCGCGCAGGCTCGACCTTCCCGCCCCGTCAGCAGGAGCGTCGCCATGATCCGCACCGCAATCGTCACCGGCGCGAGTTCGGGGATCGGCAAGGCCACCGCCGTCGTCCTGGCCGAGGCGGGCTACGACGTCGGGCTCACCTACAGCGCCAACGAGGACGGTGCGCGGGAAACGGCGCAGGAGATCGAGGAGCTCGGTCGACGCGCGTTCGTGGCGCAGCTCGACCTCAGCTATCCGCAACGGGGACCGGACGTCGTGGCGGGGCTCGTCGAGCAGCTCGGCCACCTCGACGTCCTGGTCAACAACGCCGGCGAGGGTTCGGGGACGCCGTTCCTCGAACAGGGGCTGGACGAGTGGCGACGCGTGCTCGACGTCGACCTCACCGGCGCCTTCCTCGTGATGCAGGCGGCCGCACGACACATGGTCGAGCGTGGTCAGGGTGGTCGTATCGTGGCGGTCACCTCGGTGCACGAGCACGTGCCGCTGGTGGAATCGTCGGCCTACTGCGCCGCGAAGGGCGGCCTGGGCCTGCTGCTGAAGGTGATGGCGCTCGAGCTCGGCGAGCACGGCATCACGGTCAACGCCGTTGCGCCGGGCGAGATCGCGACGAAGATGACCGGGCAGCACGACGAGCAGCCGGAGCCGGGCAGCCGCCCCGGGCTGGCGATCACCCGTCCGGGCGACGCGTTCGAGATCGCGCACGCGGTGCGCTACCTCGCCTCCCCGGAAGCGTCCTACACGACGGGGGCGTCGCTGAACGTCGACGGTGGCCTGCTGCTGATGGGGGCCGAGGCGAACCGCCGCCTCGCCGCCTCCTGACGCCGCACGGCTCGCGCGCGGCGGACCATCCGCTCAGCTGCGCACGACGAGCACCGAGCCAGGAGCCTGCCGAACGGTGCTGCCACCGGCCGGCGTGAGCACGCGGTCGACGAGCGAGCCGCTGCGGCTGCCGGCGCCGACCACCAGCAGGCCGGCGTGCAGTTCGTCCTGCACCGCCGCCAGGACGCGGTCGGTCCGTTCACCGTGACGCAGATGGGTGCCCGCGACCTCGTAACCCGCTTCGGCCGCGGCGCCGGCTTCGCGTTCGAGCAGTGCCGCGCCCTCGTCCTCGGTCGTGCGCCGCTGGGTCGGCGTCATCGGCCGTCCTCGCAGGGGCGACGCCGTCACCTTGGCGTGGACCAGGTGCAGCGGTGAGTTCGTGGCGCGACAGATCTCCACGGCCGCCAGCAGCGCGGCGCGGCTGCGGGCGGTGCCGTCCGTGGCGACGAGCACGGGGGTCGGGAACAGCGTCATGCGTGCGCCTCCTCAGATGAACGGGACCACGACCGCGACGGTCAGGACGAGCAGGGCGAGCGACAGCCAGCGGTAGTTCTTGTAGACCGGTTTGCCCTGCAGTTCCTCGCTCTCCCTGGCCCAGGTGCCGCGGTCGAAGACGACCTCGGAGATCGCTTCGCGGTCGGGAGCAGGCGTGGCGAGGGAGATGCCGACGAGGCTCGCCACGCTGAGCACGACCATGATGCCGGTGGCGTAGAGGAACTGGATGTCGTGGAGGTCGAAGATCTCGCCGGCGAAGAACCCGGCGATGCCCAGCGGCGTCACGACGACCAGGGTCCAGAACGCGCCCTGGGCCGATGCCCGCTTCCAGAAGATCCCACCCAGCAGGACGATCACGACCGGCATGGTCACGTAGCCCAAGAACGACTGGAAGTACTCCACGAGGGTGTCGAAGCCGAGGATCACCGGAGCCCAGGCGGCCGCGATGACCATGAAGACCCCGACCATGATGCGTCCCATGCGCAGCAGCTGCTGCTCGGAGTACTCCTTGTCCCGGGTCTTGACGAAGTCGTTGATGACCAGGCTCGAGGCGCCGTTGAGGACCGAGTCGAGCGTGGACATCAGGGCGGCGATCAGTGCGGCGACGATCAGCCCGCGCAGGCCGACGGGGATGAACTCGAAGATGAGGGCCGGCCAGGCGAGGTCCGGGTCCTCGAGGTCTTCGAAGACGGCCCGCGCCAGGATGCCCGGGAAGATCAGCAGGACCAGCAGGGGCAGCTGCATCAGCCCGGCGAACAGCGCGCCCCAACGCCCGTGGTCGAGGTTCTTGGCGGCCAACACGCGCTGGACGACCACGTGGTTGGTGACCCAGACGTAGAACCCGAGCCAGATGGCCCCGGTGAAGATGCCGGGCCACGGCAGGAAGTCGTCGTCGGGCGGCGGGGCGACGGTGAAGCCGCCCTCGGGGGCGAGCTCGGGGATCGCGCCCCAGTCGAAGTCGAACTCGCGGAACACCAGCACGAAGATGACGCCGCTGGCCACGAACAGCAGCACGCCCTGGATCGTGTCGGTGATCATGACGGCCTTGAGCCCGCCCAGGATGACATACACACCGCCGAGCAACGCGATCGCGATGATGTGCACCATCAGCGGGACGTCGGGGAACAGCAACTGCAGCACCAGGGCACCCGCGAACATGGCACCCGCGGAGTCGATGAGCATGCCCGAGATCACCGTGAAGCCGGAGAAGGCGTAGCGGGAGCGTCGGTCGTAGCGCTTCTCCAGGAACTCCGGAACGGTCTGGATCTTCGATTGCAGGTAGATCGGCAGGATCAGCACCGCGAACGCGAGCAGGACCAGCGTGGCCATCCACTCGAAGTTCCAGACCGCGATGCCGGTGTCGTACCCGGCGCCGGCCAGGCCCAGGAACTGGGTCCCCGAGAAGTTGGTGACGATCAGCGAGAACCCCACCAGGGGCCAGGCCATGCCGCGACCGGCGAGGAAGTACCCCTCGGAGTCCTCGGTGCCGCGAGCGACCCAGAAGCCGATGGCCAGGATGCCGACGACGTACAGGCCGATGATGACCAGGTCGATGGTCTGGAGCTCGAACTCGGGCATCCCGCCTCCTGTCGGTGGTCGCTCGTCGCGGTCCGCACCGCGACCCGTGCCGGAGCCAAGTCGGCGGTGACCAGCGGCGCGGCGGCCAGGACGGTGTTCGACCACCAACCTGGTCGCGCCCAGCCCGGCGAGGTGGTGCCGCCACTCGGGAGACGCCCCGCCAGACCGCCCTGCGCGTCGTCGCCCGTTCGGCGGTGACGGACACACGCCCGTGCATCCGACGGACGCTTTCCTCGGGGACGATGACCCCCACGAGCCCTCCACTGCGTGTCGGCGGACGCTATGAACTCGTCCGCCGCATCGCCCGTGGCGGCGGAGGGACGGTGTGGGAAGCCAACGACGAGGTGCTCGACCGCGTGGTCGCGGTCAAACAGGTGGAGATTCCCGACGAGCTCTCCGACGACGAACGGGATCGCCTGCGCCGACGGGTGATGGCCGAGGCCCGTGCGGCGGCGCGGCTGGAACATCCCGCCGTGGTCGTGGTCCACGACGTGCTCGACGGCGACGACGTCGTCAACCTGGTCATGGAGCACGTCGGGGCGCCGACGCTGCGGGAGGTGGTCCAGCAGCGCGGCCCACTCCCCGAGACCGCGGCCGCAGCCATCGGCTACGGCCTGCTCGACGTGCTCACCGAAGCGCACCGGCGCGGCGTGGTCCACCGGGACGTGAAGCCGAGCAACGTCTTCGTGCTCGACGACGGCAGCGTCAAGCTCGGCGACTTCGGCATCGCCGCCCTGGCGGGGGAGGTCAGTCTGACCCGCACCGGCGTCGCGCTCGGATCACCCAGCTATCTCGCCCCCGAGCAGGCACGTGGAGAATCCGCGGCGCCGCCGGCCGACCTGTGGGGGCTCGGGGCGACGCTGTACTACGCGGTCGAGGGTGCGCCGCCGTTCGATCGCCGGACGGCACTCGCCACGGTGCACGCGGTCGTCAACGAACCGATGCGACCGTTCCAGCACGCCGACGCCCTGCGCGAGCCGTTGACGGCGCTGCTCGACAAGGATCCATCGGCCCGCCCCGATCCCGCGCGGGTGCTCGCCCTCCTCGCCGCCGTCGCCGGCATCCCGGCCAGCGCCCTGCCCCCAGCGGCCGAGCCGACCGCAACGTCGGCGCCGGTGACCGCGCCCCTGCCGTCACCGCTACCCGCCGCCGAACCGGCGTCGGCGCCAGGGGCGCCGTCGGATGACGAGGACGAGGTGGTGCGCGCCTCCGAACCCGGGCACGGCGTCGGCCGACGGGCCTGGCAATGGCTCGTGCCGGCCGCGCTGCTGCTCGTGTTCGCCGTCGTCGCGTTCGCCACGCTCGGCGGCGGGACGGATGGGGCCGAGGACGAGCCGCCGCTCGCCGACCGCCCCGACGGCACGTCGGATCCGACCGAGCAGGACAGCGCTCCGACCGATGGTCCCGCGGCACCGGAGCAGGACGAGCAACCGGAAGCCGACGAGGACGCGACGGGAACGGACGATGCGCCGGTGTCCGACGACCCCGGGGAGTCGGTCGACGTGACGGCGGAACCGACGGAGCCCGACGAAGCGCCCGACGGCGGTGACGGCGCCGCGGCCCCGACCGGCGGTTACGTCATTCCCGAGTCGTCGCCACCGGGCGACTGGCAGGTCGTCGAAGGGCCGACCTACCGGGTCGCGGTACCGGCGGGCTGGCAGGAACGCGCCGCCAGCGGCAACCGCACGGACTGGGTGGAGCCGGGTACGGGCGCCTACCTGCGCATGGACTGGACCGACGCGCCCGCCTCCGACCCGTTGGCCGACTGGGAACAGGCCGAGGCCGGCTTCGCGCAGCGCCAGAGCGACTACCAGCGTGTCCGGCTCGAGCCGGCGACCTACCGCAACTGGGAGGCCGCCATGTGGGAGTACACCTACACCTCCGGCGGCGCGGCGCTGCACGCCATCAACCTCAACGTCCTCGCCGACGACCTCGGTCACGCGTACGCGCTCAACCTGCAGGCGCCGGCCGGCGAGTGGGACCGCATCGCCGACCAGTTCCCGGCGATCGCCGGCAGCTTCGAACCGACGGTGGGCGGCTGATGCGGGTCGTGGTGTTCGGCGCGACGGGCAACGTGGGCACCAGCGTGGTCCGGGTGCTCGCCGCGGACCAGACGGTCACCCAGGTGGTCGGGGTGGCCCGCCACCTCCCGGCGGTCGAGCCGCTTCCGCAGGTGGCGTGGCGGGTGGGCGACGTGACCGACCCCGGTGGCGTGCGTGCGCTGGTCCGAGGTGCCGACGCGGTCGTCCACCTCACGTGGTTGATCCAGCCCAGCCGCGACGAGACCCGGTTGTGGCGCGTCAACGTCGAAGGAAGCGCGAACGTGGTGGCGGCCGTCGAGGACGAGGGCGTCTCCGCACTCGTCCACGCGTCCTCGATCGGCGCCTACTCCCCGGGCCCCGCCGACGGTCGCCCGGTCGACGAGTCCTGGCCCACCCACGGCATCGCAACGTCGTCGTATTCCCGCGAGAAGGCCTACGTCGAGCGTCTCCTCGACGCGTTCGAGGCCAGGGAGCCCTCGCGGCGGGTCGTGCGCCTGCGCCCGGCGCTGCTGTTCAAGGCCGAGGCGGCCGCACGCATGCGGCGGCTCTTCCTCGGTTCGCTGTTTCCCAAGGCACTGGTCCGACCGGCAGCGGCCCCGATCGTGCCCGACATCCCGGGACTGCGCTTCCAGGCGCTGCACACCGGCGACGTCGCCGAGGCCTTCCGGCTGGGGGTCGTCCGCGAGGTGCGCGGGGCGTTCAACCTCGCCGCCGAACCCGTCCTCGACCTCGCCACCGTCGCCGAGGTGCTCGAGGCCCGCACGGTGCGGGTGCCGGTGCGCCTGGCGCGGGCGGCGACGCGCGCCACCTGGACCGCCCGGCTCCACCCGGTCGACGTCGGCTGGTTCGACCTGGCGTTGCGTTCGCCCGTGATGGACACGACCCGGGCGAGGACCGAGCTCGGCTGGGTGCCGCGACTGAGCGCCCGCGACGCCCTCCGGGAACTGCTCGCCGGCCTGCGTCACGGCGCCGGCGGGGCCACCCCGGCGCTGCAACCCGACGACTGGCGTGGACGCGTCACCGAGCTCGCAACCGGTCAGGGCGCCCGGGAGATCGACCCGCACCCTGACACCCCGATCGGCTGAGGCACCCATGGACGATGGCAGCGAGGGCACGGGGCGCCGTGGCACCGGGGGCCGGCTCCTCCTCGAGGGCGTCCTCGTCGCCGGCATCTGGCTCCTGTTCGCCGGCAGCCTGCACTGGCACGACCTGCTGGCGGCGGCCGCCCTGGGCGTGGCCGCGACCGTCGGCGGCGCGGCGTTGCGGCGTCGCGTCGGGCACCGCCCCGCCACGGTCGCGATCTGGCTGCCGTTGCTTCCGTCCGTCGCCGTCGGCGTGCTGCGCGACAGCTGGACCGTGTGCCTCGCGCTCGTCGACCTCGTGCGCGGCCGTCCGGTCGGCGGGCGCATCGAGCAGGTGGCCTTCCATCCCGGTACGCCGGACGGAGACGGGGATTCGGCCGCCCAGGCGACCACGCGCCGGGTCGTGGCGACCATCGCCACCACGCTGCAGCCGAACTCGATCCTGGTCGGTTTCGACCGCGAGGCCGGCACGGCGATCCTCCACCTGCTGCGGCCCACCGACGCCCCGAGCATCGACCGGCGTCTCACGGAGCCACGATGACGACCCCCTGGGTCGTGGCGGCCGGTGTCCTGTTGTCCCTGCTGGCGGTGGGCTCGATCACCGTGCTGCGCGGAGACACCCTCGCGCGGGTGGTCGGGCTGCAGCTGGCCAGCGTGCTGTCGCCGATCATCGCCGTGGTGGTCGCGATCGCGACGGGCCGTCACGTCTTCCTCGAGGTGGCACTCGCCCTTGCGGTGCTGTCGCTTGCAGGCTCCCTGGTGTACGCGCGCTCCCTGGAGCGGTGGCTGTGACGGTGGTGGCCGCGCTCGCGCTCGCGGTGGTGGTCGCCACGGCGTTCGTCGCCGTCGGTGGTGTGCTCCTCGCCGACGACGCCCTCGACCAACTGCACTTCCTCGGGCCCCTCGCACACGTCGGTTCCGCCGCGCTGGTCGTGGCCAGCCTGGCGACCTTCGGCCCCGGCGCCACCACCGGGCGCGTCGCCGTCGTCGTCGGTGTCCTGCAGGTGGCCGCTCCCGTCGCGACGCACGCGACCGCCCGGGCCGGCCTCGTCCGTGGCGACGTCGACCGTCTGCGCGGTCATGCCCCGGACCTCGTGGAATGACCATCGCCCGGATCCTGGCGGTCCTGCTCGCCGGCGTCATCGGCACCGCCGTCGTCCTCACCCGCGACGTCGTGCACCAGGCCCTGGTGTACGGACTGTTCGGGCTCGTGCTCGCCCTGGTGTTCCTGCTCTACCAAGCGCCGGACGCCGCCCTCGCGCAGGTCGTCGTCAGTGGCCTGGTCGTGCCGCTGCTGATCTTCGTCACGCTCGCCGAGCTCAAGGGACGGGCCGAGTGAGCCTCGATGCCGGCGCTGCCCGCCGCCGCCTGCTGGTCTTCGCCGCGGCGTCGGGTGTCCTCGTGATCGCGTTCCTGGTGGGCCTGGCCGACCTCGCACCGGCGAGCTCGGCCGAAGGCGACCTGGCGGCGGCGCTGGTGGACCGCGCCGTCGAGCGACGCTCGCCGAACACCGTCTCGGGCGTACTGTTCGACCTCCGTGCCACGGACACGCTCGGCGAAGCACTGGCGCTCTTCGCGGCCTCGGCCGGGCTGCAGCTGGTGCTGCGGGAGCTTCCCGACGAGCGCCGCCGCCGCACACCGCGTCGCGGTGCACCCGGCCGTGACGCCCCGCCGACCTCCGACGCGGTCCGTGCCGCGGCCCTCGCCCTGGTGGTCCCGACCGCCGTCTTCGCGGTCTACGCCACCTTCCGAGGCCACCTCAGCCTGGGCGGGGGGCTGCAGGCCGGCGCCCTGGCCGTCACCGCGCTGGCGCTGGTGTTCCTCGCCGGCCGCTACCGCGCCCAGCGCCACTTCGCCCCCGACCGGCAACTGGACCTGCTCGAGGCCGTCAGCCTCGGTGGCTACGTCGTCGTCGGCCTGGCGGGGCTGGTCGTCGCGGGCGCCTTCCTCGCCAACGTCCTGCCGGTGGGCAGTCTCGGCGTCCTCGTGTCGTCGGGAACCATCCTCGCCCTCAGCCTGCTGGTCGGCATCGAGGCGGGCGCCGCCGTGTTGCTGATCGTGGCCGAGGTCCAGGAGGAGCCGCTCGAGCGGGAGGAAGGCGGGTGAGCGCGTTCGTCGAGATGCTGCCCGTGGTCGTCGCCGCCTGGCTGGTCCTGGTCGGGCTGTACGGCATCGTCACGACGCGCGACCTGCTGCACGCGGTGCTGTGCACGTCCCTGGTCCACTCGGGCGCCTGGTTGCTGCTGGTGGGCGTCGGGTACGGCGCCGGGACGACGGCGCCCGTGGTCGACGACGACCTCGCCGAGGGCGCCGTCCTCGCCGACCCGCTCGTCCAGGCGCTCACCGTCACCGACATCGTCGTCGGGGTGGCCGTCAGCGCGCTGCTGCTCGCGTGCGTGGTCCGGGTGCAACGCCGCTTCGGTTCGCTGGACCCCTCGGAACTCGACGTGCTGCGTGGCTGACGGGACCGGGCTGCTGCCGTTGCTGCTGGCGATCCCGCTGTTGGGGGCCGCGCTGACCCGCCTGCCCCGCGTGCACGGCACCCGCGGCGTCCCCGATGCGATCGCGGTCGTGGCGGCCGCCGCGACCGCAGGCGTGGGCGCGATCGTGACGTGGCGGTCGATGCAGGGACCGATCGTGCACCACCTCGGCGGCTGGGCCCCACTCGACCGCCTGCCCGTCGGGATCCCGCTGGTCGCCGACCCCATCGCCGCGGGTTTCGTGACCCTCACCAGCCTGCTCATCGGCGTGGTGTTCGTGCACCTCGCCGCGGCCGGCGCGCGGGGCGGTGGCCTCACGCACGTCCTGACCGGGTTGCTGCTGGCCGCGGCCAACGGGTTCCTGCTCGCCGGGGACCTGTTCACGATGTTCGTGTTCCTCGAGTTGCTTGGCATCACCGTCTACGCCATCACCGCCGGGAAGACCGACGACCCCGCGGCGCTGCCCGCCGCCATGAACATGGCGGTCACCAGCACGATCGGCGCCGTGCTCCTGCTCATCGGCGTGGCGCTGCTGCACGCGCACCTGGGCACCCCCAACCTCGCGGCGATCGCCGAGGTGATCGACGGACGCGCCCTGGGGACGGGCGCTGGCCTGGCGGTGGGGCTGCTGGTCACCGGCCTGGCCGTGAAGGCGGGGCTGACGCCGTTCCACTTCGCCCACGCCGACCTGCACACCGCCACCACCGTGCAGCACGCGGGCCTCTTCGGCGCCATCCTGCTGCCGTTGGGGATCTATGGTGTGGCCCGCGTCAACGTCGTGGCGCTGGGCAGCGGCGACGCCAGCGGCCCGGTCGCACAGCTGCTCGTGGTCGGCGGCGCGGTGACCGCCGTCGTCGGCGGGGTGCTGTCGCTGTGCCAGAACCACCTCAAACGGCTGCTGGCGTTCTCGAGTGTCTCGCACCTCGGGGTGACCGCCGCGGGACTCGGCGTGACCACCTCGGAAGCCACCGCCGCGGTCGGGCTCTACGTGCTCGGCCACGCCCCGATGAAACTGGGGCTGCTGCTCACCGCCGCCCTGGTGCTCCACCGGACGGGTGCGCTGCAGGTGGGCGAGCTGTCGGGACGCGCGCGCGAGATCCCGCTGGCGACCGGGCTGCTGGCGGTCGGTGCACTCGCCCTGGCGGGTGCACCACCGTCGGGGCTCTTCGCCGGCAAGGCGGCCCTGAGCGAAGCGGCGCAGGCCTCCGGTCAGTACCCCCTGATCGTGGTGTTGTCGCTGTCGGCGGTGCTCACCGGCGCGGCGCTCATGCGACACGTCGTCCACCTCGTGACGGGTTGGCCCGTCCCCGCGGACCCGGCGGGCAGGGTGGCGGAGGCCGACCACGAGCCGCATGCGGACCGCTCGCCGACCCTCGCGCTGCTCCCCCTGTCGCTGGTCGCAGCCGGGCTGCTCACCGGCGTGCTGCCGGGGCTGCCCGACGGTGCGGCCGTCGCGGCGACGTGGTTCCACGACCAGGGCGCCTACGTGGCGGCGGTGCTCGACGACGCCGTGGCCCCGGGCCGCCCACACGTCGAGGGCATCGACGTGTGGAAGCGCAGGGCGGTCGGCAACGGGGTCCTGGCGACGCTGGCGGCGGCGGCCGGCGGCGTGGCCGTGGCGCGGTGGCGCGGCGCCCGTCCGCCCGGTCGCCTCGGCGCGCCGGTGCGTGCGCTACGTGGCCTGCACACCGCGCACATGGGGGACTACACGGCGTGGCTGAGCGCCGGAGCGGCGGTGACCGTGGCATGGATGGTGCTGTCCGGCCGCGGTGTCGGCTAGCCGCCTCGCCGCTCGACTGGTACCTGTCGCCGTCCGCGACCACGAGGAGCCCGCATGACCGACGCCCCACGACCTCTGGGCCGCATCGGTCGCAGCGTCCCCCCGATCGGCCTCGGTTGCTGGCAGTTCGGTGGCGACTGGGGCCGGGTCGGCGACGACGACGCCCTGGCCGCCCTGCACGCGGCGGTCGAGGCCGGGGTGAGGCTGCTGGACACGGCCGACGTCTACGGCGACGGCCGCAGCGAGCGGCTCGTCGCACGACTGCGTCGCGATCTGGGCAGTGACGCCGATGCGTTGTTCGTCGCCACCAAGGTGGGGCGCCGTGCCGACCCGCACGTCCCCGAGGCATACACGCCGTCGGCCCTGCGTGCATGGGTCGAGCGCAGCCGCGAGAACCTCGGCATGGACGCCCTCGACCTGGTGCAGTTGCACTGTCCGCCCCCCGAGGTGCTCGACGACGACGCGGTCTTCGCCGCGCTCGACGACCTGCAGGCGCAGGGCGTCATCCGTGCCTACGGCGTCAGCGTCGAGACGGTCGCCGAGGCGACGCGAGCGATGCAACGCCCCGACGTCGCGAGCCTGCAGGTCATCGTCAACGCCTTCCGGCAGAAACCGGTCGACGAGGTCCTTCCCACGGCGGCCGAGCGGAAGGTCGGCATCCTCGCCCGGGTGCCCCTCGCCAGCGGGCTGCTGTCGGGCCGGTACACCGTCGACACCGAGTTCGCGCCCGACGACCACCGCAACTTCAACCGCCACGGCGAGGCCTTCGACGTCGGCGAGACGTTCGCCGGCGTGCCGTTCGAGGTCGGCGTCCGTGCGGCGCGCGAGTTTGCCGCCCTGGCCCCGGATGGCGTGTCGCCGGCACAGCTCGCCCTGCGCTGGCTGCTCGATCGCGACGCGGTGACGGTGGCCATCCCGGGTGCGCGCAATCCCGAGCAGGCGCGCAGCAACGCGGCGGTCATGGACCTGGCCCCGCTGGACGCGACGACCACCGCGGCCATCAGCGACCTGTACGACCGGCACGTGCGCGAACACGTCCACGACCGCTGGTGATCAACGCGTGAAGGTCTCCGGCCCGTCCGGCAGCTCCACCACGACGCCGACGACGCGGAACGTGCCGTCCGCGTCGGCTTCGAGGTCGACGGTCTTGCGCCCGAGCCGGTAGTCCTCCGTGAGCGCCATCTGCTCGTCACCGCGACGTCCGATGCGCACGTCGGGAGCCAGTTCGTCCTCGGCCAGCCCGAGCATCGCCTCGGCGACCTCGCGTTCGGCCTCCGCGTCGAACACGTCGCCGGTGTCGTTCCCGCCGAGATCGGCGTCGACGCAGTCGGGCATGTCGGGCGCGCACATCCCCGCGGCCGGGTCGGTGCCGACGTCCGAGGCGGCTGTCTGCGCGGCATCGCCGCCGCACCCGGCCACGACGAGTGCCAGGGCGGCGACGGCGGCTGTCAGGTGGGCCTTGCAGGTCATCGTCGACGCCTTTCCGGTCCGCGGACCGTCCTTCGGCACCGCGCTCTACCGGTGTGACGTCCGAGGTGTGCGTCGGGTTGCGAGGTCGCCGCCCGACGTCGGGGACTCGTCGCCTGTGCCGGTTGGCCGCGCCGCCACACGGGCAAGTACCGTGCCGCCCACTTCGCGAGCGACTGGATCCGACCGTGCCCGACGTGCGTCCGCGCGCCGTCATCTTCGATCTCGACGGTGTCCTCACCGACACCGCGGAACAGCACTACCTCGGCTGGCAGCGGCTCGCCGACGAGGAATCGCTGCCCTTCGACCGTGCAGCCAACGAGGCCCTGCGCGGGCTGTCGCGACGTGAGTCGCTCCTCGCGCTGCTCGGCGGTCGCGAGGTCGACGAGCCCACCCTCGAGGCCTGGATGGAGCGCAAGAACCGCTACTACGTCGAGTCGCTGGCCGACATGGGGCCGGCCGACGCTCTGCCGGGCGCGGTCGAGCTGGTCGAGGACGCCAGGCGCCGTGGTTGCCGGGTCGCGATCGGCTCCTCCAGCAAGAACGCGCCGATCGTGCTGGACAAGCTCGGCATCGCCGACCTGTTCGACGCCGTCGCGGACGGCAACAGCGTCGAGCGCGCCAAGCCCGCGCCGGACCTGTTCCTGGAGGCGGCGCGGCTGCTGGGCGTCGCCGCCGGGGACTGCGTCGTGGTGGAGGACGCCGCCTCGGGCGTGGACGCGGCGCTGGCTGCCGGGATGACGGCGGTCGGTGTCGGACCCGCCGATCGGGTCGGCCACGCCGATTACCGCTTCGACCGCACCGCGGACGTCGATCTGGGCGTCGTCCTGCAGGGGAACCCGTCATGACCGCGACGACCGAGCGATCCGACGTTCGCACCACGCTGATGCGGGTCGTCGCGTGGCTGGTGGCCGCCGGCATCCTGGCGCAGGCGGTGCTGGCCGGCCAGGGACTGTTCGTCGACGGCGCGCTGTTCGGCCTGCACGGCGGAATCGGTCACGGCGTCCTGCTGCTGTCGGTCGTCCTGGTCGCGCTCGTGCTGCTGACCGGGACGACGCGGACGACGCTGGTGCTCGCCGTCCTGCTGGTGCTGGGCCTGATCGGGCAGACGGGGCTCGGCTACGCGGGGCGCCGATCGGGGATCGCCTTCGCCTCCTCCCTGCACGTTCCGCTGGGCGTGACGCTGCTGGGGGTGTCCGTCGCCATCGCCGTCCTCGTCGGCCCGCGGCCACGGGCGTGAGTCGGCCGCTCGTCCTGCTGCCGCCGTCCAAGGGCAAGGCGGTCGGCGGCGACGGGCCGCGCTACGAGGACGTCGTCGCGTGCGACCGCGGCCCCCTCGCAGCCGCGCGGCGCGTGATGCTGGACGCGGTGCTCGCCGACGTGCGCGACCTCGGTGGCGCCGAGGTGGCACGGCTCGCCGGGGTCGCAGCCGAGCGGGCCGAGCAGGCACGGGGCCAGCTGCTGGCGCTGGCCGACGCGCCGACCCTGGCGGCGCACGCCCGCTACACCGGCGTGGTCCACGGCAACGCTGGCCTGGCTTCGCTCGACCCCCGGGCTGCGGGTGCCGACGTGCGGGTGGTGTCGCCGCTGCTCGGCCTGGCGGCCCTCGACGACCCGACCCCGGACTACCGCCTGGAGTTCACGGCACGCCTGCCGTCGCTCGGCGGCGTGGCACCGTTCTGGCGGGCCCGGGTCTCCGGGCTGCTCGCGGAGCTCGGTGCCGGACGGCGGGTGTGGGACCTGCTGCCCGGCGAGCACGCACGCATCTGGGAGCCCGGGGTGCGCGACGCACTGGCGGACCTCGTCGCCGTCAGCTTCGTACGCCCGGACGGGCGGCCCGCAAACGCGGCGAGGACGAAGGTCTGCAAGGGTCGGCTCACCGCGGTGCTCCTGCACGCCCCCGACCTCGACGCCCCCGGTCTCGCACGTCGCGCCAAGCCGGGGGAGGGCTGGACGCTGCGGGCGGAACCGGGCCGCGTGATCGCCACGTGCCACCTCTGAGGTCGACGCACGCACCGCGTCGGGGCACCCGCCCGGGGCGGCCATACGCAGCGGCGTCCGAACTGACCTAGCTTCGCGCACGTCCTTCGGCACCGACGAGGTTGGCATGGAACGAGAACGTGAGCAGTGGGGGACCCGCGCCGGCTTCCTGCTGGCGGCGATCGGCTCCGCGGTCGGCCTCGGCAACATCTGGCGCTTTCCCTATGTCGCCTACGACAACGGGGGCGGCACCTTCCTCGTGCCCTACCTGATCGCGTTGCTGACCGCGGGCATCCCGATCCTGGTGCTCGAGTACGCGCTCGGGCACCGGTTCCGTGGCAGCGCGCCGCTGGCGCTGCGGCGTCTGCACCGCCGTGCGGAGTTCCTCGGCTGGTGGCAGGTCGGGGTCTGCTTCCTGATCTCGAGCTACTACGCCGTCGTGATCGCCTGGGCCGTGGCCTACACCGGGTTCGCCTTCGACCTGTCCTGGGGCGACGATCCCGAGACGTTTCTGTTCGAGAGCTACTGGGCTGCGACCGAACCGTGGCAGCTGGGCGGCGTCCGGTTGGGCGTTCTGCTGCCCCTGATCGGGATCTGGGCCGTGACCCTCGCCGTCCTCGTCGGTGGCGTGCGCCGCGGGGTCGAGCGGGCGAACCGGGTCCTGATCCCGCTGCTGCTGGTCACCTTCGGGGTCCTGGTGGTGCGGGCGCTCACCCTGCCGGGCGCCACGGACGGCCTCGAGGCGCTCTTCGCCCCGGAGTGGGGCGCCCTCGGCGACAGCAGCATCTGGGTCGCGGCCTACGGGCAGATCTTCTTCTCGCTCTCCGTCGGCTTCGCGATCATGATCACGTACGCCAGCTACCTGCCGCGACGAGGCGCCGATCTGACCACCAACGCGTTCATCGCGGGCTTCGCGAACTCGTCGTTCGAGCTGCTGGCCGGACTCGGGGTCTTCGCAGCGATCGGGTTCCTCGCCGGCGTCCAGGGCGTCGGGGTCGGCGACGTCGCGGCGGGTGGCGTCGGGCTCGCCTTCGTGATCTTCCCGGCGATCGTGTCGGAGTTGCCGGCGTTGAACCGGTTGTTCGGGGTGCTGTTCTTCGCCTCGCTGGTGGCGGCGGGGCTCTCCTCGCTCATCTCGATCACCGAGGCCAGCACCTCGGCCGTCATGGACAAGTTCGGGTGGTCGCGGCCGCGCGCGGTCGGCGTCTTCGGCGGCGCGACCGCCGCGATGTCGCTGGTGTACGCGACCGGCCTCGGCCCGACGCTGCTCGACGTGGTCGACAACTTCGTCAACAGCTTCGGCGTCGCGGCCGTGGGGCTCGCCCAGGTCGTCGTCATCGCGTGGTTGCTCCGCCGGCTCGGGGAACTGCGGCGACACGCCGACGCCGTGTCCGAACTGCCGCTCGGCCGCTGGTGGACCATCGCGCTGGTCGCTGTCACGCCTGTGCTCCTGGGGGCGGTGACCCTCGACAACCTGCGCCGCGAGCTGGCCGAACCCTACGAGGGGTTGCCCACGGAATTCCTCGTCGTCTTCGGCTGGGGGGCCGCCGCACTCGCCGTGGTCATCGGCGTGATCTTCACCGCCCGGCCCTGGCACGATCCCGCCGTCACCGACGACGAACCCGAGGTGTCGCGATGAGTACCGGTGCCGTCGTACTGATGGTGCTCGCCCTGCTGCTCGTCTGGGGTGGGTTCGCCGCCAGCATCACGTTCGCCGTCATGCGCTCGCGCGGTCGTCGAGCACTGGGCGGACGCGACACCTGACGGCCAAGCGGCCGTTCCGGGCGACAGCGCGCGCACGAGCGCGCGCCTGGACAGCTGTTGGCCGTTGGCCGAAGCCGAGGGTCCGCCACCGCCGTTCACTGTGCGTGGAAGAGCAGCCGCGGAGCGTAAGAGGTGGGCGCATGGGGAGCGAGTCGGTGGCATCGACCGGAACCGGGGCGAGCGCGAGCGTGGCCTCGGCACTCGGGGGTGCCTTCCTCGGCTCCTCGTCGGCCGACGTCGGCACGGCCCGTGAGCAGCGCCGTCAGGCCCGGTTGCGCCGGCTCGCGCTGCTGCTGTCGTTGCCGCTGCTGTTCCTGTGGTACCGGATCCTCGACGGGCGCCCGTTCCAGGTGTTCGCGTTGCCCGGGATGCCGGAAGACCCGATCCTCTACGTCATCCCGGCCGTGTTCGTCGTCGCGATCCTCGTCATCGTCGCGATGCCGCTGGCCAGCGGACGCTCGCCGCACCTGACGTTCCGCCCCGAGCAGATCGAGGTCGGTCTCGCCGACGTCAAGGGCATCGATCCGATCGTCGAGGAGGTCGTGCGCACCCTCAACACGTTCATGGGCTACGCACGGTTCCGCGACCAGCTCGGCGGTACCCCACGCCGGGGCCTGCTCTTCGAGGGACCGCCGGGGACGGGCAAGACCCACCTCGCGAAGGCGTTGGCCCGCGAGGCGGGGGTTCCGTTCCTGTTCGTTTCGGCGACCAGCTTCCAGTCCATGTGGTACGGCGCGACGGCCCGCAAGATCCGGGCCTACTTCCGGGCACTGCGCAAGGCCGCACGCAAGGAGGGCGGCGCGATCGGCTTCATCGAGGAGATCGACGCGATCGCGACCGTCCGCGGCGGCATGAACGCGACCCCGATCGGGACCCTGCGCGTCGAGGGGATGATGAGCGAAGGCACCGGCGGGGTCGTCAACGAGCTGCTGATCCAGATGCAGTCGTTCGACCAGCCTCCGTGGTACGAGCGGGCGCGCAACACCGTCACCGACGGTCTCAACAGCCTCCTGCCGGCCCACCGTCAGCTGCGACGGCGCCCGTCGGTCTACAACAACCTGTTGCTGATCGCCGCGACGAACCGCGCCGACCGGCTCGACCCCGCCATGCTCCGCCCGGGCCGCTTCGACCGCCGACTCACGTTCGAGCCGCCGGCCCGGGCGGCCCGGCGCGACCTCGTCGACCACTTCCTCGGCCGGAAGGCGCACGCCGACGAGCTCGGTGGGGACGAGTTGCGCGACGCCCTGGCGGCGCAGACCTTCGGCTACACGCCGGTGATGATCGAGCATCTCCTCGACGAGGCACTGCTCAACGCGCTCCGCGACGGCCGCGACGCCCTCAACTGGCGTGACGTGCAGTCGGCCCGCCTCAACGAGGAGGTCGGCATGAAGCACCCGGTCGCCTATACCGAGCACGAGCGCCGGGTCGTCGCCACCCACGAGGCGGGGCACGCCACGATCGCCTTCCTGACCCGGCGGCGCAAGCTCGAGATCCTCTCGATCGTGAAGCGCTCCGGCTCGCTCGGCCTGCTGGCCCACGGAGATCTGGACGAGGTCTACACCCGCTCGCGCAGCGAACTGCATGCCCTGGTCGACATCGCCATGGGCGGCATGGCGGCCGAGGAGCTGTACTTCGGCGAGTCCTCGACCGGACCCAGCGGCGACCTGCAGGCGGCAACGCGGGTGGCCTGCGAGGCCATCGGCGCCGCCGGTATGGGTGGCAGCCTGGTGTCGCTCGCCGCCGTCGAGAACGGCCCGCTGGGCGACACCAACCTGGTCGGGCGCACGCTCGCGGACCCCAACACCCGTCCCGAGGTCGACCGGCTGCTGGCCGTTTCGAAGGCCCGGGTGCGCGCACTGCTCGACGCCAACCGTCACATCCTCGAGGCGCTCCGGGACGCGTTGCTCGACCGCGACGAGCTCGTCGGCGACGAGATCCTGGAGGTGGCACGCGCCGCCGGTGCGCCGGTCACCGACGGACTGCAGGTCGAACGGCGCGGCCAGGACCGCCGCCGCAACGACCACCTCGCCGACGGCGACCTCGACGCCCCCTGGCTGGAGGTTCCCCCCGACGCCGATGCGACGGACGGGCGCGTCCGCCGCTGAGCGGCCGCCCCGGCCGCCCCGACGTGTGTGGAGTCGAATTGCGGCACAGGATCCGTCGGTCGCGCCTAGACGACAACGACCGGGATGGCCATGCCGGGCGCGGTCGGCGCGCCGGATCGCCCCCGGCGATCAGCAAGTCTGGGCCTTCAGGGGGAATTCAGGTTTGATGGCGGTGGGCCGGAGCATCCGGCCGCTCCGCCGATCACCGAGGTACCAACGTGTCCGGACCTTCACGTGTGTGGCGGCGGGCGGCGCCTGCTCTGGCCGCCTTCGCCGCGCTCTCCATCGCCGTACCCAGCGTCGCTGCCGCTGCGCCCGGCGGCATCCCCGGCCGGCCGGCAGCCAAGCCGAAGCCGCCGATCGAGGTGCAGATCCTCGCGCTCAACGATTTCCACGGCAATCTCGAGGGTGGCACGCTGAACACCGGCGGCACTCCCTCGGGTGGTGCCGAGTACCTCGCCACCCATGTGGCGCAGAAGCGGGCCACGAACCCGAACACCGTGGTCGTGTCCGCCGGTGACCTCATCGGCGCCAGTCCGCTGCTGTCCGCACTGTTCCACGACGAGCCGACGATCGAGGCGATGAACGCCATCGGCCTCGACATCAATGCGGTGGGCAACCACGAGTTCGACGAGGGAGCCGAGGAACTGCTGCGGATGGCCAACGGTGGCTGTCGCGAGGGCGAGGCAGGCGATGTCTGTCGCGAGCTCCGGACCTTCACCGGGGCCGACTTCGACTTCCTCGCCGCCAACGTCCGCTGGGAGGACACCGGGAAGACGGTGTTCCCGCCCTACGTCGTCAAGGACTTCGAGCGCGGCGCCAAGATCGCCTTCGTCGGCATGACCCTCGAGGGCACGCCGACCATCGTCACGCCCGAAGGTGTGGCGGGGCTGACGTTCGCGGACGAGGCCGACACGGTCAACGCGCTGGTGGGCGAGCTCGAGCGACGTCGTGTCGAGAACATCGTGGTGCTTCTGCACGAGGGTGGGTTCGCTGGTGGCGGCATCAACGGTTGTACCAACATCTCCGGCCCCATCGTCGACATCGTCAACCGCATGCATGCCCAGATCGACGCGGTCATCACGGGCCACACGCACGCCGCGTACAACTGCATCATCAACGACATCCCGGTCACGAGCGCGTCGTCCTTCGGGCGGGTGCTGACGGACATGGACGTCACCATCGACCCCGACACCCGTCGGATCACCAAGATCAAAGCGAACAACGGCATCGTGACCCGCGACGTCCCGCCAACGACCGCGATCACCGACATCATCGAGCGCTACCGGCCGTTCTACGCGCCGCTGGCGAACCGGATCATCGGCCTCATCCAGGGCGGCACGGTCATCAGCCGCAGTACCGATGCGGCCGGCGAGTCACCGATGGGGCGGGTCATCGCCGACTCGCAACTCGAGGCGACGACGCCCGCCCATCTCGGCGGCGCCCAGGTCGCCTTCATGAACCCGGGCGGTGTGCGCGCCGACCTGGTGGGCAATGCGAACGGCGAAGTGACCTACGAGGCGGCGTTCACCGTCCAGCCGTTCGGCAACAGCCTGGTCACCATGAACCTCAGCGGAATGCAGATCGACCGCATGTTGGAGGAGCAGTTCTGCGGCGGCAACGACGGCGTACGGGCCGGGCACAAGGTGCTGCAGGTCTCCGCTGGATTCACCTACACCTACGACGGGCTCGCTCGCGGTACTGCGAACTGCGACGACGCGAACGCCGTCGCCTTCGAGTCCATCCAGCTCCACGGCCAGCCGCTGGTCGCCACGCAGATCTACCGCGTGACGGTCAACAGCTTCCTTGCAACGGGCGGGGACAACTTCCCGGTGCTGGCCCAGGGCACCAGCCGGCTCGGTGGGGCACTCGATCTCGACGCCCTCGAGTCGTACTTCACCGCCCGCCCTGAGGGCGTTCTCGCGCCGACGGACCCACGGATCACACGGCTGAACTGAGGCTCCGGGCTCTGTGGAGTCGTTCGGCCATACTGGTCGAACGACTCCACGGACCAGGCTGGGCTCCTGCCCGTGGCTGGCGTCGTACCCTGCTCGGGGACGACGACGCGGAGGCGGCATGGCCAGGATCGACCGGTTCACGAGCCGCACCGAGGCCGAGCTCGCGCGGGCCGTGCTCGAGGCGAACGGCATCCACGCCTACGTGTCCGGCGACGACGCCGGCGGGTTGCACCCCGAACTGCCCTACGGCATCGGTGGGACCGCCGTGGTGGTCTCCGACGACCACTACGCGGACGCCATCGCCCTGCTCGACCACGAGTACGGCGCGGACCCGGCCGACGCCGCGGCGCTCGAGACGGAGGCGCTCGCCTCCGGCGGCGAGGTGCGCGACGACGTCCGTTCGCGGGACACCGCCGACGCAGGGACCGCTCCGCGGTCGAACTGGCGGCCTGCGGTCGTCGTGCTGCTCGTGGTCACCCTCGTCGTCGCCGTGCTCGCCACCGACGCGATCTCGACCCTGCTCGGCTGACGGGCGCGGGGGCCCGCCGGTGCCGGTCATGACGTCGGCGGCTCGGTCACGAAGTCGATGAGCTCCTCGACGGCACGGATCAGCGAGCGGTCGAGATCGCGCCAGGTCGTCACCGACGTGCGGATGCGGCGCCACACCTCGTGGTGATCGGGGAAGCCGAGTCGCCGAGCCACCCCCTCCTTCCACGGCTCGCCGTGGGGGACCTCGGGCCAGGCGTCGATCCCGATGACCTCCGGCCGCACGGCCTGCCAGACGTCGACGAACGGGTGGCCCGTGACCAGCACGTGGGGGTGACGGACCGTCGTGGCGATGCGCGACTCCTTGGTGCCACCGACGAGGTGGTCGAGCAGCACGCCCAGTCGGCGCTGCGGCCCGGGTGCGAAGGCGCGCACGACGGCGTCGAGGTCGTCGGCACCGTGCAGCACCTCGACGACCACCCCTTCGACGCGCAGGTCGTGGCCCCACACCTGCTCGACGAGTTCGGCGTCGTGCACCCCCTCGACGAGGATCCGGCTGCTGCGTGCCACCCGGGCGGGGGCGTCGGGAACGGCCACCGACCCGCTGTTGGACACCGGCGCGGCGGTCGGAGGCGCGGCCGGGCGGGACGGGGCGACGAGCTTGACCTGGGTGTCGTCGACGCGGAACAGGCCGGGCTCGAGCGCGAAGCGGCGTTCACGGCCACGACGATCGCGCAGCACCACCTCGCGCGCGGTGCAGCCGACGACGCTGCCGACGAACCCGCCGTCGGCCTCGACCACCAGACCACGCGTCACCGTCACGGTCGGCACGACCCGGCGATGGGCACGCGGATCGGCCAGGACGTCGTCGCCGTAGGGGTCACGCATCGCGGTGATCGCGGTCGGTGGTCGCCGTCGAGCTGATGCCGGTCACACCGGAGGCGCCGCCTCCGGCGCCACGACCTGCTCGAGCGCACCCGTCTCGACGTCGAACAGATAGGCGGCCAGTCCGAACCCGTCGGGGCGGTCCGGCCACTCGAGCAGGGTCCGTGCATCCTCGCGCAGCGCCTCGCGTGGGTCCCGGAAGGTGCCCCACTCGCGACCCGCCGGGGCCCGCCCCATCGTGGCGGCGAGTCGTTCGTCGATGGTGCCCGCGGGGTCCAGCACGCCGCAGTTGGTGTGCGCGATGAGGGCCACCGACCGGGTGTGCAGCAGATGCGTCGACAGCGCCAGCGACCGCAGGACGTCGTCGGTGACGCGGGCGCCGGCATTGCGGATCACGTGGGCGTCGCCCAGCTCCAGCCCGAGCACCGCGAACACGTCGATGCGCGCGTCCATGCAGGTGACGACCGCGAGGTGTCGCGACGGCGCCACGGGCACCATGTGGTGGCCGCCTTCGCGCGCGTAGGCGTCGTTGGCCGCGGCCAACTCGTCGAAGATCGCCAGGTCGGCGTCGTGGCCGCTCATGCTGCGGCGTCGCAGGCGCGGGCGTCGAGCGTGCGGACGAGGGTGTCGCGCTGCTCGAGCAGGACGCGTCGCAGGGGACGGAGCAGATCGTCGCGCTGCAGCGTGGTGTCCACGGTCTCGAGCAGGTCGGGCGAGGCGGCCCACTGCGGGAACATGCCCTCGGAGAACTCCAGTGCCCAGTCCAGCGACCGGTCGCGCCAGACCCCGTCCAGCGCTTCGAAGTACCGCGCGGTGTAGGGCGCCAGGACCTCGACCTGGTCGAGCTGGCTGAATCCGCCCCACAGCTGGCGCGACACCGTGTGCGACAACGAGGTGTCCTCGATGAGTTGACGCCAGGCGGCCTCCTTGGCCTCGGCGCTCGGCCGTACCGCCCGGGCGGTCGCCGCCTGTCGACGGCCCAGGTCGGTGTCGTCGCGTTCGAGTTCGGCCGCGATCCGTTCCTCGCCGACGACGCCGGCGCGCGCGAGGGCGGTCACCAGGTGCCATCGCAGGTCGGTGTCCACCTCGACGCCCTCGAAGCTCAGATCGCCGTCGAGCAGGCGCTGGACGTCCGCGATCTGCGTCGCGTCGGTGCGAGCGGTGGCGGCCCAGTGCCGCAGCACCGCCAGCTGGTGGTCGCTGCCCGGCTCGAGCTCGCCCAGCAGGTCACGGGCGTGCATCGTCAGGCGGCGCAGCAGGCTGTCCCGGGCCGAGGGCGCCGCGTAGCGTTCGGCCGCTCCGACAGCCCGCAGCAGCAGGCGCTGCAGGACGCCCACCTCGGACTCCGAGGCGACGTTGCTGACGACGAGGTCCACGTAGCGGCTCGCCGGCAGGCGTCCGTCGCGCACCATGTCCCAGCTGGTCGCCCAGACGAGGGCGCGCGCCAGCGGGTCGACCAGCGCGTGCAGGTCGGTGGTCAGCACGCCGGTACTGGTCGGGTCGAGCTCGACCTTGGCATAGGTCAGGTCGTCGTCGTTGACCAGCAGGACGTCGCCGGCCGCGACGCCGACGAGGTCCTTGACGCTCGTACGCTCGCCCTCGACGTCGAGTTCCACGCGCTGGTCGCGCACCAGACCGGCATCGGTGCGGCGGTACACGCCGACGGCGACACGGTGGCTGCGCAGGATCGGCTGCTGGTCGGGGACGCCGGGCAGGCCGTGCCACGTCGGCGCCGGGGCCGACTGCACGATGGTCACCTCGGCGTAGGTGCCGTCGTCGGCGAGCTCGATCTCGGGGGTGAGGGTGTTGACCCCCGTGGTGAGCAGCCATTGGTCGCGCCAGGTGGCGAGATCGCGGCCGCTGGTGCGCTCGAGTGCGGCCAGGAAGTCCCCGAGGTCGGTGTTGCCCCAGGCATGGCGCTGGAAGTAGTCGCGCACGCCGGCCAGGAAGGCGTCCTGACCGACCCAGGCGACCAGCTGACGCAGCACCGAGGCGCCCTTGGCGTAGGTGATGCCGTCGAAGTTCTGGTGCACCGACTCGACGTCGGGCATCTCGTCGGCGACCGGGTGGGTCGACGGGAGCTGGTCCTGCATCTTCGCCCACGCCTTCTCGGCGTCGAGGAAGGTCACCCAGGCGTTGGTCCAGCGGGTCGCGTCGGCCTGGGACAGCACGGCCATGAAGGTGGCGAACGACTCGTTGAGCCACAGGTCGTCCCACCAGCGCATGGTGACCAGGTCGCCGAACCACATGTGCGCCATCTCGTGGAGGATGGTCTCGGCACGCCGCTCACGGTTGGCGTCGGTGACCTTGCTGCGGAAGATGTAGACCTCCGAGAAGGTGATCGCGCCGGGGTTCTCCATGGCGCCGGCGGAGAACTCGGGCACGAACAGCTGGTCGTACTTGCCGAACGGGTAGGGGGCGTCGAACACGTCCTCGAAGTAGTCCAGGCCCTGCTTCGTCACGGTCAGGATCTCGGGCGTGTCGAGGTAGTCCGCCAACGAACGTCGGACGTAGACGCCGAGCTCCATGCCACGGTGTTCGTCGGTCACCGTCGCATAGGAGCCGGCGACCACGGCGGTGACGTAGGTCGACAGCACGGGCGTCGTCTCGAACACCCAACGTCCTGCCTCGCCCTCCTCGGGACGCTGCACCGCGCGACCGTTGGAGACGACCACCCATTCCTCGGGCGCGTCGACGCTGAGCGTGAAGGTCGTCTTCAGGTCGGGCTGGTCGAAGCAGGGATAGACCTGGTGGGCCTCGAACGGCTCGAACTGGCTGTGCAGGTACACCCGGTCGTCGGTGGGGTCGACGAAGCGGTGCAGCCCCTTGCCCTCGTGGCGGTACGCCATCGTCGCGACCACGGTCAGCTCGTGCTCGCCGGCCGGCAGCTCGGGCAACCGGATCCGCGTGGGCTCGATCACGGCGTCCGACAACGCGCGGCCGTCGAGCTCGACGCGCTCGACCTCACGCGCGGTGCAGTCGAGGAAGGTGCTGCCCTCGGCGGCCGTGCGGAACCGGATCGTCGAGGTGGCACCGAAGGTCTCCGCCCCGGTCGTCAGGTCGAGGTGGACCGTGGTCCGGACGTCGCTGACCAACGCGGCACGTTCACGCGCTTCGTCACGGGTGAGGTTCTCCCGAACGCTGCCGTTGCCGGCATCGGGGGTGGTGTGGCTGCTCAAGGTCGACGTCCTCGGAGAGCTGGCGGAAGGCGGCAGGCTAGGGGAGCGACACCACCCGACGGCAACGTCGGCGAGCGTCCCTCGCCCGTGGCTCACGTCCCTGCCGGGTCGCCGTGTCGTCCGGCTCCGGCCCGGAAGCGGGCGACGGCGGCCATGCCACCGTCCTCGATGGCCGCCATCCCGCCGTCGTGCTCGGCGAGCAACGCCTCGGGCAGGGCCCGGTCGAAGGCCGCGCGCGTGCTGGCGAGGTCCGCCGACAGCGTGCGTTGCGGCAGGGCGGCCAGTTCGGAGGCCAGGGCGACGGCCGCTTCGAGTGCGCTGCCCGGGGCGACGACACGGGTCACCAGGCCCATGGCGAGGGCCTCGTCCGCGGCTACGGCCCGGCCGGTCAGCACCAGGTCCAGGGCGCGCCCCATCCCGACGACGCGGGGCAGGCGGGCGGTGCCGCCGTCGATCAGCGGGACGCCGAAGCGGCGGCAGAAGACCCCGAGGACGGCGTCCTCGGCCGCGATGCGCAGGTCGCACCACAGCGCCAGTTCGAGGCCGCCGGCGACCGCATGGCCCTCGATGGCGGCCACGACCGGCTTGCCCGGGCGGCGGCGGGTCGGCCCCATCGGGCCGAGATCTGAGCGTTCGAGCCGGTTGCGGCGATCCGGGTCCTCGAGTGCGTGCAGGTCCGCCCCCGCACAGAAGGTGCCGCCCGCGCCGGTGAGGACGATCACGCGTACCTCGGCGTCGGCGTCCGCCGCCTCGACCGCGGCGAGCAGGGCGTCGGCCGTCGGCCGGTCGACGGCGTTGCGGACCTGCGGCCGGTCGATGGTGACGACGCGCACGGCTCCGACGGTCCGTTGCAGCACGTTCATGGAGGAGTCGTTCCTGCAGGCGGCGAATACCGGAGTTCGGCAGGTGCGCGACCGTAGCGGCCGGACCCGCCGCACCGCCCCGCAGCCTGCGGTTCGGTGGATGCTGCTTGCTAGGCTCGAACGCGATGTCCAGGCGAGTGGGACGACGCCGACGAGGCGAGGGGAGTGGTCATGCAGGAGTACACGAGTCCGGGTGAGGTCACGATCGCGGACGATGCCAATCTGACGCGTCCGCTGTTCGAGGCGGCGCGCACGTCACCGGACCGCATCGCCGTCTCCCACCGGGTGGGCGACCGCTTCGTGGACTGGACGACGCGCCAGTTCGTCGACGAGATCAAGGCCGTGACCAAGGGCCTGATCGGGCTCGGCATCGAGCCGGGACAACGGGTGTGCATCATGTCGGCGACCCGGCTCGAGTGGACGGTCCTGGACTACGCCATCTGGAGCGCGGGCGCGGTCACCGTGCCGATCTACGAGACCTCCTCGGCGGAGCAGGTCGAGTGGATCGTCTCCGACTCCGACGCCGTCGCGATCGTGATCGAGACGCCCGAGCTGCGAGGCATCTACGACGAGGTCGCCGGCAAGCTGCCCAACTGCGGTCACGTGTTCGTGATCGACGAGGGCGGGATGGACGCCATCAAGGCGGCGGGCGCGGACGTCAGCGACGAGGACGTCGATGCCCGCGCGACCGCGGTGACGGCGGACGACCTGGCGACACTGGTCTACACCTCCGGGACGACGGGCCGGCCCAAGGGTTGCGAGCTCACGCACCGCAACTTCGTCTGGAACGTCGCGCAGAGCGAGGCGTCGATCAGCGAGCTGATGCGGCCGGGCGAGACGACGCTGCTGTTCCTGCCGCTGGCCCACATCTTCGCGCGCTACATCCAGGTCGCGGTCATCAACGCCGGGGTCAAGCTCGGCTACTCGACGGGCATCCCGCAGTTGCTCGAGGAACTGGGGCTGTTCAAGCCGACCTTCCTGCTGGCGGTGCCCCGCGTCTTCGAAAAGGTCTTCAACGGGGCACAGCAGAAGGCGCACGCGGACGGCAAGGGCAAGATCTTCGACAAGGCGGCGGCGGTCGCCGAGCAGTTCTCGCGGGAGCAGGCGGCGGGCAAGGTCGGACTCGCCACGAAGGTCCAACATGGCCTGTTCGACAAGCTCGTCTACGGCAAGCTCCGCAATGCCATGGGCGGCAACGTGCGGTACGCCGTCTCGGGTGGCGCGGCGCTCGGCGAGCGGCTGGGCCACTTCTTCAACGGGATCGGCATCCTGATCCTCGAGGGGTACGGCCTCACCGAGACCACCGCGCCGGCCACGGTGAACCGTCCCGACGCCTACAAGATCGGCACCGTCGGCAAGCCCCTTCCCGGCGCGTCGGTCAAGATCGCCGACGACGGCGAGATCCTGCTCCGGGGCGGCAACATCTTCCGCGGCTACTACCACAACGAGGACGCCACCAACGAGGTACTGGAGTCGGACGGCTGGTTCCACTCCGGCGACATCGGTCAACTCGACGGTGAGGGCTTCCTGCGCATCACCGGCCGCAAGAAGGAGATCCTGGTGACCGCCGGCGGCAAGAACGTCGCGCCGGCCATCCTCGAGGACCGGATGCGGGCCCACGCCCTGGTGAGCCAGTCGATGGTGGTCGGCGACAACAAGCCGTTCATCGCCGCGCTGATCACCATCGACCCCGAGGCGTTCGGCGGCTGGGCCGAGGCCAACGGCAAGTCGGGCAAGACGGTGGCTGACCTCGTCGACGACGCCGACCTGCGCGCCGAGGTGCAGAAGGCCGTGGACGAGGCCAACCAGGCCGTCTCCAAGGCCGAATCGATCCGCACCTTCCGGATCCTGCCCGAGGACTTCGAGGTCGGGGTCGAACTGAGCCAGAAGATGTCGGTGAAGCGCCACGTGGTCAGCGAGAAGTACGGCCACGTCATCGACGACATCTACGCCACCGCGAAGTCGTAGGGGCGCGTGACCCCGGGGTCCCGATGCGGCGCACGACCTGCGCCGCTCGGGACCCCGCTGCGTGCGGGAACTCTCCGCCGGCCGGGGTCGTTGGTACAGGAGGTCGATCTGGGACATACGTCCCGGTTCTCGCTCCCGTTCCCGACGATCGCAGGAATGCATGCTGCACTCGCGCCGTCCGTTGTCGCTGTTCGCCCTGCTGTCGGGCCTGCTCGGTCTGATCGCCACGCTGCTGATCGCGAGCCCCGCTCCCGCCGAGGCCGCGCGGGCACGCAGCGCCGACGAGTCCGCGGCCGAACGGCACCTGGTCGCCGAGCACAACCGGATCCGCTCGGGGGCGTCGCGCGCGTCGCTCACCGCCGCCTCCGACCTGACCGAGGCGGCCCGGGCCTGGTCCGACGAGATGGCGCGGACGGGCACGTTCGTGCACAACCCCTCGGTCGGGCGGCAGATCTGCTGCTGGACCGCGTGGGGCGAGAACATCGCCTGGGCCGGTCCGGTCGACGCCATCGGCGGCTGGAAGCCGACGGCGGACCGGATCATGCGCGGGTGGATGGACTCCACCGGTCACCGCGACAACATCCTGTCGTCGACGTTCGACGAGGTCGGGATCGGTATCAGCGTCGCCGCCAACGGTCGCATGTACGCCACCGCGGTCTTCCGCCGCGCGGACGGTTCCGCGAAGACCTCGAGTCTGCCGACGCCGACGGTGCGCAGCGGGGACGCGGCGTGCCCCGCCGGCTCCGTCCCGACCTCCGGGTTCACCGACGTCGGGCGGTCGCAGACGCGGGCGGTCGACTGCCTGGCCTGGTGGTCGGTCGCCGAGGGCACGACGGCGCACGCGTTCTCGCCCGGCGGTGACGTCACCCGGGCGCAGTTGGCGACCTTCGTGACCCGGGCGATCGAGCGCAGCGGCGGTCGTCTGCCCGCTGCCCCGCTCCGCTTCGCGGACGTTGACGCCAACTCCTCCCATGCCGACGCGATCGCCCGGCTGGCGGGCGCCGGCGTGGTCGGCGGCTTCGGCGACGGCACCTTCCGGCCGAGCGCCACCGTCGAGCGCGACCAGATGGCCTCGGTGCTGGTCGCCGCGGCGGAGTACCGCACCGGCCAGCGGTTGCGTTCGCCCTCACGCGACTGGTTCCTCGACGACGCCGGTACGCACGAGCGCGCCATCAACCAGGCGGCGGACGCGGGGTGGACCGCCGGGGACGGCAACGGCCACTTCGGCCCGTCGCAGGGACTGCAGCGCGGCCACCTGGCGCTGTTCCTGACCCGGTGGCTGGACACCATGGTCGCCGAACACGGGGCACGGCTCCCGAGCTGACCGCCGGGTGAGCCCGCGGGCGGCGGTGCCGGTTCAGGCCGGGGGATCGACCGTGGGTTCGCGCGTGTGCCACCACGCCGCGTCCAGCTCGCCGAGTGGGGTCGCGGGCGGCGCGTCGGGATCGACGTACTCGTCGCGGATGGCGCGCCAGTCGTTGGTGGCGCCGAGGCGCCCGAGCACCGAGTTGAGCCCCCACTGGATCCGGTTGAGCAACAGGTAGTCCGGCGGCAGGTTGAGCTTGCGCAGGACGTCGCTGTACGGGCTGCGTGGATCCGTCGTCGAGCGGATCACCTCGGCCGCGTACTCGGGGGTGAAGGTGAACGGCTGGTCCGCCACGACCGGACGGGTGTAGAGCCGGAACCACGCGTGGACCAGGTCCTCGTCGACGCGGGCCGTCTTGGGCAGGAAGCCGGCCTGGCGCAGCGCCTCGAGGGCCTCGCCGCGGTCCGCGCGGGCAACCGATTCCTCCACGGCGCGCATCGAGTCGTAGCGCTCACGGGTGAACATCTTCACCGAGCCGTAGTCGATGAACGCGACGCGGACCCCGCCGTCGGCGGCCGAACCCTCGGGCTCGATGAGATAGTTGCCCGGATGCGGGTCGCCGTTGAACAGCCGGAAGCGGCCGATGGAGCCGAAGGCGTAACGGAAGACGATCTCGCCCACCCGTTGACGCGTGGCCTCGTCCGCCGTCTCGGCGACGTGGTCGAACTTGGCGCCGTGGATGCGCTCACTCACGAGCACGCGCCGGCGGCACAGGTCGCCGACGATGTCGGGAACCCGGATGAACGGATGGTCGGCGTACCGGGTGGCGAACGCCCGCTGGTAGCGGGCCTCGCGCTGGTAGTCGAGCTCGTCGTCGATCCGCTCGCGCAGCTCGTCGAGGAGCGGCTCGATCTCCTGGTTCGGCGCCATCATCCGGGCGATGGGCCGGAACGTCTCGGCGTTGCGAAGGTCCGATCGCACCGCTTCGGCGACGCCCGGGTACTGCACCTTGACGACGACGTCACGCCCGTCCTCGAGCGTGGCCGCATGCACCTGCCCGATCGAGGCCGCAGCGAGCGGCTTGCGGTCGAAGGCGGCGAACACCGTCTCGGGGGCGGCGCCGTACTCCTCGCGCAAGACCTGGTCGATCGCGCCGGGATCGAACTCCGGGGCGGCGTCCCGCAACTGGGCCAGGGCCTCGTGGTAGACGTTCTTGACGTCGGGCGGCAGGTCGAGATCGACGAAGCTCAGCAGTTGGCCGAGCTTCATCGCGGCCCCCTTCATGTCACCGAGGACCTCGGCGAGGTTGGCGGCGAGCTCACGGTGGGCCGCGTCCTCCCCGCCCGGACGCCCGGCCAGCTCGCGCGCCTTCGCGCCGGCGAACCCCGAAGCGCCGCGCACGCCGGTGCGGGCGAGCCGCGCACCGCGCTGGAACCGTCCGCCGAGTCCTCTGCCTGCCACACCTGGTGCCGTTCGTCGGGGCTGCGAAGGTGCCGCACGGTTCGTACCGCGGCGGACGCGCGGTTGGCTACTCGGCCATCTCGGCCAGCGGGTTGCCCTCGGCGCGGGCCTGGGCCAGTCGCTCGGCAAGTGCGGCGCGGCGCTCGTCGTTGAGGCAGGCACAGCCGACCTCGAAGGGGCCGTAGTGCCTGACGTCGACGCGGTGGGTGGGACAGGCGGCCACCTCGAGTCGGGTGATGGGCTCTGTCCGGGCCATGCGAATCGCCTCCAGGTGTCGCCCGCTCGGGGCGGCTCGTTGCGGTGGGTGTCGGACGTCTGCGGCCGTCAGACGTTGAAGCGGAAGTGGACGACGTCGCCGTCCTTGACGATGTACTCCTTGCCCTCGATACGCAACCGGCCGGCCTCGCGGGCCGCGGCCTCGGTACCGAGACGGTCGTAGTCGTCGAAGGCGATGACCTCGGCCTTGATGAAGCCGCGCTCGAAGTCGGTGTGGATCTCGCGCGCTGCGCGGGGCGCCGTCGAGCCGGCCGGCACCGTCCACGCGCGGGTCTCCTTCGGACCGGCCGTGAAGTAGGTCAGCAGGCCGAGCAGCCGGTACGCCCGTTCGATGAGCCGCTCCAGCCCCGAGCGCTCCAGGCCGAGCGACTCGAGGTACTCGGCCCGTTCCTCGCCGCCGAGCTCGGCCAGTTCCGCCTCGACCTGCGCCGAGATGACGACGAGCTCGGCACCCTCGATCTCGGCGAGCTTGCGCACGACCTCGACGTGCTCGTTGCCCGCGGCGTCGGGGAGTTCGTCCTCGGCGACGTTGGCCGCGTACAGCACCGGCTTGGCCGTGAGCAGCGACAACTCGCGGGCGACCGACGGTTCGAGTTCGCCGGGGAAGGTCCGGGCGACGTGACCTTCGGCGAGGTGGTCGCGCAGGGCGAGCACCTGGTCGCGTTCGCGCACCAGGTCCTTGTCGCCGGTCCGTGCCGAGCGCGTGGCGCGTTCGAGCCGCTTCTCGGTGGTCGCGAGGTCCGCCAGCACCAGCTCGGTGGTGATGATCTCGACGTCACGCGCGGGGTCGACCGAGCCGCTGACGTGGATGATGTCGTCGCTCTCGAAGCAGCGCACCACGTTGCAGATCGCGTCGACCTCGCGGATGTGGGCCAGGAACTGGTTGCCCAGCCCCTCGCCCTGCGAGGCACCCGCGACCAGCCCCGCGATGTCGACGAACTCGATCGCCGTCGGGACGACCTTCTGCGACTTCGCCAGCTCGGCCAGTCGGTCGAGGCGCGCGTCGGGGACCGCGACGACCCCGACGTTGGGGTCGATGGTGCAGAAGGGGAAGTTCGCGGCCTCGGCCCCGGCCTGGGACACGGCGTTGAACAGGGTCGACTTGCCGACGTTGGGCAGGCCGACGAGACCGACCTGGAGCGCCACGGTGGGACCTTTTCGAAAGAGTGGACGAAGAGCTGTCCGGCCACGACGGTCGCACGATCGACGCGTGGCCCGGGCCCGGCCCTCGAGCGTAGCCGACGGCCCGCCGCCCTCCCGCGGCGGGGGTTGGTGGCGCGGGCGGCCGCCGCTACCGTCCGCCGCCATGCGTCTGCTCGTCGCGCGGTGCTCCGCGACCTACGAGGGCCGACTGTCGTCGACCCTGACCAGTGCTGTGCGCCTCGTGATGGTGAAGGCGGACGGTTGTGTCGCCCTGCACGCCGACGTCGGGGCCTACAAGCCGCTCAACTGGATGAATGCGCCCAACACCCTGTTCGAGGAGGAGGGGCGTTGGGTCGTCACCAATCCGAAGGGCGAGAAGCTCATCATCGAGCTCGAGGAGGTGTTCGAGGACGTCAGCTACCAGCTCGACACCGAGCGCGGTCTCACCCTCGACGGTGTCGAGCGTGAGCTGCAGGAGCTGCTCGCCGCCCATCCCTCGCACCTCGAGCAGGACCTCGTGTGCATCCAGCGCGAGTTCCGCACCGATCTCGGGCCCGTCGACCTGCTCTGTCGCGATCCGAGCGGAGGCGCGGTGGCGGTCGAGATCAAGCGCATCGGCGAGATCGACGGCGTGGAGCAGTTGACGCGCTATCTCGAACGCATGCAGCGCGACCCCCTGCTCGCGCCGGTGCGCGGCGTCTTCGCCGCCACGATCATCAAGCCCCAGGCGCGGGTGCTGGCCGAGTCGCGCGGTATCGCATGCGTCGAGGTCGACCTCGGACGGTTGCGCGGCGAAGAGGAAACCAACCTGCGCCTGTTCTGACGGCCGGGCGGCCAGGGGAAGCCCGCGTTCACCCGACCGGAGTGTCCGAATTGCCGGGGATGGTCGTCCCGCCGGATGGCGCCGGGGCGGCATGGTCCCTGCCGCAGTGCCGCGTCGATGACGACCGTCCGACGCGGGGGAGCGGCGGTGGAGCGGGCGATGGGGCGCGGGGCGGAAACGACGTGGGGGCGTACGCGCCGAAGCGGGCTCACGGCGCTGACAGCGATGGGACTCCTGGTCGCAGCGGCGCCAGCGGCCCTCGCCCAGCCGGACGGGTTCCCACGGAACCTCGACCGCGCCTGCGACCGCGGTGCGCAGCAGGCTGCGCCGTTCGTCGACGTCGACCCCGCCTCTGACGTCGGCGCCGCCGTCGGGTGTCTGTGGGTCCACGACGTCGTCGCCGGGCGCTTCGTCGGCGACGAACTGCGCTTCGATGCCGATGCTCCGCTGACCCGGCAGCAGATGGCCTCGTTCCTGGGCAACGCCCTGCACGTTCTGCCGGCAGCGAGCTATGCCGCGCCGGCCGTGACCACGCCCGACTTCGTCGATGCCGCGACGATCAGCGGCGCGCATCGGGTCGCCGTCGCCCGGCTGCAGGCCGACGGCATCGTCGCCGGCTACGGGGACCGGACCTTCCGCCCCGGGCGAACCCTCGACCGGGCCCAGATGGCGAGCTTCGTGGCCGCTGCCGTCGAGGCGGTGCTCGCGGAGCCCCTCGCCCGCGACGCGGCCTTCGACGACGTCGCCGGCACGCATGCCGCCAACATCGAGAAGCTCGCCGCGGCCGGGATCGCCGATACGTCCTCCGCCACCTTCGCGCCCCACCGTTCCGCCACCCGGGGCGAGATGGCGCAGTACATGGCGCGCGCCCTCGATCTCCTCGCCGAGCGTGGCCACCTGCAGGCGATCTCGTACGCCCCGCACAGCCCGGACGCATGGCTGGGGCTGCGTGAGGTCACGGCGACCGAGCATCCCGGCTTCGATCGCCTCTCGTTCGTGATCGATGGCGGTGCCGGAACCCCGGGCTGGCGGGTCCGGTACGTGGACGCCGCGATCGAGCACGGTCGCGGACACGAGCTCGCGGTCCGTGGCGAGGCGATCCTGCAGGTGCACCTGACCGGGATGGCGCTGCCACCCGAGCTGGCGTTCGCCGACTGGGACGCCGGCCGGCTGGCGGTCGACGGTGCCGGCATCGTCGAGGTCGTGGATGCCGGTGTCTACGAGGGCCGCCGGCTGCTGTTCGTCGGCACGACGGGACGACACGCGGTGACGGTGAGCCGGGCGGACCCGGGACGGATCCACCTCGACGTCGCCGGACGCTAGTGCCGGCCACGCCCGAGTCGTCCGAGGGCGGCCTCGGCTGCGGAGACCAGGGAGGCGTCGCCGACCGCGCGGACGCCGTCGAGGTCGAACCAGCCCACGTGGGGCGACTCGCCCGCGAGCGGGGCGAGCTCGGCGTCGCCGTCGGCAAGGAGCAGGTAACGGACATCGAGGTGGACGTGGCCCCGCGGTCCCTGGTGGACGTCGACGTGCGCCACCACCGGTCCCTTCGCTGGGTGTTCGGCCGACAACCCGGTCTCCTCCCGTGTCTCGCGGACGGCGGCGCCGGCCGTGGACTCCCCGGGGTCGACGTGACCGCCGGGCTGGAGCCAGATGCCGAGCCGCTTGTGCCGGTGCAGCAGGAAACGCGCGCCCGCGTCGACGACGATGGCCGATCCGGTGACGTGCGTCGGGTCCGCCGTCTCCGACAGGGGATCGGTCAGCCAGTCGAGCAGCGCGAGGGTCCGGCGCAGGGAGGAACGCTCGCGGGCGTCACGGGGGACGTGCGCGTCCAGGTGACGGCGCAGCTCGGCGACCGGGTCGCCGCTCACGGCTGCTGCTCCCAGAGCGATTCGAGGGCTCGATCGGCCCGACGGACCTTCCCGGTCGGCGTCCGCGGCAGGGCGTCGACCACCGCGATGCGCTTTGGCACCTTTGCCGCGGCGAGGTGGCCGGTCAGCGAGCGTCGCAGCGACTCGCCGTCGAGGGAGGCGCCGGGCCAGGGGACCGCGAACGCCACGAGCCGCTCGCCCCACTCCTCGTCAGGGACGCCGAACACGGCCGTCTCGGCGACACCGGGCTGCTCGAGCAGGTGACGTTCCACCTCGGCGGGATAGACGTTGACGCCGCCGGTGATGACCAGGTCGCCGGGGCGGCCCGAGAGGAACAGCCGCCCGTCCTGGTCCAGGTGGCCGAGGTCGCCGACCGTGAAGGCGTCGCCGTCCCATGCGGCAGCGGACCGCTCGACGTCGCCCCAGTAGGTGAAGCGCGCGTGCCCCGGCGCCCGCACCCACACGGTGCCCACCTCGCCGGGGGGCAGCGTCGCGCCGTCGTCGCCTCGGACCTCGAGACGACGTCCGGGCCTCGCGTGCCCGACCGTCCCCGGCGCCTCGCACCACACCTGCGGCGGGCAGACCGTGAACTGCCCCTCGGTCGAGCCGTAGAACTCCCACACCGCGTCCGGCGGGGCCGCCGCCAGCACGCGGCGCTTGAGCGGCGCAGGGCAGGGCGCGCCGGCGTGTGCGAGCAACCGCAGCGACGCGAGGTCGTCGTCGGGGGCGGAACTGGTGGCCAACAATCGGTGCAACTGGGTCGGCACGCAGAACAGCGAGTCAGGTCGCAGTTCGCGCAGTGCCGCGGACCAGGCCCGTGCGTCGAACCGTGACAGCACCGCGATCCGACCGCCGAGCAGGGCGGTCACCAGCGCGAAGCGGAAGGGGCCCGAGTGGTACAGCGGGGACACCACCAGGTGGGTGTCGCCGTGCCGCCCCTCGAACGCCGCGCGCTCGTCCTCGATGACCGACCGGCCCCAGTCGGAACCGTGGACGCCGACGTGGACGCCCTTGCGGCGGCCGGTCGTCCCCGACGTGTAGGCCATGGGACGGGTTCGGGGCCAGTCGGCGGAGGGGTCGGTGCCCGGCAGCGCCGCGATGTCGGCGGGCGTCAAGGCGTGCACGCGCGGGTGCCATCGCGACAGCGCCGCGGCACGGCTGGGGGTGGCCAGCACGGCCGCCGGCGTCGCGTCGTCGAGGATCTCGCGGGCCTCGCCGTGGCCGAGATCGGGCGGGAGCGGCACGGCCACCACGCCCTCGAGGCAGGCGGCGGCGAGGACGCCGAAGGTGGTCGGGTCGTTGCCGAGTGACACCGCCAGGCGGTCGCCCGCGCCGAGGCCCAGCTGTCGCAGCACGGTGACTCCCCGCGCGAACAGGGGCTCGGCCTCCAGCAGAGGAGGCGGCGCGTGTCGTCCGGTTCCGCGGTCACGTGCCGCGTGTGAGCCCCACCTCGACGACCAGGTCGGTCGGGGAGCGACGGATCCCGATGACGAAGTCCCCGAACTCGGCGTAGCGCGCCGACGCCTCGTCGTAGCGCATCGTGTAGACGATGTCCTTGATGTCGGCGAGGTCGTGGGCGAACAGGGTCACGCCCCACTCCCACTCGTCGAGCCCCGTGCTGCCCGAGACCAGCTGCAGGACCCGCCCGGTGTAGGCACGGCCGGACCTGCCGTGGTCGTGCATCAGCCGGCGACGTTCGGCGAAGTCGAGCGAGTACCAGTTGTCGTCTCCCGAGCGCCGGTGCGACATCGGGTAGAAGCAGCCGAGTTCCCAGGCCGGCATCCGTGGATGCAGCTTGTCGTCGGTGTACTTGGCCATCCGCTCGGCGAACTGCGTCACGCGGCGTTCGAGGTCCTCGCCATCGACCCCTTCGGCGACGAGGTACTCGCGGTACTCCTCGGGGCTCTGCGTGTACTCGCTGCCCTCGGTGAGCGACAGGTACGACCAGGTCAGCCGCAGCGCCGGTGCCGCCTGGTTCGCCAGTACCTCGGTCTGCAGTGTCCGCAGCAGGCTCAGGTCCGAGTCGACGGCCATCAGCATCACGTCGGCCTTGTGGCCGAGCACGCTGAAGGTGTGCAACTGCGTGCGCTCGGACCACCGCTCGAGGACGGCGGCGAACTCCTTGGCGGCCCCGGGAGGCAGGGAGGGGACCGCAGCGTGGTCGACCTGCAGGAACAGGTGCAGCACGCCCCAGCCTTCACCGGGGCGAACGGGATCCAACACGGGCAGCCTCCTGGCCGACGATCGGTTCCGACGAGGCTACCGACGCCTCACGCGAGGATGGACTTGCCCAGCAGGGTGCCGTCCTCGTCGAGGTCGTAGACGAGCGGGACCCCGGTCGCCAGCTCCACGCCCGGGATCTCGTCCTCGGGCACGTCCTCGAGCCGCATCACGATGGCGCGGTTGGAGTTTCCGTGGGCCACGACCAGGACGTTCTTGCCCTGCCGGATGTCGCCCAGGATGGCACGCTCGAAGAACGGCAGCGTCCGGGCCGCGGTGTCCTTGAGCGACTCGCCGTTGGGGGGTGGCGTCGCGAAGGAGCGCCGCCAGATGTGCACCTGCTCGTCGCCGTACTTCGCGGCGGTGTCGGCCTTGTTCAGGCCCTGCAGGTCGCCGTAGTGCCGCTCGTTGAGCGCCTCGTCACGGATGACCGGCAGCTGCAGGCCGGCGGTCGCCTGCAGCAGGTCGAGCGTCTCCTGCGCCCGCGTCAGGCGCGACGTGTAGGCGACGTCGAAGGTCGTGCCGCGCAGCCGTTCTCCGCCCTTGCGGGCCTCCTCGCGTCCGAGTTCGGTCAGTGGCACGTCGACCCAGCCGGTGAAGCGGTTCTGCAGGTTCCACAGGGACTGACCGTGGCGGACCAGGGCGAGGGTGGGCATGTCGCACTCCGTGGGGCGGGACGTCGCGGATGGGACGAGCCTAGTGACCGTGCGGCCCGGCGAGACCGGCGCCCCTCGCCCGTCAGCCGACCTCCACCACGCGGGCCAGTTCGAAGTGCATCCCGTCGGGGGTGCTCCACCATCCGCCCCAGGCGAAACCCCACTTCTCGAAGATCTCCACGATCCGCAGGTCCATCCTGGGTGTGGCGCCGTAGGCGTTGTCGCGGGCGTTGAAGTCGATGGCCAGGCCCCAGGCGTGCATCGACAGGCCCCGTTGCGGGTTCCACAGGATGTGGCGCGGCACGAAGCACCCGGCGAACTGGCTCCGGTCGAAGTGGTCGTACAGGCCGGCCTCGGCGATCTCGCGGAGTGCGGCTTGCAACTGCGGCACCATCACCCGGTGACAGCGCGTGGTGCCCATGCCCGGGATCTCGACCGTCACGATGTTCTTCGCGACCCAGGCGGGGTCGATCGCGATCGTGCCGTCGCCCCGTGAGGTGTACGAGAACGGCTCGAGCGTGACGCTGCCCGAGCGCTTCGGGCCGGCCTGCCGTGGTGCGGGGGGTCGCACCACCTCGGCGCGGGCCCCGAACTGCTCGCCGAGGTGGTCCGCGAGCGTCTGGGCGTCGCCGTCCGCTCCCACGATGAGCGTGTTCACGGCGTCGGCCCCCAACAGTTCACCCAGGTCGTGGGGGACGAGCAGATCGGCCAGCGGAGGTGCGCCGTTGGCGGCGAAGGCGCCGACACGGGCCGGGACCGCGGCATGCACGGTCCGAAGCGTGATGGTGCCGCCGAGTTCGAGACCGAGCTCCTGTGCGACGTCATGGCGCACGACGACGTCGCCGTCGGTGATCCGCTCCCAGACGCCCACGTTCTGGGCCGTGACGTCCGGCGTGAAGGGGCGCACGTCGGCCGGTCCCGCCGTCATGGCGCGCAGTTCAGCGGTTTCGCCGGACGGCCCGACGGCCTCGAGGTCGAACGCGGTGACGGCGGCGGTCGTGAGTGCCTCGTCGCCGGCGACCTCCTCCAACGCCGCGTCGGACAGCGGTGCGTCCCCGCCGTGGACGATCACGCTCGGCGTGACCAGCGGTACCTCCTCGGGCAGCGGCGCGGGCGGCTCCGCCGATGGCTCCACGGCCTGAGGCGCGGCGTCCTCGACGGGCTCGTCGGACGCGAGCGGCACCTCCGGGGCGGCGGGAGCGTCGACCTCGGGTGCTGCGGCGAGCGAGGGGATCGGCGGCGGCGTCGTGACCGGAACCGGTGCCGCGGTGACGACGTCGGTGGCTGTCCGGGACACGCCTGCCTGCTGGGCCGTGCGCGACGTCGTGCCACTACAGGTCGTCAGCGCCAGGGCAGCGCTCGCGGCGATGACCACCAGGCGGTGGCGCAGCATGATGCGCAGCGACTCGGTCACGAACGGCCTCGACGGGGGAGCGGGCGATTCGCGGTACCAACGCACGACGGGGCCTGCGGTGACGAGGGCGCGGTCTCCCGTCCGGACGACCGGGCGCGGGGCGCGCTCGGGTATGTTCGACGACCAGGCCCGCCTCCCCCGTACGTCGGTACCGGGCGGGAGGCCGGCAACGCGCGAGCGCCGGCAGTCGGCGTGTCCGCGCCCCGCCACCAGGACGTCGCCCCGCCGCTCGGGGCGCTCGGATGAGGAGCCCCCGTGAGCAGCATCGACAGCTTCGGCGCGAAGAGCCACCTCGACGTGGACGGCCAGCAGTACGAGATCTTCCGCCTCGACGCGGTCGAGGGCCAGCAGCGGCTGCCCTACAGCCTCAAGGTGCTGCTCGAGAACCTGCTGCGGACCGAGGACGGCAGCAACATCACCGCCGACGACATCCGGGCGCTCGCGAGCTGGGACGCGTCGGCGCAGCCCGACACCGAGATCCAGTTCACGCCTGCCCGGGTGATCCTGCAGGACTTCACCGGCGTGCCGGCGGTGGTCGACCTCGCCGCCATGCGCGAGGCGATGGCCGACCTCGGTGGCGACCCGGCCCGCATCAACCCGCTCGTGCCGGCGGAGCTCGTCATCGACCACTCGGTGGTCGCGGACTCCTTCGGACAGGCCAACTCGCTCCAGATCAACATCGACCTCGAGTTCGAACGCAACCGCGAGCGCTACCAGTTCCTGCGCTGGGGCCAGGAGGCCTTCGACGGCCTCAAGGTCGTTCCGCCCGGCACCGGCATCGTCCACCAGGTCAACATCGAACACCTCGCACGGGTCGTGTTCCCGAACGAGCGGCCCGACGGCACGGTGCAGGCCTACCCGGACACACTGGTCGGCACCGACTCCCACACGACGATGGTCAACGGGCTCGGCGTGCTCGGCTGGGGCGTCGGTGGCATCGAGGCCGAGGCGGCGATGCTCGGCCAGCCGGTGTCCATGCTGATCCCGCGCGTGGTCGGCTTCAAGCTCTCGGGCGCGCTGCCCGACGGCGCCACCGCGACCGACCTCGTGCTCACGATCACCGAGATGCTGCGCAAGCACGGCGTGGTGGGCAAGTTCGTCGAGTTCTACGGGCCGGGCGTCACCGCGGTGCCGCTCGCCAACCGCGCCACCATCGGCAACATGTCGCCCGAGTACGGCTCGACGGCCGCGATCTTCCCGATCGACGACGAGACGCTGAAATACCTGCGGTTCACCGGCCGCTCCGAGCACCAGGTCGCCCTGGTCGAGGCCTACGCCAAGGAACAGGGCATCTGGCACGACCCGCAGGCCGAGCCCGACTACTCCGAGCATCTCGAACTCGACCTGTCCACGGTCGTGCCGTCGCTGGCCGGACCGAAGCGCCCGCAGGACCGGGTCGACCTGTCCGACGCCAAGCGCGCCTTCCGGGTCGCCCTGCAGGACTACACCGGTGAGGTGGAGTACGAGGGTCTCGACGACGCGGTCGACGACACCTTCCCCGCGTCGGACCCCGCGATCGGCGGGCCGGCCGACCACGAGGACGAATCGGCCAAGCCGCACGAGTTCCACGGCACCCCCAACGGACGCGCGTCGAGCCCGGCGGAGGTCACGCTCGAGGACGGCAGCAGCTTCACGATCGACCACGGCGCGGTCACGATCGCCGCGATCACCTCGTGCACCAACACCTCGAACCCGAGCGTGATGATCGGCGCGGCGCTGCTGGCCAAGAACGCGGTCGAGAAGGGCCTGCAGCGCAAGCCGTGGGTCAAGACCACCCTGGCGCCGGGTTCGAAGGTCGTCACCGACTACTTCGACCGCGCCGGCCTGACCCCCTACCTCGAGAAGCTCGGGTTCAACCTCGTCGGCTACGGGTGCACCACCTGCATCGGCAACTCGGGTCCGCTGATCCCCGAGGTGTCGCAGGCGGTCCAGGACCACGACCTCGCGGTCGTGTCGGTGCTGTCGGGCAACCGCAACTTCGAGGGGCGCATCAACCCGGACGTGAAGATGAACTATCTCGCGTCGCCGCCGCTGGTCGTCGCCTACGCGCTGGCGGGTTCGATGGACCTCGACATCACCACCGAACCGCTCGGCACGGGCAGCGACGGCGAGCCGGTGTACCTCGCCGACATCTGGCCGTCCCCGCAGGAGATCCAGGACACCATCGGCCGGGCGCTGCAGTCGCAGACCTTCACCGACGAGTACGCCTCGGTGTTCGAGGGCGACGCGCAGTGGAAGTCGCTGCCGACCCCCGACGGCGACACGTTCGCATGGGCGGACGACTCGACCTACATCCGCAAGCCCACGTTCTTCGACGGCATGGGCGCCGAGCCCGAACCGGTCGAGGACATCGCCGGCGCCCGGGTACTGGCCAAGCTCGGTGACTCCGTCACGACCGACCACATCTCGCCGGCCGGCGCGATCAAGTCGGACAGCCCGGCCGGTCACTACCTGACCAGCCACGGCATCGAGCGGCGCGACTTCAACAGCTACGGCTCCCGCCGCGGCAACCACGAGGTCATGATCCGCGGCACCTTCGGCAACATCCGCCTGCGCAACCAGCTCGCGCCGGGGACGGAGGGCGGCGTCACCCGCGACTTCACCGCGGGCGGCGAGGTCACCTCGATCTTCGAGGCCTCCGAGCACTACCAGCAGCAGGGCATCCCGCTGGTCGTGCTCGCGGGTGCCGAGTACGGCTCGGGCTCCTCCCGCGACTGGGCCGCCAAGGGCACCCTGTTGCTGGGCGTGCGGGCGGTCATCGCCACCTCCTTCGAACGCATCCACCGCTCCAACCTGATCGGGATGGGGGTGCTGCCGTTGCAGTTCCCCGACGGCGAGAGCGCCGACTCGCTCGGCCTCACGGGCGAGGAGACCTTCGACATCGCCGGTGTCACCGGTCTCAACGACGGCGAGGTCCCGGCCACGGTCGCGGTCACCGCACGTCGCGAGGACGGCAGCGAGGTGACGTTCGACGCGCGGCTGCGCATCGACACCCCGGGCGAGGCCACCTACTACCGCCACGGCGGCATCCTGCAGTACGTCCTGCGGTCGCTGCGGGACCGCTGACAGCACGGCACCATCCGTCCGCGGGCCCCGGTGAGCACCGGGGTCCGCGCGCATGCGCGGCCCACCGCCGCACGTCCCACCGAGGAATGCCATGTCGTCCGACCCGAACGCCACGCCGAGCTTCGACGAACTGCCGCTGCGCGCGGAACTCCTCGAGGTGCTCGGGGCCCTGGGCTACGAGGAGCCCACGCCGATCCAGTGCCAGGCGATCCCGCCGATGGTCGCGGGCAACGACCTGCTCGGGCAGGCGGCGACGGGGACCGGCAAGACGGCCGCCTTCGCGTTGCCGCTCTTGCAGCGGCTCGCCGACGGTGACCGTGGCAAGCGGCCGACGGCACTGATCCTGGTGCCGACCCGTGAACTGGCGATGCAGGTGTCGCAGGCCGTCCACCGCTACGGCCGCGTCCTCGGGGCGCGGGTCCTGCCGATCTACGGCGGTCAGCCGATCGGACGCCAGCTCAAGGAGCTGTCGCGCGGCGTGGACGTGGTCGTGGCCACCCCGGGCCGGGCCATCGACCATCTCAGCCGCGGCACCCTCGATCTCACCGACGTCGAGGTGGTCGTGCTCGACGAGGCCGACGAGATGCTGGACATGGGGTTCCAGGACGACCTCGAGGCCATCCTCGACGAGGCCCCCGTCGAGCGGCAGACGGTGCTGTTCAGCGCCACGATGCCGCCCCACATCGACCGTCTCGCCCGCAAGCACCTGCAGGACCCGGTCAGGATCACGATCGGCCGCGACGTGGCGGCTCCGGGCGGCGCCGACGGCCCGCGCATCGAACAGACCGCCTACGTCGTCACCCGCCAGAACAAGCCCGCCGCTCTCGGTCGCATCCTCGACGTCGAGGCACCGGGCGCCACGATCGTGTTCTGCGGGACACGCAACGAGGTCGACGAACTCACCGAGACCATGAACGGCCGTGGCTACCGCGCCGAGGCGCTGCACGGCGGGATGAGCCAGGAACAGCGTGACCGCGTCATGGACCGGCTGCGGAACGAGACCGCGGACCTGCTCGTGGCCACCGACGTCGCGGCGCGCGGGCTCGACATCGACCACCTCACCCACGTGGTCAACTACGACGTGCCCTCCGCCCCGGAGTCCTACACCCACCGCATCGGACGCGTCGGCCGGGCCGGTCGCGAGGGGGTCGCCGTCACGCTCGTCGAGCCGCGACAGCACCGTCTCCTCAAGGCGATCGAGCGGCACACGGGCCAGAAGATGTCGGTGGCCAAGATCCCGACCGTCGCGGACCTGCGCGCCCGGCGGCTGGAACTGATCCGGGCCGCGCTGCGCGAGGAACTGCTCGACGGCGAACTCGACCAGTTCCGCGTCGTGGTCGACACGCTCTCCGACGAGTTCGACCTGGTCGAGATCGCGCTCGCGGCGATCAAGCTCGCCCACGACACCACGGGTGGCGACGTCGACGACGAGCCCGAACTGCCCGACATGAGCCTCGCCCCGGGCAGTGGTGGCGGCGCCGGCGGCGGCGGGAAGGGTCAGGGCCGGACCGGGGGACGGCGGCCGCCGCGAGGTCAGGCCGCGGGCGACTCCGCCCGGATCTTCGTCGGACTCGGGCGCGGTGCGGGGATCCGCCCGAAGGATCTGGTCGGCGCGATCGCCAACGAGTCGCCCGTCAGCGGTCGTGACATCGGCGCGATCCAGATCACGCAGAACTTCTCGCTGGTCGACGTGCCCGCCGACCGGGTCGACGCCGTCATCAGCGCCCTGCGCAACACGACCATCAAGGGTCGGCGTGCCAACGTGCGTCGCGACGCCCGTGATCCCAACAGCTGAAACCCGGCGGACAAGGCCGCCCGCACGGTGGGAAGGTCACGGCAGCGCCCGGCGTTGCACCGTTCCCAGCCTCCCGGCGCCCGTCGACGAAGGATTGCCCCATGTGGTTCGGTGACCGCAGCAAGGTCGAGTTGGTCGGCGCCGAGGACGCGCTCCCCGGGCGGGAGACGTCCCCGTTCCCCATCCCCGACACCCACGTCGTCAACGGTCGGAGCCTGACGCCGCCCTGGCCCGATGGCCACGAGGTCGTGGCGTTCGGCATGGGCTGCTTCTGGGGTGCGGAGCGGATCTTCTGGAAGCTGCCGGGCGTGTTCACGACCGTGGCGGCGTACGCCGGCGGCCACACACCACATCCGACCTACCGTGAGGTGTGCACGGGCCAGACCGGCCACGCCGAGGTGGTCGTCGTCGTGTACGACCCGGCGGTGATCGACCTCGACGGTCTGCTCGGTCCGTTCTGGGAGAACCACGACCCGACCCAGGGGATGCGTCAGGGCAACGACGTCGGGACCCAGTACCGCTCGGCCATCTACACCACCAGCGACGCGCAGTCCGACGCCGCCGAGGCCTCCCGCGCGCGCTACCAGGCGAAGCTGCAGGAGAACGGCTTCGGGGCGATCACGACGGAGATCGCCCCGCTCGGACCGTGGTACCACGCCGAGCCGGAGCACCAGCAGTACCTGGCCAAGAACCCGGGTGGCTACTGCAACCACGGCTTCTGCCAGGTCGCCTACCGCTGACGGCGGTGCGAGGGACGGCGGCGGGCATGTCACCGCTCCCCGTCGATGTCGCGCCGCTGCGGCAGAACTGACGAGCTGACGCGACATCGACGCTTTCATGCGACATGGCGTCAGTCGCTGGTGCCGTGGCGCTTGTCGAGGCGGCGCTTCACCAGGAACATCAGCGACGTACCGGCGAGCACGAGGGCGACCTCGATGGCGAAGCGCACGGCGGCGTCGCCGGCCAACCCGACGTCGCCGGCGATCAGGGCCATGGGGACCAACGAGGCGGTCGGCACGAGCGCGAGCGCGACCATCACGCCGGCGGTCAGCACCGTGCGGTTGAGCGACACGAGGATCCCGCCGCACACGGCGCCCGCCGCGCCCACCGCCACCCCGGTCCAGCTCACGGTCGTCCAGAACGTCACCAGCTCACCGGCGCCGAGATAGCGGCCGCCACCGGCGTCCAGCGCGTCCGCGCCGAAGACCAGGCCGAGCACCGCCGCCAGCGACGCCCCCGCCATCAGGGCCCCGTAGGCGAGCCCCACGTCCCGGACGCCACCGCGCCACGCCTCCGAGCGCGTCACCACCCCGAGCACGACCCGGGCGAAGGGCTGGAAGCCGGGCGCGATGATCATCGCACCGACCACGACGTGGAGCTGGTCGCTGATGATGCCGACGCCGGCGATGAGGCCGGCCAGCAGCATGACCAGCGTGCGGTCGCGGGTCATCGTGCTGTCCTCGCTCATGGACAGCTCGAGTTCCTCCCAGGTCGTGGCACCCGTCTCGCGCGTGAGGCGCTGGAAGGCGGGGGTCACCACGCTCAAGGGGACCGAGGTCGCCATGGTGAAGCCCTCGTCGCGTCCGAGGCCGAACTCGTCGGCGATCCGCATGATGACGCCGAGTTTGCCGTTGGTGACCTGCATCGTGACCACGTCGCCCGGTGGTTGCAGCGATCCTCCGCGCTGCAGCTGCAGGCTTGCGGCCTCGATACGACCGAGCTCGGCCAGGACGGCATCGGTCCGCTCGCTGGGAACGGTCAACTCGATGGTGCGCATGGGTGCCTCCGCCGCGTCTTGGAACACCGGTCTCGGCCGGCTCCGGCGCGCGAGCGAAGCCGCCCCACGCGGCCTGCGGGGAGCTCCGACCCCGCCGCTCGACGGTCGTACCGGCCACGGAGTGCGGCCGGAGGTGTCACCGCGTCCGGTGCTGGGCGAGCACGCCGAGGACGAACGCCGTCTTCGCGGCGGTGTAGGCCTCACGGTCCCCGCGGTGGTCCGTGGCGGCCGAACGCTTGTGCGTGGCGTACGCCGCGGCCAGCTCTGCGTCGCCACGCAAGGCATCGCGGAAGGCGAGGAGTTCGGCGACGTGCGGATCGTCGCCCGCCACCAGGTGCAGGTGTGCCAGGCGCCGGGCTCCGGACGGCAGCACGAAGAGCCGGCGCCACGGACGCCCGTCGAGGTCGGGCGGCACCAGCGCCCAACCTTCGTCGGCCCGGGGCGTCGAGTGCCACGGCTGCGGTCGTGGGAGGGCGGGAGCCACGTCGTCGGCGGCGGCCAGGCGCTCGACCGGGGCGAGCAGGTCGACGATCGGCTTGGCCGCCAGTCCGGCGACGGCGGTGCTGCCGACGTGCTCGATCCCGCCGACGAGCCACGGGCCCAGGACCGGCGTCAAGCGGCGCCGGAGGGCGGCAGCCAGTGCGGGCCAAGCCGGGTCCGGCGGCACCACCTCGACGGCCTCGGTTGCCCAAGCGGGCCAGTCCTGCTCCACGTCGTACCTCCGTCGGCCCTCCCGATCGTAGGTGGAGGGCGAGGGCGCCCGACCCTGCAACACTGTGCGCCATGAGCCTGCCCCTGCCGATGCGCTTCGTGCTGTCCGCTCCCGACGTCGCCGACCTTCCCGCCAGCCCCGCGGAGGTCGCCGTCGTCGGGCGTTCGAACGTGGGCAAGTCGTCACTGCTCAACGCGTTGGCGCGGCGCAAGGACCTCGCCAAGGTGTCGGGAAAGCCGGGCAAGACCCGGTTGCTGAACCTGTTCGAGACCGAGGGCGGCACGCTGGTCGACCTGCCCGGCTACGGCTACGCCAAGGTGTCGCAGTCGGACCGACAGGCGTGGGAGCGGCGGATGCACCGCTATCTGCGGGAGCGGCAGCCGCTGGCACTCACGCTGCTGCTCGTCGACGGCGAGGTGGGCCCGACCGCGCTGGACAAGGAGATGCTCGACTGGTTGCGCCAGCACGACGTCACCTTCCGGGTCGTGGCGACCAAGCACGACAAGGTGAAGTCGTCGAAGCGCGACCGTCGCAAGCGCGACCTCGCCGCGGGATGCCAGGTGCTCCCGGGGGAGGTGCTGTGGGTCAGCGCCGAGAAGGGGGTCGGCATCGACCGCCTGCGCGCACTCGTGCGCGACACGCTGGCCCCACCGCCGCGCGCGGCGGAGTAGCGTCCCGCCCTCCCGGCATTCGCCACGTCCCCGTCTTGTGGAGCCCGATCCCCGTTGATCCCCCGTGAACTACGCCTGCCCCCCGAGCACCTGTTCCCGGCCGACGAATGGCGCTTGTCCGAGATCGGATTCTCGAAGCGCTGGATGGGCAACGCCGAGACCGTCTTCGCGCTCTCCAACGGGTTCATCGGCATGCGCGGAACGTTCGAGGAAGGTCGGCCCGGGATCGAGACCGGCACCTTCCTCAACGGCTTCCACGAGACCTGGAACATCGAGCACGCCGAGGAGGCCTACGGCTTCGCGCGGACCGGGCAGACCATCATCAACGCACCCGATGCGTCGCTGCTCAAGCTCTACGTCGACGACGAGCCGCTGTTCCTGCCGACCGCACGGCTGCCGGGCTACAAGCGCGAGCTGGACTTCCGCGACGGCGTCCTGCGCCGCGACCTGCACTGGTCGACGCCGGCGGGCAAGCAGGTGCAGATCTCGTCCACGCGGTTGGTCTCGCTCGAGCAACGGCATCTCGGGGCGATCAGCTACGAGGTGACCCTCGACACCGACGCGCCGGTGGTCATCTCCTCGCAGTTGCTCAACCGCCAGGACGCGCAGGCGGTCGACGAGCCGCGCGGCAACGGCAACGATCCGCGTCGGGCGAAGGCGTTCCGTAGCCGGGTGCTCAACGCCGAGGACCATCACACCGAGAACCTGCGGCTCGTCACGGGCTACCGCACCACCAACTCGCGCATGACGCTGGGCGTCGGGGTCGACCACGTCGTCGAGACGGACAACAGCTGGAAGTCCTCGGCGACCTGGTCCGAGGACCTGGCCAAGATCGTCTTCACGATCGAGGCAAAGGCCGGTGTGCCCTTCCGGATCGTGAAGTACTTCACCTACCACATGTCGCGTTCGGTGCCGCCCCGCGAACTGGTCGACCGCTCGCGCCGGACGCTGGACCGTGCCGTCCGCGACGGCTACGCCTCGCTCTTGGAGGCACAGCGCCGCTATCTCGACGACTTCTGGCACCGCGCCGACGTGCAGGTCGAGGGCCCCCGTCGCGTCCAGCAGGCCATCCGGTGGAACATCTTCCAGCTGGGACAGGCCTCGGCACGGGCCGAGACGGCCGGCATCCCCGCGAAGGGCCTGACCGGACAGGCCTACGAAGGCCACTACTTCTGGGACACCGAGATCTACGTGGCGCCGTTCCTGACCTACACCCAGCCGCGGATCACCCGCAACCTGCTGCGGTTCCGGCACACGATGCTGCCACTGGCGCGCGAGCGCGCCCGGGAGCTGTCCGAGCCGGGCGCACTGTTTCCGTGGCGGACCATCAACGGCGAGGAGGCCTCGGCCTACTACCAGGCGGGCACGGCGCAGTACCACATCGACGCCGACATCGCGTACGCGATCAAGCGCTACGTGGACGTGCGCGGCGACGACGAACTGCTCGCCGAGGTCGGCGCGGAGATCCTGGTCGAGACGGCCAGGCTCTGGATCGGCCTGGGCTTCTACAGCCCCGACGACGAAGCCTTCCACCTGCACGGGGTGACCGGGCCCGACGAGTACACCACGGTCGTCAACGACAACGCCTTCACCAACCTGATGGCGCGGCAGAACCTGCGGTACGCGGCCGAGGTGGCGCAGTGGATGCGCGACGAGCAGCCGGCGGCCTATCGCCACCTCGTGCACGAGACCGACCTGCGGGAGTCCGAGGTGGCCGCATGGCAGCGGGCCGCCGACGCCATGTTCGTCCCGTACGACGAGGAGCGGGGCATCCACCCGCAGGACGCGAACTTCCTCGAGAAGGAACGGTGGGACTTCGCGGGCACCCCGATCGACCGCTACCCCCTGCTGCTGCACTACCACCCGCTGGTGATCTACCGCCACCAGGTGATCAAGCAGGCGGACGTCGTGCTGGCCATGGTGCTGCTGGGCGACCAGTTCTCGCAGGAGCAGAAGCGGCGCAACTTCGACTACTACGATCCGCTCACGACCGGCGACTCGTCGCTGTCGGCGTGCGTGCAGTCGATCCTCGCGGCCGAGATCGGCTACGAGGAGAAGGCGCTCGAGTACTTCCAGTACGCGCTGTTGATGGACCTCGCCGACATCGCCGGCAACGTCGTCGACGGGGTCCACATCGCCTCGACCGGTGGCGTGTGGATGGCGTTGGTGTACGGCTTCGGCGGTCTGCGCGACCACGACGGCCGGTTGCGGTTCGACCCGCGACTGCCACTGCCGTGGCAACGGCTCGCGTTCCCGCTGCGGTTCCACGACCGGCGCATCGAGGTCGAGCTCACCCACGAGGCGATGTGCTTCACCATCACCGAGGGCGAGTCGCTGACCATCGAGGTGCGCGGCGTCGACCACGAACTGCAGCCGGGAGAGACCCTGACGCTCGACTCGCCCGGCGACGCCGAGGCCGACGACGCCGACGCGCCGGGCCTGGGCCAGGAGCCCGACGGCCCGGTCGTCAAGGTCACCGAGGCCAGGGAGGGCGATCTCAGGAGCGGGCGCCGCGGATCCCCACTGCCCGACGAGATCACCGACCGGCCCGTCCGCGACGAGGCCTGACGGGCCCGGGCGCCCGCTCGCTAGGCTGTCGGGCCGCCGACCGCGTCGGCACCAGGTGCCCGAGCCGAGCTCTCCGGCATCGCCCAACCCACCCAGGAGGTCGCGTCCCGTGGTGCGCGTACGCCTGCGCAATCCCGACCGCGTCGAGCAGCTCGAAGGGGCGCTCACCGTCGGAGAGCTGCTCGATCGGCTCGACATCAACCCGGCCACGGTGCTGGTCATCTGTGCCGGCTCGCTGGTCACCGCCGACCACCAGCTCGGCGACGCCGACGAGGTCGAGATCCGCCCGGTCATCTCCGGTGGCGCGGGCGGACCGACGTGCGTCGTCTGCCGGCGCGCGGCGGTCATCGAAGAGCCCCGCCATCGCGCGGCGTGGTGTCCGACGCACTTCGTCGACCACGTGCACAACCAGATCCGGAAGGCGATCGACCATCCGCAGGCCTCGCCGTCGCGCGAGCGGATGTTCTCCTACGCCGACCGCATCCTCGTGGCCGTTTCCGGCGGCAAGGACTCCCTGGCCCTGTGGGACGTCCTGCTCGACCTCGGTTACCGGGCCGACGGGCTCTACATCGGTCTGGGCATCGGGGGGTACTCGCGCCGCAGCCAGCAGATCTGCGAGGACTTCGCCGCCGCACGCGGCGCCCGACTGCACGTCGTCGACCTCGCCGAGACCTATGGCTACTCCACCGTCACCGGCTCGCAGGCCACGACCCGCTCCACGTGCGGGGTGTGCGGTCTGAGCAAGCGGTACGTGTTCAACCGGGTCGCGGTCGAGCACGGCTACGACGCGGTCGCGACCGGGCACAACCTCGACGACGAGGCGGCGACCCTGCTGGGCAACGTGTTGCGCTGGCACGACGACTTCCTGGCCCGTCAGCGTCCGGTGCTGCCCGCCATGGGCACCAACCAGGTTCGCAAGTGCAAGCCGCTGTACCGGCTCTCCGAACGTGAGATGGCCGCCTACTGCGTCATCCGGGGCATCGACTACGTGGTCGAGGAGTGTCCGCTGGTCGACGGCAACACCGGCCACGAGCACAAGAACATCCTCAACGCGCTCGAGCGGGCGGCGCCGGGCGCCAAGGCGCAGTTCCTGTTCGGGTTCCTCGACCGCCACGACCGCTTCGGCGAGGCCGACCGCGACGGGGACGCCCCCGTCGTGGGGGCCTGCACCCGCTGCGCCATGCCAACGGTCGGCGAGGTCTGCGCGTTCTGCCGCCAGCGCGAGCGCATCCTCGCCGCCCTGCCCGTTCTGAGCGGCGCCACCGCCGCCCCGACCCACCCGACCACTGGATCCTGACGTATGACCGACGCCGAACCGCAGACGATCGCCCCGCTCCTGCCCGGAACGGACGCGCCGATCGCTGCCGGCGAACTGGTGGTCCTCATCGACCGACGCCGTCGCCGCTACCTGCTCGAGCTGGTACCTGGGTCGGAGTGGCACAGCCACGCCGGCCTGGTGCCGCACGACGACCTGATCGGGGTCGCCGAGGGAACGGCCGTGCGCACCAACCGCAACATGGAGATCGTGGTGCTGCGCCCGACGCGTGAGGACTACGTGCTGAAGATGAAACGCGGTGCGCAGGTGGTCTACCCCAAGGACCAGGCGGCGATCGTCGCCGCCGCCGACATCCGTCCCGGTTGCACGGTCGTCGAGGCCGGCGCCGGGTCCGGCGCGCTGACCCTGGCGTTGTTGGCGGCCGTTGGTCCGAGCGGCCGCGTGGTCTCGTTCGAGCGACGCGAGGACCACGCCGCCCATGCCCGACGCAACGTCAGCCGCTTCCTCGGCGGGATGCCCGACAACTGGGACCTCGTCGACGGCGACCTCCAGGAGGGCCTGACCGAGCTCGGGGTGCGGCCCCACCGCCTCGTGCTCGACCTGCTCGAACCGTGGCTGCTCGTCCCCGGTGCCGCGCAGGCGCTGCCGCCCGGCGCCATCGTGCTGGCCTACATGCCAAGCGTTCCGCAGGTCATGCGGTTCAGCGAGTCGCTGTGGGCGGACGGTCGCTTCACCGACGTCCGCACCACCGAGACGCTGGTGCGCCCCTGGGACGTGGACGGGCTGGCGGTGCGGCCCGCCCACCGCATGGTGGCGCACACGGCGTTCCTGACGACCGCACGCCGGGTGCCGTCGCGCGACGAGGGCGGTCCGCCGCCCCCGCGGCGCAAGGCCGACCTCGGCCCGGGCGTGGTCTGGAGCGAGGCCCCCGCGGTGGAGTCCGACCACGTCGACGGCCGCTCCTGACCCGTCCGCGCCCCGGCTGCGCTCGTTGCTCGCACGCTTTGCCCGGCGTGGACGCGGGGTCCGCCAGCCGCGGCGGGGGTGTGCCATACACTCGCCCGTCATGAGGCACCTGGACGGACGCGCCTCGGTTCGCCCGCCCGGAGGCCTCGACGAGAGGGTTCGTCACCCTGCGGTAGGAGGCCCCGTGAACCAGCGTCCGGACCGCCCCTCGCACGATCCGCGCCCGGCGAGCGACCCGCATGCGCTCGGGCGGCAGGCGGGCGGTGACCAGGATCCCGACGAGCTCGCCGCGGAGCTGAAGTTCCTGCGCGAGGAGGTCGACCTGCTGCGGCGCCGGCTCGAATCCGCGCCGACCCGCATCCGCCTGCTCGAGGAACGGCTGCTCGAGACCAAGGGCAAGCTGCAGGGCGCGTTGGCGCAGAACGACAAGCTCAGCGAGACCCTGCGCGCCGCCCGCGACCAGCTCGCGCAGATGCGCGAGGAGGTCGAGCGGCTCGCCGCGCCCCCGCAGTCCTACGCGACCTATCTCGGCAAGGCCGACGAGGCCGACACCGTGACGGTGATGGTGTCGGGCCGCAAGCTCGAGGTGGGCATCAGCCCCGAGATCGACCTGGACGCGCTGCGCACCGGCCAGGAGGTACTGCTCAACGAGTCCATGAACGTGGTCGCCGCAGGCGCGTTCGAGAGCCGCGGTGAGCTGATGGTCATCGCCGAACTCCTCGGCGACGGCCGCGCGGTCGTGCTCGGGCACACCGATGACGAACGCGTCATCCACCTCGCCGACCCGTTGCGCGACCTGCCGTTGAAGGCGGGGGACTCCCTGCTGGTCGACACGCGCTCCAACACCGCCGTCGAGCGCATCCCGAAGGCCGAGGTCGAACAGCTCGTCCTCGAGCAGGTCCCCGACATCTCCTACGAGCAGATCGGCGGCCTGAAGGAACAGGTCGAGGCCATCCGCGACGCGGTCGAGCTGCCGTACCTCCATGCCGATCTGTTCGTCGAGCACGAACTGCGGGCACCGAAGGGGATCCTGCTCTACGGCCCGCCCGGGTGCGGCAAGACCATGATCGCCAAGGCCGTGGCCAATTCCCTGGCGCAACGCGTGCGCGACAAGACCGGACGCCAGGACGTGCGCAGCTACTTCCTCAACGTCAAGGGACCCGAGCTGCTCAACAAGTACGTGGGCGAGACCGAACGCCAGATCCGCCTGATCTTCCAGCGGGCGCGCGAGAAGTCGGCCGAGGGCTTCCCCGTGATCGTCTTCTTCGACGAGATGGAGTCGCTGTTCCGTACCCGCGGCTCCGGCGTCTCCTCCGACGTCGAGACCACCATCGTGCCGCAGCTGCTCGCCGAGATCGACGGAGTCGAGAGCCTCAAGGACGTGGTGGTCATCGGCGCCTCCAACCGCGAGGACATGATCGACCCCGCGATTCTGCGGCCCGGCCGGCTCGACGTGAAGATCAAGGTCGACCGGCCCGGCACCGAGGCCGCCCGCGAGATCTTCGGGATCTACCTGCACGAGCGTCTGCCGCTGCACCCGGACGAGATCTCGACCCACGGGGACGCGGCGACGGCCGTGCGGGCCATGATCGACCGCACCGTCGACAAGATGTATGCGGCCGACCGCGACAACGAGTTCCTCGAGGTGACCTACGCCAACGGCGAGAAGGAGGTCCTGTACTTCAAGGACTTCAACTCCGGCGCCATGATCGAGAACGTCGTGGCGCGCGCCAAGAAGTACGCCATCAAGCGGGTGCTCGCCGACGGTCCGAAGGGGTTGTCCACCGACGACCTCCTGCGGGCGATCCGCGACGAGTTCCGCGAGAACGAGGACCTGCCGAACACGACCAACCCCGACGACTGGGCCCGTATCTCGGGCAAGAAGGGCGAGCGGATCGTCTACGTGCGCACCCTCATCAGCGGCGACAGCGCCACACCGGGCCGGGCGATCGAGAACCTCAACCCGGGCCAGTACCTGTAGGCCCGCTCCACGGCGCCGCGTCGGGCGGGGAGCGAGGAAATCCGAAAGGGGCTGCTGGGTGGCATCGAAGAAGTTCGTCGGCGTCGAGACCGAGTACGGGATCACCGTCGACGGTCCGCGCGAGGTCAACCCCGTGTTGGCGTCCTCGCTGGTCGTCGGCGCCTACCGCGGCGCCGGTGACCGCGACGTCCGCTGGGACCACACCGACGAACACCCGATGCGTGACGCGCGTGGCTACGACACCCCGGACCCGCACGAGCCGGTCACGGACGACGAACTCGGGCTCGCCAACACGGTGCTGACCAACGGCGCGCGGTTCTACGTCGACCACGCCCATCCCGAATACGCCTCGCCGGAGTGCTCGAACGCGCGCGACCTGGTGGTGTGGGACAAGGCGGGGGAGCGGATCCTCGAGGACGCCGCCCGTCGCGCCGCCCTCACCCTGCCCGACGGTCATCGGGTCCTGGTCCACAAGAACAACACCGACGGCAAGGGGGCCGCCTACGGCACCCACGAGAACTATCTCGTGCCACGCGAGGTGCCGTTCGGGCGCCTTACGCGCCAGTTGCAGCCGTTCTTCCTCAGTCGCCTGCTCTATGTGGGCGCCGGCCGTCTCGGCACCGAGTTCCGGGGCGAGGACGTGCCGTTCCAGCTGTCGCAGCGCGCCGACTTCTTCGAGGTCGAGGTCGGTCTCGAGACCACCCTCAAGCGGCCGCTCATGAACACCCGCGACGAACCCCATGCCGACCCCGAGCGCTACCGGCGGCTGCACGTCATCAACGGCGACGCGAACCTGTGCGAGGTGGCGACGTTCCTCAAGGTCGGCACGATGCTGCTCGTGCTCGACCTCATCGAGGACGGTGCGCTGCCGGAGCCGCCGGCGATCCACCGGCCGGTGCAGGCCTTCCACGCCGTCAGCCACGATCTGACCGGGCGCGTGCCCCTGCCGACCGACGACGGCCGGCGGGTCACGCCGCTCGAGCTGCAGTGGCACTACTTCGAGGCGGCCGCCCGCTACGTCAAGGAACAGGGTCGCGCCGACCCGTCCGCGCAGGACGTGCTCGACCGCTGGGAGGCGCTGCTCACCACCGCCGAGCACGACCCCCGTCGGCTGGCGGGCCAGGTCGACTGGGCAACCAAGCTGCAGTTGCTGGAGCAGTACGCGGCCCGCCACGGGCTCGGCTTCGACCACGACCGGCTGAAGATGGTCGACCTGCAGTACCACGACGTGCGCCAGGACAAGGGGCTGTACCAACGCCTCGCCGCACGGGGACGGGTCGAGCGCCTCGTGTCCGAGGCCGAGGTGCGCGCGGCGATGACGACCCCACCGGCCGACACTCGGGCCTGGTTCCGGGGCGAGTGCCTGCGCCGGTTCCCGTCCGAGGTGGTGGCCGCGGGCTGGGACTCGTTGATCTTCGACACCGGCAAGGACGCCCTGCAGCGGGTGCCGATGATGGAACCCGGCCGCGGGACGCGCGAGCACGTCGGCGAGTTGCTGGACCGCGTCGACGACGCCGCCGAGTTGCTGCAGGCGCTCAAGGGCTGAGATGTCGGCGGGCACCCGGGGGGTACGCTGCGGCTTCGCGCTCCCGGGGAGGTACCGCATGAGCGAGGGTGGCCAGGTCCGCAAGGGCGGCAGCTCTCAGGACGAGGTCGACGAGGTCGAGCAGACCACGACCGAGACCGACGAGACCGCCAAGGACCTCCTCGACGACGTCGACGAACTGCTCGACGAGATCGACGACGTCCTCGAGGAGAACGCCGAAGAATTCGTCCGCGGCTACGTCCAGAAGGGCGGCCAGTAGCTGGCACCCGATTCAGTCACGCTGCGCGGTCGTTCGTGGGGCTCCGGTGACGCTCCGTCCTCATCGGAGCTCATTGGAACGCCGGTGGCGCACCGGAAGGCATCCGCGCAGGACTACCGCCAGAGCAGGTGACCGGCATGGTCTCGGCCGTCGAGCCGGCGATGTGACGTGAGGACGCGGCTGCGACGCCAGACCGAGGTTGGCCCCGATCTGGCATCACGTCCTCGATCTGGCGTCTGGTCGTGTGACCGACATGCGCGGAACGGCCGTGTTGCTGCGGATGCCGCAACGCGACTTCTTCCCAACGCGATCACATCGGGGGGTGTCCCCGCCGCCGTACCGTCAGAAGGGTGGCCAGTAGCTCCGCGCCCCTCGGGCGGGACACGCGCCCGTGCGGCAGGCGGCCTCATCCCGGCTGGACGTCAGCCTGCTTGACGGCGGCGGTCGAGGGCCCGTCGACCACGGGCGGGGCCGGTGGTGCGGTGCGCGGCAGCGTGAACGTGAAACGGGTTCCGCCACCCGGACGTGGCGCGGCGGAGATCTCGCCGGCGTGCTGTTCGACGACGCGCTGGCAGATGGCCAACCCGATGCCGGTGCCGGGGTAGCCGGCGCGGGCGTCACTGGTGCGCACGAACGGTCGGAAGATCTCCTCCGCCCGCTCGGGATCGATCCCGATGCCGTTGTCGTCGACGTGGACGGCGTAGGTGCCCGACCCGAGCTCTTCGGACCACAAGCGCAGGTGCGGTTCCACCCCGGGCGGGACGTACTTGATCGCGTTGCCGACGAGGTTGTCCAGCAGCTGACGGAGCCGGATCCGGTCGCCGAGGATGGCCGGCAACGGTTCGATGGTGGCCACCTCCTCCGCCCCCCGCTCGCGGACGACCTCGCGGCCGAGTTCGGTGAGGTCGACCCACTCGCGCTGCAGGTCGGCGTTGGCGACCTCGGCGTACTCGAGCAGGTCGGTGATCAGGCTCGCCATCCTGCGGTGCTGGATGCTCGCGCGGTCGAGGAAGTCCGCGACGTCGGGTGGCAGGTCGTCGGGAAGGGAGCGGGCGAGGTCGACGAAGCCCGACGCGCTGGTCAGCGGCGAGCGCAGGTCGTGGGCGACGACGTGGGCGAACGCCTGCAGTTCGTCGTTCGCTGCGGCGAGATGGTCCGCGGCTCGCGCCCGCTCCTGCGCGACGTCGGCGATCTCGTCCGCGAAGTGGTCGAGGGTGCGGAAGACGCGGCGGAGGCCGGCGAGCAGTCCCAGCGCCAGGGTCGCGAAGGCGGCCAGCCGGATACCGAGGCTCGCCCACCATGCGATCGAGAAGCGCCGCTCGGCGAAGCTGTACAGCACGAGGTCCCAGGTCTGCAGGCCGAGGCTGACCGTGACCCACGCTCGCGGCCACGACGGGTGGCGGCCGGCGGCGGCGACCCAGCGCCAGGTCGCGATGGCGGTGAGCACGGTGACCACGGTGAGCAGGCCGCGGAAGCGCAGCGAGTACTGGCCGTCGGGCTCGACCAGGACGCCGGGTCCGGCATCACCCCAGGCCGCCACGAAGGTGACCGTGAGCGCGACCGCGATCACACCCCGGCGCCAGCGCTGGTCCGCGGCGACCGGCGAGAGCGCGAGGATCGCCATCGTCGCCAGCACCGTCTTCCAGGTCAGGTACAGCGCTGCCACCTCGGACGGACCGGTACCCAGCGGCCCACCGTCGGGGAGCAGGGTCGGGAACCCCAGCACGACCAGCCCGAGCCCCACCGCCGCGACGAGGATGCCCGCCACCATCCAGCACAGGGCCGGGTCGTGGTCGATCTCGTCGTAGACCTGCAGCAACCACGCCGAGGCGATCCCGGCGACGATCGCGAAGGTGACCACGGCCGGGACGGCGGTGACGATGCTCGGCAGTGCCGGTCCGACGGCCAGGAAGACCATGAACGCGAGTGCGGCGGCAGCGGCCGTGGCGAAGAGCATCCCGCGACGCAACGTCGAGGTGGGACGTGTCAGCCCCAGGACGTCGAGGCGATCCTCCGCGGGCTCGGGATGATCGTTCACGCACTGCTCCGGACTCGGCATGCCTCCCCGCAGCCGTTCGAAACCAACGACCGACGGCGGAGGGCGCTGCAGCCTATGTGCGCTCCTCGCATCGGCCGTGCCCGCTGCGCAAAGCGCACTCGCCGGTGTGGGCCGCCCCTCGCCGACGTCCCGACGCAGGATCCGCACGCCGCCAGCCGCCCGGGCCTACGCTGCCGGGTCCCCGGTATGGAGGAGTGCGCGTTGACGTTCCGAGCCGACGAGTTGCTTGCCGGCCTGCCATCACCGTTCGACGCCCGCGGCAGCTCCTTCTTCGAGGCGTTGCGTCGCCAGGCACCCGACGCCGTGCCACCGGCCCTCAACGGGACGATGCACGAGCACCTGCGGGAGCGGCTCGTGGACGGTACGACGGTGCTCGCGGTGCGCTCGGCGCAGGGCGTGGTGATCGCGGGTGACCGTCGGGCGACCGCCGGCAACCTGATCTCGCGCACCGACATGCGCAAGATCTTCCCCGCGGACGACTGGTCGGCGGTCGGGATCAGCGGCACGGCCGGCCCGGCGATGGAGCTGGCCCGCATCTTCGCGACCGAGCTCGAGCACTACGAGAAGGTCGAGGGCGAGCCGCTCTCCCTCGAGGGCAAGTCCAACAAGCTCGCCGGCCTGGTGCGCGCCAACCTGCCGCTGGCGATGCAGGGCCTGGTCGTCGTCCCGCTGTTCGCGGGGGTCGACCCTCGCACCGGCGAGGGTCGCATCTTCGAGTACGACCCCGCGGGGGGCCGCTACCGCGCCACCACCCACGCGGCGACCGGGTCCGGCTCCCTGGCGGCCAGGGCGACCCTCAAGCGGCTCGTCGATGCGGACGGCGACCTCGAATCGGCCGCCGCCGTCGCCGTCGAGGCGCTCTTCGACGCGGCCGAGGAGGACAGTGCGACCGGGGGACCGGACCTGATCCGCCGCATCTACCCGATCGTGGCCCACATCGACCGCGCCGGCTACCGCGAGCTGACCGAGGAGCAGGTCGCCGCGCACGTCGAGGCGACCGTCGAGCGCCGTCGAGCGCGCGGCTGATCCGCCGACCCGCTACCTCCGAGCACCGCAGGAAGGTCTGATCCGTGGCCAGTCCGTACTACGTCGCCCCCGAACAGTTCATGAAGGACCGGGCCGAATACGCCCGCAAGGGCATCGCCCGTGGCCGTGCCCTGGTCGCCGTGGAGTACGCCGACGGGGTGGTGTTCGTCAGCGAGAACGCCTCGCGTTCGCTGCACAAGACCTCGGAGATCTACGACCGGATCGGTTTCGCCGCCGTCGGGCGCTACAACGAGTTCGAGTCCATGCGCGTCGCCGGGATCCGTCTCGCCGACGTCAAGGGCTACCAGTACGCCCGGGAGGACGTCACGGCCAAGGCGCTCGCCAACGCGTATTCGCAGGCGCTCGGCGCCATCTTCATGGGCGGCGAGGCCAAGCCCTACGAGGTCGAGCTGCTCATCGCCGAGGTCGGACACGGCTCCGACGGCGGTGAGCTCGAGCTCTACCACATCCTCTACGACGGCTCGATCGTGGACGAACACCGTTTCGTCGTCATCGGTGGCGAGACCGAGCCGATCGAGCAGGCCCTCGAGGAGCGCTGGGCACCTGGCATGGACCGTGACGCGGCGGTGCGCACCAGCGTGCAGGCGCTCGCGGGGGCCGCGGGACGCGCCATCGAGCCGGCGGACCTCGAGGTGTCCGGACTCGACGTCACCCGGCCCCGCCGGCGGTTCTTCCGGCTACGCGACGAGTCATTGCGCGCCGCCCTGGAGGGATGACGGTTCCCGCTGCGCACGCCGGCGGTCCGGATCGGGCACCATCGCGGCATTCCTGCGAGTGAGATGAGGGCCGCGTGCGCCGACGGATCTTCGGGATCGAGAACGAGTACGGGGTGACCTGCACGTTCCAGGGCCAGCGACGCCTCAGCCCCGACGAGGTCGCCCGGTACCTGTTCCGTCGCGTCGTCTCCTGGGGGCGCTCGTCGAACGTCTTCCTCGAGAACGGTGCGCGGCTCTACCTCGACGTCGGCTCTCACCCCGAGTACGCCACCCCCGAGTGCGACAGCCCGCGCCAGGCCGTCATGCACGACAAGGCGGGGGAGCGCATCGTCGAGGACCTGGTGCTGTCCGCCGAACAGCGGCTGCACGAGGAAGGCATCTCGGGAACGATCTCGCTGTTCAAGAACAACACCGACTCGGCCGGCAACTCCTACGGCTGCCACGAGAACTACCTCGTGGCCCGGGTCGGCGAGTTCCAGCGGCTCGCCGAGGCGCTGATCCCGTTCCTGGTGACCCGTCAGGTGTTCTCCGGCGCGGGCAAGGTGCTGCAGACGCCGCGAGGTGCGGTGTTCAGCCTTTCGCAGCGCGCGGAACACATCTGGGAGGGCGTGTCGTCGGCCACGACCAGATCGCGCCCCATCATCAACACGCGCGACGAACCGCACGCGGACGCCGAGCGCTACCGGCGCCTCCACGTCATCGTGGGCGACTCGAACATGTCGGAGTACACGACCTGGCTCAAGGTCGCGACCTGCGACCTGGTGCTGCGGATGCTCGAGGAGCAGGCGGTCATCCGCGATCTGACCCTCGACAATCCGATCCGTGCCATCCGGGAGATCAGCCACGACCTGACCGGCACGCGCCGGATCCGGCTCGCCAACGGCCGTGAGATGTCGGCGCTCGAGATCCAGCAGGTCTACCTCGAGCGGGTGGAGCGGTTCGTCGAGGCGTCCCACGACGCCGACGACGAGGCCAAGCGGGTCGTCAGCGAGTGGCGACACGTGCTCGAGCACCTCGTCGACGACCCGATGTCGCTCGGCCGCCAGCTCGACTGGGTCGCCAAGTACCGCATGATCGAGTCCTACCGGGCCAAGCACGAGTTGCCGCTGTCCCACGCCCGGGTCCAGATGCTCGACCTCGCCTACCACGACGTCGTCCGCGACCGCGGGCTCTACTACCTGCTGGCCCGCCAGGGGCGCGCGCAGCGACTGCTCGACGACGCCGAGATCGAGCATGCGATCACCCACCCACCGGCGACGACGCGTGCGGCCCTGCGCGGCCGGTTCATCACCCACGCCAAGGCCAAGCGCCGCGACTACACCGTCGACTGGGTCCACCTCAAGCTCAACGACCAGGCCCAGCGCACCGTGCTGTGCAAGGACCCGTTCCGCTACGAGGACGAGCGGGTCGACAAGCTGATCGCGGCCATGTGAACCACGCCGTCGCCACTACCCTGCCGCCCGATCGAGGCGCCGGCGTGGCCGGCGGGGCGACGAGGGGCGGGTCGAGGTGACGGCGAAGGTCGAACGTCTGGTGAATCTGACCGTCGCGTTGCTCGAGACCCGCCGGCCGATGACGCTGGCCGAGATCCGGCAGCGGACCGGGTACTACCGCCAGGGCGATTCGGAGTCGTCACGCCGGATGTTCGAGCGCGACAAGGACGACCTGCGGCGCCTCGGGGTCCCGATCGAGACCCGCGAGGTCGCCTTCGGCGACGAGCTCGGCTACGTCGTCGACCGCTCCACCTACGAGCTCGCCGACGTCGACCTCACCGCCGAGGAGGTGGCGGCCCTGTCGTTGGCGGTGCAGCTCACCGGCAGCGAGGGGGCACACCTGGCGTTGGCGAAGCTCGCCGCCCGCGCTCCCGACCCCTCCGAGCTGGCGACCTCGCCGACGACGCGTGTCAGCCTCGCACCAGACCCCGTCGACGCCGTCGCCGACGCGGTGGTCTCGCGCACGCCGGTGCGCTTTCCGTACCGGACCGCCGGTGGGGACACCGCGGAGCGGACCGTCGACCCCTACGCGATCGTCCAGCGCCGAGGCGCCTGGTACCTCGTGGGACGCGACCACGACCGCGACGCGGTCCGGGCCTTCCGGCTCGACCGTTTCGTCGGCCGCGCCCGCGAAGCCGGTGGACCGGGCGGCTACCGGGTGCCGGAGGGATTCGACCCGGCGTCGGCGGTGTCGGGCCCCGAGGGGGAGCGCACCGACGTGGAACTGGCGGTGCGTCCCGCGGCGCGCTGGGCGGTCGAGCTGCGTGGCGGCGTCGACACGGGGCGGGTGCACGCCGGCCAGCCGGTGCTCCGACTGCCGGACCTGGATCCGGTCCGCGACCGCTCGTGGCTGCTGGGTCTCGGCGCCGACGTCGAGGTGCTCGAACCCGCGCAGCTGCGCGGTGAGGTCGTCGACGCTCTTCGACGCCTCACCGAGCGCAGCGAGCGAGACGCCCGGGGTGGCGGGCGGGAGGAGTCGGGCGAGGCAACGAGCGAGCGCAGCGAGCGAGACGCCCGGGGTGGCGGGCGGGAGGAGTCGGGCGAGGCAACGAGCGAGCGCAGCGAGCGAGACGCCCGGGGTGGCGGGCGGGAGGAAACATGAGCGCGGCGGGGGATGTGGCGCGGATGCTGACGTTGGTGCCGTGGCTGCTCGAGCGTCCGGGGGCGTCGATCGAGGAGACCGCCAGCGCGTTCGGGGTCAGCGAGGCGACGATCCGTCGCGACCTGGGACACCTCGACTTCTGTGGCCTGCCGGGCCTGGGAGGCGGCGACCTGTTCGAGGTCGACATCGTCGGCGACCGCGTGGTGGTCCAAATGGCCGACGAGCTGAAGCGACCGATGCGTCCGACGGCGCGCGAGGCGTTGCGACTGGTGCTCACGCTCGACGCGGTCACCGAGGCGCTCGGCGACGAGTTGCCGGCCCTGCGCACCGCGGTCGACAAGGTCCGTGCCGCCCTCGGCATCCCCGAGACCGTCGCCGACGTGCTACGACCCGGCGACCACGCGGTGGTGCCCGGGCTGCGGCGCGCGATCGCCGACGAGCGCCGCGTACGGCTGCTCTACCAGGGTCGGGCCGACGAGTTCCCTCAGTGGCGCACCGTCGATCCCTGGACGCTGCAGGTCGCCGACGGGCTCTGGTACCTGCGCGCCCACGACGTGGACGTCGAGGCGCCGCGCACGTTCCGCCTCGACCGTGTCGCGCAGCTCGAGGTCAGCGATCAGCCGCGCGCGGTGGCCGCTCCCGAGCAGTTGCCACCGCCCGGGTATGCTCCCGGCCCCGACGACCTCGAGGTCGAACTCGAACTGTCGGTCGCAGGACGGTGGGTACTCGACGCCGTCACCCCCGACTCGGTCGAGGACCTGCCGGACGGCGGCGCCATCGTGCGTCTGCGCACCGACGCGCCCGGCTGGCTCGCCCGAGTGGTGCTGACCGCGGCCGGTGAGGCGCGCGTGCTGGCCCCCGAGACGCTGCGGCACGACGTGGCCGCGCTTGCATCCGAGGCGCTCGCCCGCTATCAACGCTGACTAGTCAAGGCCGCCCACCTTCGGGGGATTTGTGGGTTGATCACCTGAATTCGAGGTCATGTCCGGCCGAAAGGTTGGTCACTGGCGCCGAAGGAGGCCCGACATGACCAGGATCCGCGCGAACTGCCCCGGTTGCGGCGAAGTCGACCTGACGCCGCCCGAGGTCACGTTGCGCATCGTCCGCGCTCCCGACGGACTCGTCGGCGAGGGCAGCACCTACCGCTTCCTGTGCCCCGACTGCGACGAACTGGTCACCAAGCCGGCCGACGAGCGCATCGCGCAGCTGCTCAGCAACGGCGACGTCCCGATCGAGGAGTTCGGCGACATCGACCAGCTGCTCGAGCTGCTGCTGCCGCCCCACCCCGAGGCGCCGGCCGACGCGCCGCGGCTCACCGCCGACGACCTGCTCGACCTGCACGAGCTGCTGGCCGGCGACGACTGGTTCGAGCGGCTGCTCGCTTCCTGACCCGTCGCGGCACCGGCCTAGACTCCGGGGCGCCTCCCAGCAGGGGGGCGCCCCGTTCCATGTCGCGCACCCGCGACCGCCACCGTCGAGGCCCCATGCCCGCGCCCGTCGTCTTTGTCGTGGTCGGCGTCCTGCTCGCGACCCTGCTCGCCCTCGTGGTGGTCGTGGTGGTGCTGGTACGTCGCCTCGCGCGCATGGCCGGTGAGATCCGTGACATCGAACGCCGCATCGGGCCGACGCTGGCGCAACTGCAACAGGATGCCGAGCTGACGACGTCCGAGCTCGACCGCGTCGGCGAGGCCCTGTCCCGTCTCGGTCGGGACGCGAACGGCTAGACTCGTTTCCGCGAGCGCACGTGTCCGCCAGCATCCACGACGGCAGGAAATCGCATGACCTTCCCGGGCGGTTGGGAACTCCTGGTCATCCTCTTCATCGTCCTGCTGCTCTTCGGTGCCAAGAAGCTGCCGGACCTCGCCGGTTCGGTCGGCAAGAGCATCAAGGAGTTCCGCAAGGCCTCCGACGAGGCGGACGCCGAATCCCGGGCCCGCGAGGAGTCGAGGGCCCACGAGGAGCGCCCGCCTGCCACGCCCCGTGACCCGGAGTCCTGACGCCATCGCCGAGGCGGACACCGCCGGTGAGATGACGCTGTTCGAGCATCTCGCCGAACTGCGGACGCGGCTCTTCCGGGCGTTGCTCGCTCTCGCCGTCGGCACGGTCGTCGGCTACATCGTCTTCCCCTGGGTGCTGCAGGCGTTGACCGAGCCCTACTGCCAGGCGCTGGCCGTCATCCGTCCCGAGGCGTCGTGCAACCTGGTTGCCCTGCGACCGCTCGAGCCGTTCTCGGTTCGGATGAAGACGGCGGTGGTGATCGGGTTGTTCGTCGGCGGGCCGGTGATCTTCTACCAGTTGTGGCGGTTCATCACGCCCGGGCTGACCCGCTCCGAGCGGCGGTACGCGCTGCCGTTCGTGGTGCTCAGTCAGGTCATGTTCGCGCTCGGCATCGGGTTCGCCTACCTCGTGATCCCGCAGGGGCTGCGCATCCTGCTCGGGATCGGTGGTCCCGACATCGAGACCCTGCTGTCGGCAAACGAGTACCTGTCGTTCTTCCTGACCACCTCGGTCGCGTTCGGCCTCGTCTTCGAACTCCCGCTGGTCCTGATCTTCCTCGCGCTGGTCGGGGCCGTGAAGTCGCACATGTTGCGCCAGTGGCGGCCCTACGCGGTGGTCCTCATCGTCATCGCCGCCGCCATCATCACGCCGACCACCGATGCGGTGACCCTGTTGCTCATGGCCGGCCCGATGATCCTGTTCTACGAGTTCTCGATTCTGGCGGCACGGCTGATCGAGCGTGCCCGCCGGCGTCGGAGCGAGCCATGAGCGCACCCGAGAAGACCCCGGGACTGACGGGGCACACCGGCGAGTTCGGCGACTCGACCATGATGCGCCTGCGCCGCGTGGTCTACCGCGCCCGGCGCGCCGGCATGGGCCGCGCCCTCGTCCTCACCGCGCTCGCGCTGGTGGCCGGCTTCCTGATCGGACGGGAGACCGCGCCCGAGTCCGGTCCCGGCGTGCGCCTGCAGTTGGAGCAGCAGGCACTGCCGCTGGTCTTCGACGCCGACGGGATCTGGAGCTCGTCCGGTGGCGACGCGCCCGCCGTCAGCGAGGCGATGGTGGCGCTGCGCAACGATGGAGACCCGACCGCCGTGACCGAAGGCCTGGAGCGGTGGCTCGTGGCCTACGACAACGTGCTGGGCCAGCTCGCCGCCGTCGACGTGGCGCCCGAGGGCCGCCCCGTGCAGCGACAGTTCATCACGGGCATCACCCTGTCCCGCGACGCCGTCGTCGTGCTCGGTCGGGCCGCGACGATCCAGGACGAGGACCGCCGGGCCGGTCTGCTCACCGAGGTGGCCCGACTGCGCATGCGCGGCGAACAGGTGGTGCAGTCGGCGCGGGCCGGCATCCACGACCTCGACGGGGGAGCGGCGCCGGTCGCACCGTTGCCCGACCTGCCCGATTTCCCCTCCCTGGACACCTCGGGCTGACCTCGGGCCGGCCGGGTGTCGGTGCCGCCGGTCGCGACCGGTCCGCACCAGCCCTTAGCCTTGCGTGGCCGCCGCCCGTGTGGCGCGGCACGTCCGACGAGCCAGGGGAACCGACAGTGGCCGACGCCATGGCGCACGACGACGAGGTTCGGCGGCCCGTGCTCGAGGACCCGGTGGTGGCCAGCTTCCTCGACGAGCTGGGGTTCGCGCCCGACGACTTCCAGGTGCGTGCCATCGAGGCACTGCTGGGCGGACGATCCGTGCTCGTCGCCGCTCCCACCGGCGCCGGCAAGACGGTGGTGGGCGAGTTCGCCTGCCACGAGGCCCTCCACCACGGTGGCAAGTGCTTCTACACCACCCCCATCAAGGCGCTGTCGAACCAGAAGTACCGCGACCTGGTCCAGCGCTACGGCGACGACAAGGTCGGCCTGCTGACCGGCGACCGGTCGGTGAACGGCGAGGCGCCGGTCGTCGTGATGACCACCGAGGTCCTGCGCAACATGATCTACGAGGCCTCGCCGACGCTGCGCGGGCTGCGGCACGTCGTGCTCGACGAGGTGCACTACCTCGCCGACCGCTCGCGGGGCGCGGTGTGGGAGGAGGTCATCGTCCAGTTGCCGTCGTCGGTGCAGTTGGCGGCGCTGTCGGCCACCGTCAGCAACGCCGAGGAGTTCGGCCGCTGGCTCGACGAGGTGCGTGATCACTGCGAGGTGGTCATCGAAGAGGCGCGTCCCGTCCCGCTCCGTCACCACTACTTCGTCAACGACAAGGTCTACGACACCTTCCGCGCCGGCCGCAAGGGCGGCGCCAGCCGCGAGCACCGGGAGCGGGCGGCCCAGGCACTGGGCGGCGTCCCCAATCCCGACGTGGTGATGCTCGAACGTCGGGCGCGCACGCGCAACCGCGTCAGCAACAAGGGCCGGCGCATGGGTCCCGACGTCCGGTTGCGATGGCCGTCGCGACCCCACGTCGTCGAGGAACTCGCGCACCGGGGCTGGCTCCCGGCGATCCTGTTCGTCTTCTCGCGGCAGGGCTGCGAGGACGCGGTGGCGCAACTGACCCAGGCCGGCGTGCGCCTGACCGACCGCCACGAACGCGACGAGATCGCCGCGACGGTCGACACGATGCTGGGCGACCTGCCGGCCGGCGACCTGCGGGTGCTGGGCTTCGACCGCTGGCGGGCCGCACTGCTCGACGGCATCGCTGCGCACCACGCCGGCATGGTCCCCGCCTTCAAGGAGACCGTCGAGGTCCTGTTCCAGCGCGGGCTGCTCAAGGTGGTCGTGGCGACCGAGACGCTGGCGCTGGGCATCAACATGCCGGCCCGGACGGTCGTCATCGAGCGGCTCGAGAAGTGGAACGGCGAGTCGCACGTGCTCCTCACACCGGGGGAGTACACCCAGCTCACCGGCCGTGCCGGCCGGCGCGGGATCGACACCGTCGGCCACGCCGTGGTGCTCTACCAGCGCGACCTCGACTTCCCGACCGTCGCCGGGCTGGTCGGCACCCGCACCTACCCGCTTCGCAGCTCGTTCGCGCCGTCGTACAACATGGCCGTCAACCTGCTGCGGCGCCACGACCTGGTCCAGGCCGAGGCGCTGCTCGGCGCGTCGTTCGCGCAGTTCGAGGCGGACGAGTCGGTCGTTCGCAGTGCCGAGAAGCTGACCGAGCTCGACGAGGCACTGGCCGGCTACGGCCGGCACCTGACCTGCGAGCTGGGGGACTGGGCGGCGTACTGGGACCTGCGTCGCTCCCTCAGCCGGCTCGAGAAGAGCGAGGCGAAGGCGCGTCGCCGAGCGGCCGAGGACCAGGTCCGCGCCGGTATCGCGGCCCTGTCGCCCGGCGACGTGCTGCACCTGCCCTGGACCGGTCGACGCGGGCTGGTCGCGGTGGTCGGGGTGCACATGACCAAGAAGGGCACCCCGTTGCTGCAGGTCGTCACCGACGAGCGTGCGCTGACCAAGGTCGGCCCGCGCGAACTCGACGGACCGCCGGTGCCCGTCGAGCGGATCCGCCTGCCGGGCAAGGGCAACCCGCGCCAAAAGGAATACCGCCGCGACATCGCGCTGCTGCTGCGCGGCCTCGAACCGCCGGGCATCGACGACGAGCAGCGCCCGACCCCGCGGCCGGCGGACGCCGGGCCGTCCGAGGAGGTCCGGGAGCTGCGCGAACAGGTGCGCCTGCACCCCTGTCACGGCTGCCCGGACCGGGCCGAGCACGAGCGGTGGCAGTACCGGGCCGACGACCTGCTCGACCAGGCCGCGACGCTGCGCCGCTCGATCGAGCGCGCGACCGGGTCCTTGGTGCGTCAGCTCCATCGGATCCTGCGGGTACTGACCCGACTCGGCTACCTCGAGGACGCCGAGGACGGGATCGCCCCCACCGACGAGGGGTTGCGCCTGGCCGGGATCTACAGCGAGGTCGACCTGCTGGTGGCCGAGGCGATCCGTCGCGGTGTGCTCGACGACCTCGATCCCGCCGAGGTGGCCGGCATCGCGTCGTTGTTCCTCTACGAGCCACGCGGCGGCGACCCGACCGAGCGGCCCGAACTACCAACGCTGGCCATCTACGAGGCCGTCGAGGAACTGCAGGAGCTCGCCGAGGAGTTGCGCGGCCACGAACGGGACGCCGGCGTCCGCCCGCTCCGTGACCTCGACGCGGGCTTCGTCGCGCCTGCCTACCGCTGGGCCTCCGGCGACGACCTCGACGAGGCCCTCGGCGGTCTCGACCTCACCGGCGGCGACTTCGTTCGGAACGTCAAGCAGGTCGCCGACCTGGTGGGGCAGCTGCGCAGCGTCGGCGGGGACCCGCTGTCGACCAACGCGGCCGACGCCGTCGACGCGTTGCGGCGCGGCATCGTCGAAGCCTGAGCGATCGTCCTCGGGGGTCCGGCGGGACGATTACCCTCCCGCCTCCCTCGTCTGGAGTCGCCCGCCCCGTGTCCCCACCGCTCGGTCCGCCGCTGCTCATCGCCAATCCGAGTGCCGGTGGCGGCCGCGAGGGCGTGCTGCCGCGACTGACGGCCGCACTCCATGCCCGCGGACTGGCACACGACGTGGTCGTCACCGACGGACGTGGTCACGCCACCGAGCTCGCACGCGCAGCGGTCGTCGACGACGGGCGGCGCTACGTGGTCGCCGTCGGCGGCGACGGCACGGTGCAGGAGGTGGTCAACGGCCTGGTCGACGCGGGGACGGGCGCCGTGCGCGGGGACGATCCCGTGCTCGGGGTGGTCGCGGGTGGTACCGGCTGTGACTTCGTGCGCACCTTCGGGCTCGATCGGGCTCCGGAGGTGATGGCCGACCACCTGCTCGGCGAGCAGACCCTGCCGATCGACCTCGGCCGGGTCCGCCTCGTCGGGCCCGACGGGACGCCGCGGACCGTGCTGTTCGCCAACGTCGCCGAGGCCGGCTACGGCGGCTCGGTGACCGCGCTGGCCAACCGACTTCCGCGGCGGCTCGGCACGGCCCGCTACGCCGCCGCGATCGTCGGGGCGGTCGTCCGCTTCCGCCGCGTCGACACGACCGTCACGGTCGACCAGGGCACGCGCACCGAACCGCTGTGCAACGTGGTGGTCGCCAACGGACAGTTCTTCGGCGGCGGCCTGCAGGTGGCGCCGCGGGCACTGCCCTACGACGACCTCTTCAACGTGCAGTCGTGGGGGGGCGCGCCCATCGACGTCCTGCGGGCAGCCCCGCAGCTGCGCAAGGGGACCCATCTCGGCCGCAGCGACGTGCGCGAATGGCAGTCGACCCGCGTGGAGGTGGCTGCGGATCGTCCGCTCGTCGTCGAGGCGGACGGCGAGGTCCTGGGGCGCACCCCGGCCAGCTTCGACCTGCTGCACCGGGTGTTGCGCCTCAAGCTCTGATCCGACGTCCGCCCGTGTTCTCCCGCTCGCGCTCCCGCCGGACGACGCCCTCCCTGTCGGCGCCTAGACTCGGCGCCCGAACGAGGAGGAACGGTGACCAGCGAAGCCAGCGTCGACCCGGCGACCGAGCGGGTGGTACGTGCGCAGCAGGCCATGCGGGACGCGGGTGTCGACGCCCTGTTGGTGGGTCCCAGCGCCGACCTGCGCTACCTCGTCGGCTACCACGCGCTCCCGCTCGAACGACTGACGTTGTTGGTCGTCCCCGCCGAGGGCGAGCCGTCGCTGGTCGTTCCCGGGCTCGAGGCGGCCCGTGCGCAGGACAGCGGCGCCGACCGGGTCGCACCGTTGCGACCGTGGGGCGAGACCGACGACCCGATCGCGCTGGTACGCGAGCTGCTGCGCAGTACCGGTGCCGACACCGGTCGCCTGGCGCTGCAGGACCGCCTGTGGACGTCGTTCACCCTGGCGTTGCAGGACGCGATGCCGACGGCCAGCTGGGTGCCCGGCTCGCGGATCATGCGCGAGTTGCGGCTACGCAAGACCGAGGCCGAGATCGCGGCGCTCCTTGACGTCGGCGCGGCCATCGACGCCGTGCACGCCGCCGTCCCCGACCTGCTCCGACCGGGCCGCACGGAGGCCGAGGTCGGACGTGACATCGGGGAACTGATCCTCGAAGACCACGACGAGATCAACTTCGTCATCGTGGCGTCCGGACCGAACGGCGCCTCGCCGCATCACGAGACGGGGGACCGGGTCCTCGCGACCGGCGACGCGGTCGTGGTGGACATCGGCGGTACCCGCAACGGCTACTGCTCGGACATGACCCGCGACTACGTGCTCGGACACGCTCCCGACGGCTACGCGGAGCTCCACGCGGTGCTCGAGGCGGCCCAGGAGGCCTCCGTGCAGTCGGTACGCCCCGGCGTCACCGCCGAGTCGATCGACGAGGCGGCCCGTTCGGTGATCCGTGACGCCGGCTACGGCGAGCAGTTCATCCACCGCACCGGGCACGGCATCGGGGTCGAGGAGCACGAGGAGCCCTGGATCGTCGGTGGCAACCGCGAACCGATCACGTCCGGGATGGCCTTCTCCGTCGAACCGGGGATCTACGTACCCGGGCGGTACGGCGCCCGCATCGAGGACATCGTCGTCGTCACCGAGGACGGCGTCGAACGGGTCAACCACCGCCCGCGCGGGATCGTGGTGTGCTGACCACCGCGTCCGACGGCGACAGAGGGCAGAGCAGATGACGCAGACGCCAGGCGGGGTCGAGGTCCGTCGCGCCCGGATCGAGGAGATCCGGCCGCTGGCCATCGAGTACCGCACCGAACAGGAGTCGTTGTACGGCGAGCCCGGCAACGCCCCGCTGCCGCAGGGCGGGATCTTCTGGCTCGCCGCGGACGCCGACGACGGGCGCGCGCTCGGCTACGCCGCCGGCACGCTGCGCCCCACCGGCTGCACCGTCGGCCCCATCTTCACCCGCGCCGACGCGCGCCGACGTGGCGTCGGCGAAGCCCTGTTGCTCGGCATCCAGGCCTGGGCGCAGCAGACCCGGGTTCCGGTCGTGGAGATCTCCGTCGCCGCCGACAACGAGGGCGGGCAGCGCTTCCTCGAGGCGCTCGGCTACGTCCCCCGGCGCGTGCTGATGTCGCTGACCCCCGACACCGCCCGCCACCGTCCCGAAACGACCGAGGGATCATGATCCACCGTCTTCCCGAGGAGCAGCAGGCGCTGCTCGAACTCGTCGAGGGGTTCACCCGCGAGGCCGTCGCGCCGCAGGCCTCCCAGTACGAGCAGGCGCACGAGTTCCCGCGTCCGCTGTTCGACCAACTCGCACGCATGGACCTGACCGGCCTGCCGTTCGGCGAGGACGTCGGCGGTTCCGGGCTGCCGTTCGCGACCTACCTGATGGTCGTCGAGGAGCTGTCGCGGGGCCTGCTCGCACTCGGGCTCGGGTTGTCGGTCCACACCCTGTCGACCTGGGGCATCGAGGCCCATGCGACGTCGGAGCAGCGCGGGCGTCTCGTGCCCGACCTGGTGACCGGGCGCATGCTCGGTGCCTACTCGCTGTCGGAGCCCGGGTCGGGGTCGGACGCCGCGGCGATGACCACCGTCGCGCGACGCGACGGCGAGGTCTACCGCCTCGACGGGGTCAAGGCCTGGGTGACCCACGGCGGCATCGCGGACCGCTACCTGGTCATGGCGCGCACCGGGGGCGAGGGTGCGCGCGGCATCTCGGCGTTCGTCGTCGACGCCGACCAGCCGGGGCTGACGGTGGCCGCGCCGGAGCAGAAGATGGGGATGTGGGCGTCGCCGACCGCGCAGCTGGTGTTCGACGACGCGCCGGTTCCCGCCGACCGGCTCGTCGGCGGCGAGGAGGGCACCGGGTTCCGTATCGCGATGGCGTCGCTCGACGGCGGTCGCCTGGGCATCGCGGCGTGCGCCACCGGGGTCGCACAGGCGGCGTTGGACACCGCGCTCGCCTACGCACGGGAGCGGGAGCAGTTCGGGCAGCCGATCGCCTCGTTCCAGGGCGTGAGCTTCATGCTGGCCGACATGGCGACCCGCACCGAGGCGTCGCGCACCCTGTACCAGTCGGCCGCGGACCGGCGCGACCACGGCTACGACGTGAGCAAGGTCGCGGCGATGAGCAAGCTGTTCGCGACCGACGCGACGATGCAGACCACGACCGACGCCGTGCAGGTCCTCGGCGGATACGGCTACACGACGGACTTCCCCGTCGAGCGCTACATGCGCGAGGCGAAGGTGCTGCAGATCGTCGAGGGCACCAACCAGATCCAGCGGCTGGTGATCGGACGCAAGCTCACCGGTTCCCGTGGCTGACGCCACCGAGTCCGACGGTCGGTCCCACGACCGCCGGCGCATGCGGTCGGCCCTGCGGCTGGTCGGCGCCGGCGCCGTCCTCGGCATCGTCGCGGCCGCCGGTCTCGGGGTCATCGGCGCCCCGGGGGGATCCGGCCTGATCGGGGTCCTGCTCGGGCTCGTGGTCGGCTGCGTGCTCGGCGCGATCCACCTCGCGGTGCTGAGCCTGGTCGACGAGGCCCGCCAACGGCCGGTGTCCGTGCGGCGTCCACTGACCTCGCTGGGACTGTTCGTCCTGGCCGGGTTGCTGCTCGTCCTGGTGGGGGGAGCCAGCCGCGCCCTGTGACGCAGCCGATGACGGCATCCGTGCGCCGCGGTGCCTACCATCGCGGCATCCGCCGCCGGGCACGCCGGCTCGCCGCCGACATCCGAGAGGTCGCAGCGCCCCCGTGGACACGCCTTCCAACGTCGGACGCGCCCCGTCCCCGACGCGCGGGACCCTGCTGGTCGCCGATCGGGTCATCACGCTGGGACATGCCCGTCAGGCCGCGCGGGCCGTCCTCGTACGGGGGAGCCGGGTCGTGTGGGTCGGCGACGACCCGCGGCAGGCACCGCCCCACGAGCACCGGCTGGATCTCGACGGCGGTGTGGTGGGCCCTGCCTTCGTCGACGCCCACGTCCACCTGACGCCCACGGGCCTCGGCCTCACCGGGCTGGACCTGTCGGGCGCACGCAGCGGCGAAGAGCTGCTGCACGCCGTCGGCAGCTACGCCAGCCAGCACACCGGCCGGGTGCTGTGGGGTCACGGCTTCGACCCCCATACCTACCCCGACCGGCTGCCGGATCCCGACCAGCTGGCCGAGGCCTCAGCGGGTGCGGCCCTGTTCCTCTCGCGCGTCGACGGGCACGCGAGCCTCGTGGACCGCAACACGCTCGCGTCGGCGCCGCTGGCCCGTGCCGAGGGCGTCGAACGTGATGCCGACGGGGTGCCGACCGGACTCCTGCGGCGCGAGGCCAACCACATCGTGCGTCGTTGGAGCGTCGGCGCCATGGCCGCCGAGGAGCTCGACGCCGCACGGCGGGCCGCGGTCCTGCACGCGGCCGCCCTCGGCGTGGCGTCCGTCCACGAGATGGGCGGACCCGACGTCATGGGGCTCGACGACTTCGACGCCTGGGTGACGGGGGACTGGCCCATCGAGGTGCTGCCCTACTGGGGCGGTCTGGACCTCGAGATCCCCGTTGCGCGTGACCTGCGCCAGGCCGGTGGCGACCTGTTCCTCGACGGCTCGCTCGGTTCGCACACGGCCGCCCTGTGCGCGCCGTACGCCGACCGACCGGCGACCTCGGGACACCTCGAACTCGACGACGGCACGCTCACCGACTGGTTCGAGGACGCCACGCGCGCCGGCCTGCAGACCGGCGTGCACGCGATCGGAGACGCCGCGATCCGCCAGGTCGTGCGTTGCTGGCGCGCGGTCGCCGACCGTCTCGACGGTGGCGGCACCGACGAGATCCGACGCCTGCGTCACCGCCTCGAGCACGGCGAGGTGCTCCCGCCCGACCTGTTCGACGACCTGGCCGAACTCGGACTGGTGGTCTCCGCCCAGCCGATGTTCGAACACCGCTGGGGCGGCAGCGAGGGCATGTACGCCTCGCGACTGGGCCCGGAGCGTGCGGCCTGGTCGAATCCGTATCGTGCGCTGGCCGACCGCGGGATCGGTCTGGCCTTCGGCTCCGACACCAACGTCACCACCATGAATCCGTGGGGCAGTGTGTGGGCGGCCGAGCACCGACATCATCCCGAGCACGAGGTCACCCGACTCGAGGCCGTCTCGATGTCCACCCTCGGGGGACGGCACGCGGCCCGCCAGGAACGCTGGGTCGGCGTCGTGCGCGCCGGGATGCGCGCCGACCTCGCGGCGTTCGAGGGCGACCCGTACGCCGCGGACGATCCCCGGGACGCCAGGTGCATCCTGACGGTCGTCAACGGTCGCGTCGCCCACGGCGACGCGCCCCTGCCCGTGGCGCCCGGCCGCGAGGTCTGAGCACATCCCGCGGCGCCGTGTCGGCCATCCGCTCGATTCGTGCACCTTCCGTGGAGCAACCGCGCGGCATGCGCAACCCGGCCGGTCACGCGCCGCGATCCGCTTGACGGCGGGCGCCCTCGCTGGTTGCTTGCCTTCCAGCGGCGGCGCTGCGGACCTTCCAGGGGAGTGGGCGGCCGGCCGAGGCGGACCGCGGGACTCGTTCCCCGGCGCCACGGCCGAGGACCCTCTTGGGAAGTTGCACGCTGCGGCGTGCACCCGCTCAGTAGACAACGTGGCCGGTCAGCCGTACCGATCGCGCCACGGCCCCAACGGCGGCGTGTCACGCCCGATCATCCGGAGGGTCCGAGCCGTCAGCGGCCGGACCCTCCGGAGTACGTGCCACCGCCGCGATCATCTTGCGCGCGGGGTGGCGCTCTGGTACGAAGCGCGCCCGCACGTCCCGTCCAGGACGTTGGACCGGCGCAGGAGTACGTCCGTGGCAGCGCGCAAGAGCACCTCCGGCGAGGACGAGGTCCTCCTCGACGAGGTCGACGCGACCGAGGTCGACGACGACGCCTTCGCCGACGACGACGCCGACGGCGACGTTCTCGAAGACGATGCCTTCGAGGACGACCTCGACGGCGACGGGGACGAGGAGCTCGAGGACGACACGCTCGAGGGGGACGAGGAACTGACCGTCCCGACACCCACCGACGACGAGGGCGACGACGACGAGGAAGAGGTCGCGGCCCTGCCCGCGACCGTCACCTTCGACGACGACGAGGACGAGATCGTCGCTGCCGTGGCGGGCGACGACGACGAGGACGACGACGACGAGATCGACGGCGTCCGCGAGGGCGAGTTCGTCTGCCGCTCGTGCTACATGGCCAAGCTCGAGACCCAGCTCGCCGACCCGGAGCGCATGTTCTGTCGCGACTGCGCCTGAAGCCGCGCGCGGTGGCCGTGGCCCCGCTCGTGGCTCCCGCGCTCGCGGCGGCCGCCGGGCTCGCGGTCCTCGCGTCGCACCCGCCGCTGGCGTGGTGGTGGGTCAGCTTCCTCGCCCCGGCACTGCTGCTGGCCGCACTCGAGCACGACGTCTCGACCGCGCGGGCGCAGGGCCGGCGTCCCCGACCGTTCCGGCTCGGGTTGCTCAGCGGCCTGGCGACCTTCGCGCCGATGCTGTCGTGGCTGGTCCTGCCGGCCGGCTACCTCGCCTGGGGCCTGCTCGCCACCGTGCAGGCCGCCTTCTTCGGAGTGCTCGCCGTCGTCGTCCGGCCGTTGCTGCGGAGCGTCTGGCTGCCCGTGGCCACCGCCGTCGGATGGGCCGGTGTGGAGGCCTGGCGGGCCATCTGGCCGCTCAACGGTTTCGACTGGGGCGCCATCGCCTACGCGCACGTGGACGGCTCGTGGCTGATGCCGGTCGCCCGGCTCGTCGGCGGCCGTGGGATCACGCTGCTCGTGGTCCTGATCGGCGCGGCCGCCTACGTCGTGGTGCGTGACACCGCTCAGGGGCTGCTCGCACGCGAGTCCGGGCCGGTCGAGCACGCCGTCGCCGGTGCCCGTGTGCCGGTGCTGGTGCTGGTCGCCGCGCTGCTGGTGTCCGTCCTGGCGACCATCGAGCCACCCGCCAGCACGGGCAGCCTCGACGTCCTGGCCGTGCAGGGCAACGACATCCGTCACTGGGAGGAGGACGTCGCCGAGCCGTCGTTGCGGATCACGACCCAGATGCGCGACCAGACCCTCGCGGCTACGGAGAGCGGTCCGCCGCCGGAGCTGACCGTGTGGCCCGAGGCGAGCATCGACACCGATCCTTTCACCGAGCGGGGCGCCCGGTTCCTGCCGCTGCTCGAGGAGTCGGCGGCGACGTCGCGGTACCTGCTGGCCGGGATGAACCTCGACGGTCCCGATCCGCGGACGGGATTCTGGCGCACCCAGCTGCTCGTCGACGGGGACGGCGCGCCCGTCGGCCGCTACGACAAGCGCCGGGTGGTGCCCTTCGGGGAATACATCCCGATGCGGACCTACCTCGACTGGTTCCCGCCGTTGCGCCAGATCCCGCGCGACATCCTGCCGCACCCCGAACCGCACCTGGTCGAGGTCGGCGACGTCCCCGTCGCCGTGCTCATCTGTTTCGAGACGCTGTTCACCGGGGTGACGCGGACGAACGTGCTGGCACAGGACACGCCGGCGCGGATCATCATCGCGGCCACCACCGACGCCTCCTACGGCGAGAGTGCCGAGCCCTACCAGCACCTGGCCCAGAGTCGGCTGCGGGCGGTCGAGACCGGCCGGTGGGTCGTGCACGCGGCCCTGTCGGGCGCGTCGGCGTTCGTCGGACCCGACGGCCAGGTCGAACAGACGACCCCGCTGTTCACCCAGACCAGCATCCGCATGGACGTGCCGCTCGTGGACGGGCTCACGCCCTACCTCGTCATCGGCGACGTCGTCGGCTGGGCCACCAGGGTCGGGGTGCTCCTGCTGCTGCTCCTGGCGTTCGGGCAGCGTCGCCTGGCCGGGGCCAGGACCCGGGAGCCGGTGGCATGACGCGCGTGCTGGTCGTCGTCCCGACCTACGAGGAGCGCGGCACCATCGCCGAACTGGTCGCCGCCGTGCGCACCGGGGCCGCCGCACCCGACGTCCTGGTCGTCGACGACGCCAGCCCGGACGGCACCGGCGACGTCGCCGACGCCCTCGCGGCGGCGGACACGTCCGTCCACGTGCTGCACCGGCCGGCGAAGGCCGGCCTCGGACCCGCCTACCGGGCCGGGCTGCGGTGGGGACTCGATCACGGCTACGACGTCCTGGTCGAGATGGATGCCGACCTGTCACACGACCCGGCCGAGCTGCCGGCGCTGCTGTCGGCGCTGGCCGGGGCCGACGTGGTCATCGGCTCCCGCTACGTCGCGGGAGGCGACGTCCGACGCTGGACCTCGGGCCGGCTGGCGCTCTCGACCTGGGGCAACCGCTACGTCCGCGGGATGACCGGCCTGCCGGTCCGCGACGCCACCAGCGGCTACCGCGCTTTCCGGGCGGCGGTCCTGCAGGCCATCGCGGTCGACGAGCTCACCTCGGACGGGTACGCATTCCAGGTCGAGACGGCGTTGCGGGCCTGGCGCGCCGGGTTCACCATCCGCGAGGTGCCCATCACCTTCGTCGAACGACGCGAGGGTGCGAGCAAGCTGTCGCGACGTGTCGTCGTCGAGGCGGCCTGGCGCGTCCCCGCCTGGAGCCTCGGCACGCGCACCCTTTCGCGACGGCCGGGAGAGGTGCATCCCGACTCGGTGGTGCGGGAGCGCCGCGGCGGCGCGTCGCCGCCGTCCCCCTCGACGCGATAGCCTCCCGCCCGCGCATCGGGGCCCCGTCGTCCAGCGGCCTAGGATCCCACCCTTTCAAGGTGGTGACGCGGGTTCGAATCCCGTCGGGGCTACGCGCACAGACCGGGGGTCGGCTCGTGCCGGCCCCCGGTCGACGTTTCGCACCTGCACCCGTGCCACCAGCGCACCGGAGGGTCGATCGTCGGGGGTCCCGGCCGGCGGGGTCACGGCTCCGCCCGTATCCCGGGAAGACGTCGACACCAGGAAGCTCGATGTACCCGCGTCCCCTCCGCCGCCGTCGACCGGGCCGTGGGTTCGCCGCCGCCGTCGTCGCGGCCGCGGTGGTGCTCGCGGCGTGCGATGCCGACGGCGGGGACGGCCCGCACGGGCAGACGCCCGGGGCGGGCGACGAGGCCGCGGAAGGCGATGCACGCGGGCCGGACGGCGCTCCGCCCGATGCCGCCGCCATCGTGGAAGCGGCCGCCGAGGCACCCCGTCTCGAGGGGGTCGGCGACGCGAGCGACTACGTCGACGACTTCGGCGCCGAGGGGCTCCAGCGATGGCAGGAGGAGGTGCCGGGCATCGAGGACGTCACGATCACCTCGAGCGCGGACGGGGCCGAGCAACCGCTGCTGTGGCTGCCTCCCTCCGACGAGGGCGCGCCACTGCTCGTGGCGCTGCACACCTGGAGCACGCCCTACCTGCAGCACCTCGACATCCCGTTCGGACGCTGGGCGCAGGAGCAGGGTTGGGGGCTGTTGCATCCCGACTTCCGCGGCGCGAACGACAATCCCGAGGCAACCGGCTCCGACCTCGCCGTGCAGGACGTGGTGGATGCCATCGACTTCGCCGTCGAGGAGGGCGGCGTCGACCCCGGGCGCGTCTACACGATCGGGTTCTCCGGCGGCGGGATGCTCGCGCTCCTGCTGGCGGGAAGACATCGGGACTGCGTGTCCGGTGCGGTCGCCTGGGCGGCCAACTACGACCTCGTGGACTGGCACCGGCACACCGCCGAGCAGTTCCCCGAGGACGACTACGCCGAGTGGCTCGAGTCGTCGTGCGGAGGAGACCCCTCGGAGGATCCCGCCGCCGAGGAGGCGTGCCTCCACCGCAGCCCCAGGGCGCACCTCGACGGTGCCCGCGACGGTGGCGTCCCGGTCTACCTCGCACACGGGCTGCAGGACGAGCTGGTGCCGCCCGACCACAGCGTGCGGGCGTTCGACCAGCTCGCCGACGAGGAACATCGCCTGGGGGACGACGTCGCCGAGACCGTGCGCGGCCACGAGTTGCCCGATGATCTGGCCGGGGAGCTCGGCATCGAGCCGCTGTTCGCCGATGACGACCCCGAGGTCGTGTTCGCGCGTGCCTCTGGGCCCGTCATGCTGGTGTTGTACGAGTCCGACCACGACCTCACCTACCACCCCGGTCTGCAGTTCCTCCACGGGCTGGACGCGGTGCGCGCGGGACGGTGAGGACCGGGGCCGACGACGACGTGCCGTGCGCCGAGCGGCCGCCCGAGGGCGCGGCAGCTACCCTGCTCGGTCACGTCCCCGCGTCGCAAAGGAAGCCCAAGGTGGCCACCAAGATCGAGGTCCAGGTCCCCGTCGAGCGGCAGAAGGCCGCCCAGGCGGCGGGCAACTTCGAGCTCGAGGACCTGCCCGGCCGTCTCGCGACGCCAGACGCGGCCGTCCGGGTCGGCAAGACCCCCAAGGCCGACAAGGCGCTCAAGACCGTTCGGTCGCTCAACGGCATCACCAAGCTCAACCCCGACCAGGTGATCGCCAACTACGGTCGTTCGGAGTCGCGCTGGGCCACCGCGTTCCAGAAGCGCCGTGCCGGTGCCGCCGAGTTCCACGAGCTGCTCAGCTACGCGCGGCAGATCATCGGCCTCGACGCCGAGGGTCAGCTGCAGATCTGCCTGATGGGCCACGCCGGACAGGGTCCGTGCATCCCGCTGTGGGTGCCGCGCGAAGAGGTCACCCTCACCGTGCAGCCCAACGACATCATCCTGCGCTTCGACGACATGTCCTTCGACTGGTGACCCGGCTCGACGCCGAGCTCGCCTTCGCGCACGACCTGGCCGACCTCGCCGACGCCCGTACCGGTGCGGCGTTCGGCGGCCGCCAGCACGCCGACACCAAGGCGGACGGCACCTGGGTGACCGCGGTCGACGTCGAGGTCGAGCGGACGCTGCGTGAAGCGATCCGGCGCCGCTTCCCCGATCACGCGGTGCTGGGGGAGGAGGACGGGCTGGCGGGGCCGGCCGGAGCCCCGACGTGGGTGATCGACCCCATCGACGGCACCAGCAACTTCGTGAAGGGCAACCCGGTCTTCGCCACGCTGATCGGTCTGCGGGTCGACGACGACGACGTCCTCGGCGTGGTCTCGGCACCGGCCCTTCGGTCACGCTGGGCGGGCGTGGTCGGTGTCGGCGCCGACCACAACGGCCATCCGATCCAGGTCAGCGACGTCGCCGATCTCGCCAGCGCCGAGATCGCGTTCGGCGGCCTGGACTACTTCCGTGACAAGGGCCACGGCGACCTCGTGGCGGAGCTCGCCGCCCGCACCGGTCGCCAGCGCGGGTACGGCGACTTCTGGCAGCACTGCCTCGTCGCGTCCGGTAGCACCGACATCGCCATCGAGGCCGAGGTCAACCTGTGGGACCTCGTCGCGGTCAAAGCGGTCGTGGAGGCGGCCGGCGGGCGCTTCACCTCGCTGGACGGCACCCGTACCGCCGACGGCGGGGACGCCCTGAGCACCAACGGCCACCTGCACGACGAGGTGCTGGCGATCGTGGCCGCACACCGGTAGGGACCCGGCCGGCGTCGGCGTCGCCGGCGTCCACAGCGGCCCGGGAAATGACCGGTGGGGTCACGGTTGGTGGTTACCCTCGGGTCATGGGTGAGACGACGGTGGACGAGACGGCAGCGACGACGGGCCCTGTGGTGCCCGAGGGTCCGGACGGGGCGCTGCGGCTGCTCGACGTCGAAGGGGCGCCGCCCGGCACCTTCGGTGAGCTCGAGCCCGATTCGCCGCCGCTGATCGACGCCGAGGGCCGGGTCCGCCTGTCGTTCTCGCGCGTCGACGCCTACGAGAACTGCCCGCGGCGCTTCCGGTATGCCTATGTCGACAAGTTGCCGGGCCGGCCCGGCCCGCACCTGTCGTTCGGCACCTCCATCCACGCCGCGCTCGAGGACTTCTACGACCGCAAGCTGCCGTCGTGCCCGACCGAGAACGAGCTGCTCGGCTTCCTCTACGCACGATGGGACAGTTCCGGGTTCGCGCACCTGCCACGCGACGAACAACTCGCCTTCTACCGCCACGCCCAGGACATCCTGCGCCGCTACCACCGGCGCGCGGCGCCGACCTACCGGCTGCCCGCCGACACCGAGGTCTGGTTCGAGCTGCCGATCGGTTTCGAGGCGACCGTGGTCGGTTCCATCGACCGGGTCGACGTCGACGACGAGGGGCGCTTCCACGTCGTCGACTACAAGACCAACCGCAAGGTCAAGAACCGCGAACGGGTGGCGCAGTCGCTGCAGCTGGCGATCTACGCGCTCGCCTGCCGGCACCTGTTCGGCGTCCTGCCCGCCACGGTGTCGCTCGACTTCGTCGTCCCGGGCGTGGTGATCACGGTGCCGCTCGAGGACCTCGACCTCGACGCGGCGCGCGAGGCGGTGCTCGCCACCGCGCGCGCGGTCCGCGAGGAGCGCTACGAGCCCACCCCCAACCGGCTGTGCGACTGGTGCGACTTCCGCGCCCTGTGCCCCGCGTGGCAGGAGGGCGGGTCCGACGAGCTGCTCGGTCCGGCGGTCGAGCAACTGCAGCAGCTGCGTCGCCAGGTCGTGCGGGACGTCCGGACCCTGCGCGAGCTCGAGGCGGGTGTCGCCCGCATCGCCGACGAGTTGGCCACCGACGACCGGTCCGCGACCCACCGGTAGGCTCGTCGCCGTCTGCGACGCTTCGCAGGCACACCACGGAAACGTCGGCGAAAGTGCGAACGGCAATGGGCGAGCGCGTCAGCGACGAAGCCAACGTCGCGGCTCCGATCGACACGGTGTGGAACACCATCACCGACCTCGCCGCCTATCCCGAATGGGCCGAGGGCGTGCTCGAGGCCGAGGTGCTGACCACGGACGGCGACGGCTACCCGGAGACGGCGCGCTTCCGGGTCGACGCCAGGGTCGCCGAGGTGGCCTACACCCTGCGCTACACCTACGACGACTACGACGTGCGGTGGACCCTGATCGAGGGCGAGACGATCTCGCAGCTCGACGGTGCCTACGAGCTGGCGCAGACCGACGGCGGTACGCGCGTGCGCTACCTGCTCGAGGCGGACGTCGACCTGCCCCTGCCCGGATTCCTCAAGAAGCGCGCCGCCAAGCAGATCCTCGACCAGGGGCTGCGAGGCCTCAAGTCCCGGGCCGAGGCGCAGGCCTGACCATGCCCCGCGACGAGACCGAGGCCGCCTACTTCACGTTGCTTCGGGCGCGCGAGGATCTCGCGTCGCTGCACCGCTACGAGGAGTACCTGCACGACGAGATCCGACGGCTGCGCCGTTTCGTCAGCGAGGGCGAGGCACTGGCCGACCCGGTCGACCAGCGCCTGCGCCGGGCGCTGCGGCACACCGAGCAACCGCTGCTCGACGCGGTCCGTGCGCGCATCGCGGTCATCGCCGACGAGCAGTCACGGCTGCCCGACCGCGTGGTCGCCGCCGAGGAGTTCGTCGCCGACTGCGAACGTGAGCACGACCGCCTGCGTCAGGGCGGCTGAAAGGCCGGCGGTGTACCGCGACGATCCACTGGACGACGAACTCGAGCTTCGGGCCATCATCGGCGACGACGCCGTCGACACGTTGCACGAGGCCGACCTCGACCACGAACGGCACCCGGTCGAGGTCGCCCTCGACGTGCTGCGGGTCCTGCAGGGCTGGGTCGACGAGTCCGCCACCGCCCGCTGGTTCACCCAGCCCCAGAAGCGGCTCGATGGGCGCACCCCGATCGAGGCGCTCCGCGGCGGCGCGTTCGAGGAGGTCGAGGACGCCGGTCGGGCGTGGGCGGCGGCGCACGGCTGACCGCCACCGGGAGTGTGCGTGCGCGTCACCTGCTGCGAGCCGCTACGCTGCCGCACTCGCGGTGCCCTGGCGTGCCGCCGTTCCGCGGTGCGGTCTGCGTCGCTCCACCAGAGCGGACCCCCCGCCGACATCTTCGACTTCATCTCCCACCGAGGTAGCCCTGCCCATGCCCACCGGACGCGTCAAGGTCTTCAACGCCGACCGCAACTTCGGCTTCGTCACCACCGCTGACGGCGACGAGCTCTACGTCGCCGGCGACCAGGTCAACGGCGGCGCCGCTCTGCGCTCGGGTGACGAGGTCGAGTTCGAGGTCGGTGAGAGCGAAGGTGGCCGCCGTGCCGCGACCGCCGTCACCGTCACCAAGCAGGCGCCCGCCGACAACCCCGTGGGTCGCACGATGGCGCCCCCGCCGTCGTGGGAAGAGCTCGAGGAGCGCGAGCGTCAGCGCCGTATGGCGCGTCGCCGTCGCCGCTGAGACCACGACACGCGCAGCCGTGTCCTCCACGACCGTCGCCGGCACGATCGGCGGCGGTCGTCGTCGTCTCCGGGGTACCGTCGCCGGGAACGCACGCCCGGTGACCGGAGGTGGAGGGGTGCGGCTCGCCGGCCCGGCTGCGACCCCGGTCAAGGACCGTGAGCAGCAACTTGAGGACGTCGCCCACCGCGACCGCCCCTGGGACGTCATCGTCTGGGACGACCCGGTCAACCTGATGTCCTACGTCGTGTTCGTCTTCCGCCGCGTGTTCGGGTTCTCCGAGGACGTCGCCCGCAAGCTGATGCTCGAGGTGCACCAGAAAGGCAAGGCGCTGGTCGCCTCGGAGCCACGCGAGCAGGCCGAGCTCTACGTCCAGCAGCTGCACGGCTACGGCCTGCAGGCGACGATGCAGCGTTCCTCGTGACCCGCGCCTTCAAGCGCCAGGGCGAGACGATCCGGATGCAGCTCGAACCGGTCGAGGTCGAACTGCTGCACTCGGTCCGCGACGGGCTGCGCGAGTCGCTGCTCGGCGGCGACCACGACGATCCGATCGTACGACGGCTGTTCCCGACCGCCGTGAGCGGTGACGAGCAGGCCGACCACGAGCTGCGGCGGCTGCTGTACGACGACCTCCTGCAGGCGCGCCTGGTGGGTCTCGAGGAGCTCACCAGCCTGCTCGACCGTGGCGTCGAGCACCGCGGCCATCTGCGGGTGCGGCTGACCGCCGAGGAGGCGGCGCTCGTCCTCGGCGTCATCAACGACCTGCGCCTGGCCATCGGTGCCAGGATCGGGATCGAGGACCTCGAGCGGGACGACGTCGACCCCGAGGATCCCGTCGCCTACCGGCTGGCGGTCATGGACCACCTCGCCTGGCTGCAGGAACAGCTGCTGGCCGTGCTCGATCCGGCCTCGGTCGCCCACTACGGTGGGGCCGACGACGACGCGTGACGCGTCAGTTGCGCCCGGCCAGGCGCGCCGCGAGGTCCTCGGCGGCGGCCAACACGGCGACCTCGACCTTGCGCGAGCCGGCGGAGAGGTCCTCGGCGGTCTCGCTCATGACCTGCGCGAGCTGCGGCGTGCCCCAGCGTCCGCCGTCGACCGTTGCGGCCTCCCGACGGTCCTCGGCCTCGCGACCCCAGTAGACCGCGTCCTCGCCCGCGATCCCGGCGATCACGTCGAAGCGTTGCCGCAGCGCGACGGCGTCCTCGAGGGGGAGTGGTTCGCGGACCCAGCGGTGGCGTTCGAGGGTGACGATCGCGGCGAACAGCAGCGCCGCGTCGTCCGCGTCGAGGTAGAGGTCCCACACCGAGGGCACGGCATCAGCTTTCTTCGCGGGCGCTGGCGCCGTCGTGCGCGCGCGGCGTCGCCGGACGGCACCATACCGGCGCCTCACCGCCGGACGAGGCGCTCCAGGCGACCCGTCAGCTCGCGGGCCTCGGGGACGCCGACCAGCCGGGCCGAGGCCAGGTACGCGACGCCGATGGCGGCGAGTGCGAGCAGGCCCTCGAAGGTCGCGGGCCAGGCCAACGCATCGAGCAACGGACGCATCGCGAGCGCCACCACCGCGGCGACGACGGCCGCCAGCGCGATGCGGCCCGCATGCGGGCCACCGAGCCGCACGCGTCCGAACACGATGCGCAGTCGGATGCGGAGCAGCAGCAACTCGAACCAGGCGCCGACGGCCGCGCCGAACGCGAGCCCCGCGGCGCCGAGCCGGAACAGGCTTCCGTCCGCTTCCCGTAGCGCCTCGGGGGCGGGCTGCCAGGCCAGTTCGCCTGCCAGCGCGAAGCCCTCGGAGGTGAGCTGGAAGGCGTCGACCGGGAACATGATCGCGATGCCGACCGCCAGCGAGACGACGACCCGTAGGACGGCGTAGATCGCCGGTGTCCGGGTGTCCCCGACGCCGTACAGCGACGACTGCAGCAGGCGCGAACTGGTCGAGGCGAGCATGCCGAGGCTGTACACGGCGAGGATGAACCCGACCTGCGCCGACGCGTCCGCGCCGAAGTTGCCGCGCTGGAACACGACCGCGACGACGAGGTCGCCCGCGAGCACGAAGGCGACCGTGCTGGGAACCACGAAGAACGCGACACGGCCGAGGCCGGCGTCCACCCGCTCGACCACCAGCGCGCGGTCACGATGGTCGAGGGTGGACAGCGTCGGCAGCTCGGCGGCGGCGATCGCCATGCCGAACAGGCTGATGGGCAGCAGATACAGGATCTGGGCGAAGCCGAGCGCGGCCATCGCTCCTGCGGCGAGCAGGGACGCCACCATGACGTCGACGTAGGCGGCGAGTTGGACGCCGCCGCGACCGGCGACCACCTGCCCGAAGCGGCGCACGACCTCGCGCACCCCGGGCACGGCCAGCGACGTCGACAGCCGCAGGTCCTTCGTCAGGCGGAGCACGCTCGGCAGTTGAACCGCGAACTGCAGCACCGACCCGATGACCGCGCCCCAGGCGAAGGCCTGTGCGATCGTCAGCTCGTCGGAGGTGGACAGGCCGACCGCGACGAGCAGGACGATGATGGCGGCGTTCCAGGCCACGGGAGCGACGTAGGACAGGAAGAACCGCCGGTGGGCATTGAGCACGCCGAGACACCAGGCGGAGAGCACCAGCAGGCCGACGCCCGGGGTGAAGATGCGCACGAGCGTGACCGTGAGCTCGAAATGGTCGCTGCCGTCGCTCCAGCCGGGGGTCACCACCCGGGCGATCGGCCGCGCGAACACGGTTCCGGCCAGGACCAGGACGCTGGTGACGACCATCAGCAGACCGGCGACCGCGCCGGCGAGTCGCCCCGCCTCCTCCTCGCGCCCCTCGGACACCAGCTTCGCGTACGCCGGGATGAACGACGCCGACAGGACCCCTTCGCCGAGCAGGTTCTGCATCAGATTGGGGATCTTGAGCGCGGCGCGAAGCGCGTCGGCGCCGACGCCGGTGCCGAGGAAGGCGGCGGTGGCCGACTCGCGTACCAGGCCGGCGATGCGCGAGAGCAGGATCCCCGCGCCGACCAGGGTCGAACTGCGGCGGAGGTCGTCGGCCTGCTCGGGCGGGACGTCCTCGTGCGGCTCGGAGGGTTCGCTCACGCCGACCACGACGCGGGACGTCCGCGCAGGGAGTCGGAGTCGACCTCGTCGCACCACGCCGACCACGCCTCGCGGTCGGCGCCGCGCCAACGCAGGTCGTCGAGCGACACCGCGAGGTCCAGGTCGGTGACCAGCGTGGCCAACTCGCGGTACAGCAGCGCCTCGTCGCGCCTCTCGACCAGCGTGGCGGCCAGGCGCGATGCCCCGCGTACGTCGACGTCCCAGGTGGCGCCGTCGGCCGGGATGTCCTCGAGGTGGCCGTACCGGGTCAGCACCGCGGCCGCGCCGACCTTGCCGAACCCCTTCAGCCCCGGGATGCTGTCCGCGGTGTCGCCGACCAGGGCGAGCAGGTCGGGCACCGAGGCCGGCGGGACACCCAGGCGTTCGCGCACCCCGGCCTCGTCGTAGAGCTTGTCGCGCAGCCGGTCGACCTGCACGATGCGATCGCCACGGACCACCTGGCCGAGGTCCTTGTCCGGCGTCAGGATCCGGACCTGCTCGACCTCGTCGACGAACCGCAGGGCCGCGGCGCCGAGCGCGTCGTCCGCCTCCTGCTCGCGCATCGAGAACACCGTCACCCCGAGCGCCCGGACCGCCGCCTCGACGCCGTCGAACTGCGCGAGCAGGGACTCGTCGACGCCGGTGCTGTCCTTGTAGGCCGGGAAGCGGACGTTGCGCCAGCTCTCGATCGGGTTGTCGAACGCGACCGCGAGATGGGTCACCTGCTCGTCGCCGTCCTCGAGCAGCTGCAGCAGGCCGTTGACCAGCCCCACGGTCGCCTTGACGTCGCGACCGTGCACGTCGGTGCGGTCGGGACGTTTCGAGAAGTGGGCGCGGAACAGCTCGTAGGTGCCGTCCACGAGGTGCAGTCGCACGCCGATGTCCTCCCTCGCAAGGCCGCGAACGGTAGTCGGCCTGCGGCGTCGGTCCGCGTCGTTGGCACCCACCGACGTACCGCCCGGCTGCTAGCGTCGCCCGGACCGGTGTCGGGGGCAGCATGGCGGGAGCGCACAGCGGGGACCGCGCCGGTGAGCGGCGCTGGCTCGGGCGGCGCGCCGGCAGCGGCGCCGAGGCCGGTCTGGCCCGGGCGCCGCAGGCGGTGCCCGCCTCGGCATGGGTCCTTCCGGACCCGCACGAGGCCGACGAGGACGGGGTCGTCGGCGTCGGCGCGGACCTCGCGCCAGGAACGCTGGTGGACGCCTACCGACGCGGCATCTTTCCCTGGCCGCACCCGGGCGTCCCGCTGCCGTGGTTCTCGCCGGACCCGCGTGGGGTGCTGCCGGTCGGCGCGTTCCACGTCAGCCGGTCGTTGCGCCGCCGGCTGCGCACGTGCGGCTGGACGACGACGGTGGACGCCTCGTTTCCGGCCGTGGTCGCGGCATGTGGCGAGGCCCGCGGTGAGGGCGGCACCTGGATCACCGGTGCGATGGCACGCGCCTACACCCGACTGCACGAACTCGGCTGGGCGCACAGCCTCGAGGTCTGGGACGCCGGACGTCTGGTCGGCGGCGTCTACGGCGTCCAGGTCGGTGGGGTCTTCACCGGCGAGTCGATGTTCCACCGCGTCGCCGACGCCTCGAAGGTCGCCTTGCTCGACCTGCTGCACCGGTTCGCTGCGGCAGGCGGCGTGCTGCTCGACGTGCAGCTCACGACCCCTCATCTCGAGGGGCTCGGTGCCCGCGACGTCGCCCGCGACCGGTTCCTCGAGCGCCTCCACGCGGTCGCCGACGACGACGTGCGCCTGCCCACCGCGGAACTGCCCGTCGCACGGCTTCTGGGGCACCGCGCCGACGGTCCAGGCGCGGCGGTGGCGCGCAGCGGGCCCGGTGGGGCACACTCGTAGTCCGAGGCGGTCGAGTCCGACCCTCCCTCCCGCGCTCCGCGCGACCCGGGAACGTCACGCCGACGTCCCGCGTGCCTGCCACCCGACCGCTGCCCCCGTCGGGTGTCGAGATCTTCAGGAGTATCCGTCGTGTCCGAATCCCTGCCGACCCCACCCGCGCCCGACAGCAGCGCCATCGAGCGCCGCTATCCCGACCGCGACTTCGAGGTGCGTGATCTCGATCTCGCCGAGTGGGGCCGCAAGGAGATCGGACTGGCCGAGTACGAGATGCCCGGCCTGATGGCGCTTCGCGAGCGCTACGCCGACGAGCAGCCCCTCGCCGGCGCCCGGATCGCGGGCTGCCTGCACATGACGGTCCAGACGGCCGTCCTGATCGAGACGCTGCAGGCCCTGGGCGCCGACGTGCGCTGGTCGTCCTGCAACATCTTCTCGACCCAGGACGAGGCCGCGGCGGCCGTCGCCGCCGCGGGCACGCCCGTCTTCGCATGGAAGGGCGAGACCGAGGAGGAGTACTGGTGGTGCATCGAGCAGTCCCTGGCGTGGCCGGACGGCTCGGGCCCGACGCTGCTGCTCGACGACGGCGGTGACCTGACCGGCTACGTCCACGACCACCGCCCCGACCTGCTGGGCGACATCGTCGGCGTCTCCGAGGAGACCACGACGGGCATCAAGACGCTGCGCAGCCTGCAGAAGCGCGGGCTGCTGCGCATGCCCGCCCTCAACGTCAACGACTCGGTCACCAAGTCCAAGTTCGACAACCTGTACGGCTGCCGCGAATCGCTCATCGACGGGCTCAAGCGCGGCACCGACGTGATGATCGCCGGCAAGGTCGCGGTCGTCGCCGGCTACGGGGACGTCGGCAAGGGCTGCGCCCAGGCGCTCGACGGCCTCGGCGCGACCGTGTACGTCACCGAGATCGACCCCATCAACGCCCTGCAGGCGGCGATGGAGGGCTACCGGGTCGTGCGCATGGAGGACGTCATCGGGGAGGCCGACATCGTGGTCACCGCGACGGGCAACATGAGCATCGTGACCCGCGACCACGTCCTGCAGATGAAGGATCACGCGATCCTGTGCAACATCGGGCACTTCGACACCGAGATCGAGACGTCGGCGCTGCGCGAGTACGAATGGACCAACATCAAGCCGCAGGTCGACCTCGTACACCTGCCGAGCGGCAACAGCGTGATTCTGCTGTCCGAGGGGCGCCTGGTGAACCTCGGCAACGCGACCGGCCACAGCTCGTTCGTGATGTCGACGTCGTTCACCAACCAGGTGCTGGCCCAGATCGAGCTGTGGCGCAACAGCGGCGACTACAAGCACGAGGTCTACGTGCTGCCGAAGCGACTCGACGAGGAGGTGGCACGCCTGCACCTCGACAAGATCGGTGCGCGGCTGACCACGCTCTCCGCCGACCAGGCGGACTACCTCGGGGTGGACGTCGACGGCCCGTTCAAGGACGAGGCCTACCGCTACTGACGCGCGGTGCCCGGGCGCGTTCGACCGGCGCGCTCAAGGTCGGACCCCACCTGCCGATGATCTGGCCGGACCCGCTTCGTTCCGCGGGTCCGGCCAGCGTCGTGTCAGGAGTGGTCGTGAAGGTCCTCAGCGGTGTCCTCGCCCTGCTGGGCGTCGGCGTGCTCCTGGCCGTCGTCCTGGTCGGGGGAGGGGCCGTGCCGGCGCAGTTCGCCGCGGAGGTCTCGGCCGACGCGCCCGGAACCACCGGTGACGGCGACGATGCGGCCGAGGACGGTGCACTCGGCGTGACCGACCTGCTCGCCGAGCTCGGCGAACTCGAGGCCGCGCTGCCGCAGGATCCCGCGCCGAGCGGCGTCGAGTTCGACGACAGCGCCACCTGGGGCCGCCTCGAGGGCGACGCCGGCGCGACGCGCGCGGTCCTCGACCCCCTGGAGCCGAGGTTGCGCCGCCTGTTCGTGGCCGCCGACGACACCGACACCGAGCTCGGCGCCGCCGTCGCGCTCGTCGCCCGCGGCTGGCTCGACGTCTGGAGCGGGCTCGGTCCGCTGGCCGCCTGGGAGGCCCACGACCTCGAGTTCCCCAACGACACCGACGACCCCGACGGCGTCGCCACCGGTGCCGACGAGCTGCGCGGGGCCGCGGAGCGCGGGCTCGAGCAGGTCCTGGTCGGCCGTGGCCGCCTGCACACCGGCTACACCCAGCTCCGGGCCCTCGGGCCCGCCGAACCGGACCTGCAGGTCGCCCTGGACCTGCGTGCCGCCGCCGCCGACGACTTCGACGCCGAGGTCCGGCCGCTGGTGCTCAAGCTGTTGTCGCAGGCCACCCCGACCGTGCTGGTGACGACCGAACGGTTCGCCACCACCTCGCCCGGCTCGCAGGCCCGCGCGCGCAGCAGCACCGTGGTGTGCGTCGACCGCGAGGCACTGGCGAGCGCCGCCGGTCCGCTCACGCCCGAGCAGATCGACGCGCTCTCCGCCGCGACGCCGGCACGCGTCGACTGCCCGGCGCCGGCCCAGCCCTGATCGGACGCCGTCCCGGCGGTGTGGCCACCGCTGGCGACTGGGCGCGTTCGGCGCTCGGCGTCGGAAACCTGCAGCGATTCCTACGACGTGGGTAGTACGATCCGCCACGGCAGTCGCGGCCTCCGCCCGTTCCGGCCCGGTCGGGTCCACGAACTCGGCGCGGCGGTGCCTGCCTTCGTGATTCGACCCCGTTCGCCGGTATGAGACCCCTCCCGGCAGGGAAGGACAGGATTCTTCATGCAGAAGACCACCCGCCGCTTGTTCGCGGCTGCTCTCGCCGGAGCGCTCGCGCTCACGGCCTGTGGTGAGGCACCCGAGGAGGACACCCCCGAGGTCGCCGAACCCGAGGCTCCCGAGGGCGAGACCGACGGTGAGACCGACGGCGAAACCGACGGCGAGACCGACGAGCCCGCCGAGGAACCGGCCGAGGAGACCGACTTCCGTGGCTGCCTCGTCACCGACCAGGGCGGCGTGGACGACCAGTCGTTCAACCAGACCGCGTGGGAGGGCATGCAGCGTGCCGAGCAGGAGCTCGGAATCACCGCTGACGTGCTGGAGTCGACCTCCGAGGCCGACTTCGAGCCCAACATCCAGGAGTTCGTCAACCAGGAGTGCGACCTGATCGTGACGGTCGGCTTCCTGCTCGGCGAGGCAACCGAGGCCGCCGCACAGGCGAACCCGGACCAGAACTTCGCGATCGTGGACTACGCCTACGACGCCGACTACGACAACCTGCGTGAGCTCGTCTTCGGCACCGAGGAAGCCGCCTTCCTGGCCGGTTACGCGGCGGCCGGCACCACCGAGAGCGGCATCGTCGGCACCTACGGCGGTATCAACATCCCGCCGGTGACCGTGTTCATGGACGGCTTCCTGGCCGGCGTGCGCTACTACAACCAGGAGAACGGCACCGACGTCCAGGTCGAGGGCTGGGACGGCAGCGACGGCCTGTTCACCGGCAACTTCGAGTCGCAGGACGACGGCCGCAACTTCACCGACCAGCTGCTGCAGGCCGGTGCGGACATCATCATGCCCGTCGCCGGTCCGGTCGGCCTCGGCACTGCCGCAGCCATCGAGGACTTCGGGGAAGGCCTGATCGTCTGGGTCGACACCGACGGCTACGAGTCGACCCAGTACGGCTCGTTGATGCTGACCTCGGTCATGAAGAACATGGACGTCGCGGTGTTCGACAGCGTCCAGGCCGCGGTCGACGGCAACTGGGAGGGCGGCATCGTCGTCGGCACGCTCGAGAACGACGGCGTCGGCCTGGCCCCGTTCCACGACAACGAGGACCGGGTGCCCCAGGAGGTCCGTGACGCCATCGAGGAGCTCCGCCAGGGCATCATCGACGGCGAGATCTCGGTCGACCCGGCGGACTACCAGTAACACCCCGTGACCACGGGTGACGGTTCCGACCGTCACGAGCCGAGGGTGCCCGCGAGTCGCGGGCACCCTCGGCCGTCCTCACGGCCCGACGGGCGCTAGCGTCCCGGGCCACGCCAGCCGGCCACCGCCTCCTCGAGGAGACGCGCGTGCATCTCGAGCTCCGCGGCATCACCAAGCGGTTCCCGGGCGTCGTCGCCAACGACGCCGTCGACCTGGTCGTCGAACCCGGACAGGTCCACGGCCTGCTCGGCGAGAACGGCGCCGGCAAGTCGACGCTGATGAACATCCTCTACGGCCTGTACCGGGCCGACGAGGGCGAGATCCTCGTCGACGGAAAGACCCTCGACCTCGACGGACCCGGTGACGCGATCGCCGCCGGCATCGGCATGGTCCACCAACACTTCATGCTGGTCCCGGTGTTCACCGTCGCCGAGAACATCCTGCTGGGCGTCGAACACACCCGCCAGCTCGGAAGGCTCGACCGCGCCCGTGCCTCCCGCGAGGTGCGCGAGCTCGCGGAACGCTCCGGACTTCCCGTCGACCCCGACGCCGTCGTCGAGGACCTTCCGGTCGGCGTCCAGCAGCGGGTCGAGATCCTCAAGGCGCTCTACCGCGACGCCCGTCTGCTCATCCTCGACGAACCGACGGCCGTGCTCACACCCCAGGAGGCGGACGATCTGTTCGCGGCCATCCGCGGGTTCACCGCGGAGGGGCGCTCGGTCATCTTCATCTCGCACAAGCTGCGCGAGCACCGCGACATCGCCGACGAGATCAGCGTGCTGCGTCGCGGCAGGATCGTGGGGACGGCCGACCCGCGCACCGCGTCCGAACAGGACCTGGCCAACCTCATGGTCGGGCGTCCGGTCGAACTGGTCGTCGACAAGCCACCGGCGCAGCCCGAGGACGTCGTGCTCGACGTGCGCAACCTCGTGGTGCAGGACCTCGCCGGGACCACGCTGGTCGACGACGTGTCCCTCGAGGTGCGCCGCGGCGAGATCGTGGCCATCGCCGGGGTCGAGGGCAACGGCCAGACGCCGCTCGTGCGGGCGCTGACGGGCCTCGAGACGATCCTGTCGGGCGAGGTAACCGTCGCGGGGGAGCCGATCGCCGGACGAACACGCAAAGAAGTACTGCGCGGCGGCGTCGGCCACGTGCCCGAGGACCGGGGCCGCGACGGTCTGGTCGCGGACTTCAGCGTCGCCGAGAACCTCGTGCTCAACCTGTGGGACGCCGAGCCGTTTGCCAAGCACGCGACCCAGCAGTTCCGCGAGATCGACCGGCACGCCCGCCGGCTCGTCGAGGCCTACGACGTGCGCACCCCGTCGACCTCGACGCCGGCCGGAACGCTGTCGGGTGGCAACCAGCAGAAACTGGTCGTGGCCCGTGAGTTCGACCGCCCGATCGACCTGCTGGTCGCGTCGCAGCCGACCCGCGGCGTCGACGTCGGCTCCATCGAGTACATCCACCGCGAACTGGTCGCCAAGCGGGACAAGGGCACCGCGGTCGTGCTCGTCTCGTCCGAGCTCGACGAGGTGCTCGCCCTGGCCGACCGGGTCGCGGTGATGTTCCACGGCAAGCTGGTCGGGCCGTTCCCGATGCCCGTGAGCAAGGAGGCGGTCGGTCGCATGATGGCCGGCGCCGATCCCGACGAGGTCCTCAGCGGAGAACCACGATGACCGACCGACACGAGGACGGGCCCGCCGGGGAGCCGGCCGAGCACGGGGCGGTGACGCTCTCCGAGGAGGAGGTCGCCCGTCAGGAGATCGAGGCCGCCAAGGAACGCGAGGCCGCGACCCCCCACCTCGACCCGGGCGCCGGATTCGGCCAGCGGCTCGTGGCGGCGCTCACCGGTACGAGCGTGCTGGTGACGATCCTGTCGTTCGTCGCCGCCATCGTGATCGGCGGCGTGATCATCGCCCTGACCGAACCGTCCGTCCGCGAGACCTTCGGGTACTTCTTCGCCCGGCCCGGTGACGCCTTCCGGGCTTCGTGGGAGGTCGTGAGCGCGGCCTACCTGGCGCTGTTCCGCGGTTCGCTCGGTGGACGGGCGCAGATCTCCGAGACGTTGGTGTCGGCGACCCCGCTGATCCTGACCGGCCTCGCCGTCGCCGTGCCGCTGCGGGCGGGGTTGTTCAACATCGGTGCCGAGGGCCAGCTCATCGCCGGCGGCATGGTCGCCGGACTGGTCGGGTTCTCCGTCACCGGTCTGCCGCTGGTGCTCCACCTGCCGCTGGCCGCGGCCGCCGGCATCGCCGGCGGCTGGCTGTACGGCTGGCTGCCGGGTGCCCTCAAGGCCCGCACCGGAGCGCACGAGGTCATCTCGACCATCATGCTCAACAACATCGCCCGCCTGGTCAGCGCCTGGATGATCAGCACGGCGCTGTTCCGCCGGCCCGACCGGGCCGACCCGATCTCGAAGACCGTCGAGACCTCGGCGCAGTTCCCCCGCTTCCTCGACGGCCTGCGTGTCAACACCTCGCTGCTGATGGCGCTCGCGCTCGCCGTCTTCGTGTTCTGGCTCGTGGAACGCTCGACCCGTGGCTTCGAGCTCAACGCCGTCGGTCTCAACGCCGAGGCGGCGCGCACCGCCGGGATGAACCCCGATCGGACCGTCATCAGCGCGATGGCGACGGGCGGCGCCCTGGCCGGGGCCGCCGGCGCCGCGCTCATCCTCGGTCTCCAGCACCGCCTCACCATCGGGTTCTCGGCCGGACTCGGCTTCGACGGCATCACGGTCGCGCTCCTCGGTCGCGGTCGCATCGGCGGGACGGTCGCAGCCGGCCTGCTGTTCGGGGCGCTGCGTGCCGGTGGCCGGTCGATGCAGGCGCAGACCGGCACCTCGCTCGACCTCGTGCTGGTCATCCAGGCGCTGATCATCGTGTTCATCGCGGCGCCGGGCCTGGTCCGGGCCATCTTCCGCGTCAAGGCCGACGACCTCGCCACCGGGCAGGTCGCGAAGGGGTGGGGCTCGTGAGCACCGCGACCGACACGCACACGGTGGCCGCACCGTCCCTGGCCGAGCAGCGCCTGCGGCGCCGCAACCGCAACTTCGGCATCTTCTCGGTGCTGTGCGTCGCGGTGATGGGGCTGGTGTTCGCCCGCACGCCGCGCGGCGAGACGGCGACCTTCATCCTCAACGACGCCCGCGCGGGGCAGTTGTTCGAGCTGCCGAACCTGCGCGTCAGCGTCGTCCCGGTCGTGCTCGTCCTCGCCGGCGCGGTGCTGGCCATCGCGGTCCGGCAGTTCACCGCCGGCTTCGGCCGTCGCAGCGTGCTCGTGGTCGGCGTGGTCGCCGTGCTGTTCGTCGTCGCCTTCCTGTCGTGGGCGGCCGCCGGCGGCCAGCTCAACCTCGTCGGTCTGCTGCGCGCCACCGTCAGCCGCGCCACACCGATCGCGCTGGGCGCCCTGGCCGGCGTGCTGTGCGAGCGTGCCGGCGTGATCAACATCGCCATCGAGGGGCAGTTCCTCGCGGGCGCCTTCGCGGCCGCCGTGTTCGCCTCGCTCGCGACCAGCCCGTGGGTCGGGCTCGCCGGCGGCATCGCGGCCGGCGTCGTCGTCGCGCTCATGCTCGCGGGCCTGTCGATCCGCTTCAAGGCGGACCAGATCGTGGTCGGCGTGGTGTTGATCGTCCTGGTCACCGGGATGACCTCGTTCCTGACGACGCAGCTGCTCGTGCCCAACCCGCAGCTCAACTCGCCCACCCGCTTCCCGACGGTCACGGTGCCGTTCCTGAGCGACCTGCCGCTGATCGGGCCGGTGTTCTTCCGCCACTCCGTGCTGGTGTTCACCATGCTGGCCGCGGTGCTGGTCCTGCAGTACGCGCTGTTCCAGACCCGCTGGGGCCTGCGGCTGCGCTCGGTCGGCGAGCACCCCAAGGCGGCCGACACGGTCGGCATCAAGGTGCTGGCGACCCGCTACAAGGCCGTGCTGCTCGGTGGGGTCGCCGCCGGGATCGGCGGGGCCTACTTCACGCTGGACGCGACCGGGTCCTTCTCGCGCGAGATGACCGGCGGGCGCGGCTTCATCGCCCTGGCGGCCATGCTGGTCGGCCGCTACAGCCCCGTGGGCGCCTTCGGCGCCGCCCTGATCTTCGGGTTCGCCGAGGCGCTGGCCGTGTCGCTGCAGCTGCTGCGGGTGCCGGTGCCGTCCGAGGTGCTGCTCACCGCGCCCTACGTCGTCACCATCTTCGTCGTCGCCGGACTGATCGGGCGGCTCCGGGCACCGGCAGCCGACGGCCAGCCCTACGAGAAGGAATGACGACCAACTGGCTCGTCGCCGTCGTCGTGCTCGGCCTGCTGCTCTACGTCGGCATGGGACTGCGGACCGCGCTGCTGCTCCGCCGACAGGGCACACCCACGGTGACCGCCTGGCTGGCCGGCGTGCTCGCCTGGCCGCTGGTGCGCCGCATCGTGCGCGACGACGTCGACGGCTGAGTAGCGCTGGCCGGTCAGCCGGCCAGGAACTTCGCGATGCGGTCGATGCCCTCGGCGAGGTCGTCGTCACCGAGCGCGTACGACAGTCGGGCGTACCCCGGCGCGCCGAAGGCCTCGCCGGGCACCAGCGCGACCTTGGCCTCCTCGAGCAGGACCTCGGCGAGCTCGAGGGTGGTCTCGATGCGCCGACCGGCGAACGCGCCGCCGAGGACGCCCTCGAAGGAGGGGAACACGTAGAACGCGCCCTCGGGTTCGACGACCTCGACCCCGGGGATCTCCGAGAGGCGTTCGACGGCGAACCGTCGCCGACGGTCGAACGCCTCACGCATCGTCGCCACGGCGTCCTGCGGACCGGTGAGCGCCTCGATGGCGGCGTGCTGCGCGATGTTGGCGACGTTCGACGTGACCTGGCTCTGCAGCTTGTCGATGCCCTTCGCCACCTCGATGGGGGCGATCGACCAGCCGATCCGCCATCCCGTCATCGCGTAGGTCTTGGCGACGCCGTTGACCAGGACGGTGCGCTCGGCGGCCTCGGGTACGAGTGCCGGCAGCGAGGCGAAGCTGGCGTCCCCGTAGACCAGGTGCTGGTAGATCTCGTCGGTGATGACCCAGATCCCGTGCTCGGCCGCCCAGCGACCGACCGCCTCGATCTCGTCGCGCGGGTAGACCGCACCGGTGGGGTTGGAGGGCGAGACGAAGACCAGGGCCTTGGTGCGTGGCGTGCGGTGCCGTTCGAGCAGCTCGACGCCGGCACGGAACCCGGTGTCCTTGGTCGTCGGCACGGCGACCGGCGTGCCACCGGCCAGCTTGACCTGCTCCGGGTAGCTGACCCAGTACGGCGCGGGGACGAGCACCTCGTCACCAGGATCGACGAGTGTCATGAACACGTTGTACAGCGCGTGCTTGCCGCCGTTGGTGACCGTGATCTGCCCGGGGTCGACCTCGATGCCCGAGTCCTCGGCGGTCCGCCGGACGATCGCCTCCTTGAGGGCCGGCAGTCCGCCGGCGGGGGAGTAGCGGTGCGTGGCCGGGTCGGCGGCGGCACGCCGGGCCGCCTCGACGATGTTGGCGGGCGTGGGGAAGTCGGGCTCGCCGGCGCCGAAGCCGATGACCGGTTCCCCGGCGGCCTTCAGGGCCTTGGCCTTGGCGTCGACCGCCATGGTCGGTGACGCTTCCATCTCGGCGATGCGGCGGGAGAGGGCCACGGCAAGCTCACTTCGGGGGGATCGGTGGGGCGGAGGCCGGTTGCGAGCCTATCCACCGTGCGGTTGGCGTCATCTCGGCGGAGCGGGTTGACTCGTCCGCCCCGGTCGGTGCGTCGCCGACCGCCCTGCGCCCGGAGGCACGCCCCATGTCCGATCTCGTCCTGCCCTCCGAGCTGTTGCCCGCCGACGGGCGCTTCGGCTGCGGCCCCTCCAAGGTGCGCCCGGAGGCGCTGGCACGTCTCGCGGAGGTCGGTGACCAGCTGTTGGGCACCTCCCATCGGCAGCCGCGGGTGAAGGACCAGGTCCGGCGCCTCCAGGAGGGCCTGGCCACGCTGTTCGACCTCCCCGACGGCTACGAGATCCTGCTGTCGGTCGGCGGCGCGACGGCGTTCTGGGACGCGGCCGCGTTCGGCATCGTCGAACGTCGCGCACGCCACTACGTGTTCGGCGAGTTCAGCGGCAAATTCGCCGCCGCGACGGCCGCGGCGCCGTGGCTCGACGACCCCGACGTGGTGAAGGTCGACCCCGGGTCGGTGCCCGCACCATCACCCGCCGAGGGTTGCGACGTGCAGGCGTTCACCCACAACGAGACCTCCACGGGGGTCATGCAGCAGCCCCGCCGGGTCGACGACGCCCTGGTCGTGGTGGATGCCACCTCCGGTGCCGGGGGGCTACCTGTCGACCTCGCCGCCACCGACGTGTACTACTTCAGCCTGCAGAAGGGGTTCGCGTCCGAAGGCGGGCTCGTGGTGGCGATCCTCTCGCCGGCCGCCGTCGAACGCATCGTGCGGATCGCCGAGAGCGATCGTTACGTGCCGACGTTCCTCGACCTCGCGACCGCGCTGGACAACAGCCGCAAGCACCAGACCTACAACACCCCCAGCGTCTCCACGGTGTTCCTCGCGGCGGAGCAGGTCGACTGGATGAACGCGACCTTCGGCGGGCTCGACGGGGTGGTCGCCGAGCAGCGGCGCAAGGCCGACGCCGTCTACCGCTGGGCCGAGTCGCGCGCGTGGGCCCAGCCCTTCGTCGCCGAGGCCGAGGCGCGCTCGCTGGTGGTCGCCACCATCGACCTCGACGACACGATCAGCGCCGACGAGGTGAACGCCGTGCTGCGTGCCAACGGCATCCTCGACACCGACGCCTACCGCAAGCTCGGACGCAACCAGCTGCGGCTCGGCATGTTCCCGGCGGTCGATCTGGCCGACGTCGAGGCCTACACCGCATGCGTCGATCACGTCGTCGAGCAACTCCGCGGCTGAACGCGTGCGCCTATCGGTCGGGGGGCCGATGCGTCCGCCGCCGGGCGAGGGGAGGGGTCTAGCGTCGCGGCACGCCTTCGAAGGGAGCTCGATGATCACGCCGGACCGCGTCCAGGAGGTCCTGGGTCGCCACATGCTCGTGGACGGCTACGACTTCGTGCTGGACCTCGACGCCAGCGCCGGCGCACGCCTGGTCGACGCGCGGACCGGCACGAGCTACCTCGACCTGTTCACGTTCTTCGCGTCCAACGCGCTGGGCATGAACCACCCGGCGCTGACCGCGGCGGACACGCAAGCGTCGCTGGCACGGGCGGCCACGCACAAGCCGTCCAACTCCGACGTGTACACGGTCGAACTGGCGGCGTTCGTCGACGCGTTCGAGCGCGTCCTCGGTGATCCGTCGCTGCCGTACCTGTTCCTGGTGGAGGGCGGCGGGCTCGCGGTCGAGAACGCGATCAAGACCGCCTTCGACTTCAAGTCACGCCACAACGAGGCAGCCGGCCGCGACCCGGCGCTCGGCATGCAGGTCCTGCACCTGTCGGGCGCGTTCCACGGGCGCACCGGCTACACCATGAGCCTGACCAACACCGACCCCAACAAGGTGGCCCGCTTCCCGAAGTTCGCCTGGCCACGGATCGACACGCCGGCGCTCGCGTTCCCGCTCGGGCCGAACGCCGACGCCAACCTCGCCGCCGAGGATCAAGCGCTGCGGCAGGCCCGGGAGGCCTTCGCCGCCGCACCGCACGACATCGCCTGCATCCTGGTCGAGCCGATCCAGGGCGAGGGTGGCGACCGTCACCTCTCGCCGCGGTTCCTGCAGCAGTTGCAGGAGCTCGCCCACGAACACGACGCGCTGTTCGTCTGTGACGAGGTGCAGACCGGCGTCGGGCTGACGGGCACGCCGTGGGCCTACCAGCAGCTCGGGTTGACCCCCGACGTCGTGGCGTTCGGCAAGAAGACGCACGTGTGCGGCGTCATGGCCGGCGGTCGACTCGACGAGGTCGACGGCCACGTGTTCCGCACCTCGTCGCGGATCAACTCCACGTTCGGTGGCGGGCTCGCCGACATCGTGCGCGCCACCGTGATGCTGCAGGTGATCGAACGTGACGGTCTCGTCGAACGTGCCGCGAAGCTCGGCGAGGTCCTGCTCGACCGGCTCCACGGATTGGCGCAGCGCCACCCGATGGTCGGCGGCGTCCGTGGCCGCGGACTCATGTGCGCGCTCGACCTGCCGGACGCCGCTACGCGCGACACCGTCACCGCGCGGCTGTTCGCCGACGAGCACGTGTTCCTGCTCGGCTGTGGCGAACGGACCCTGCGCTTCCGTCCCACGCTGACCGTGACCGAGGACGAACTCGAGCACGGCGTCGCGGCGCTCGACCGCGTCCTGACCGACCTCTCCTGACTCGACGGCCGTGCGCCGGAGAAAGGCCCAGCATCATGGCGACCCTGCACGAACTCGGCTCACGCATCAACGGCGAGACCGTCGACGGTGGCGAGGTGGTCGAACTGCGCAGTCCGGGTGACCTCGACGACGTCATCGGGCGCGTCAACCTCGCGACGGCAGACACGTTCCTGAAGGCGGCCGCCGCCGCAGCCGCGGCACAGGACGGCTGGGCCGCCACGCCCGCCCCCGTACGCGGCGGCGCCATCGGTGACCTCGGACGCATCGTCGCCAACAACAAGGAGGCGCTCGCGCGGCTCGTGACCCGCGAGATCGGCAAGCCGTACGCCGAGGCGCTTGGCGAGGTGCAGGAGGTCATCGACACCTGCGTCTTCTTCGCCTCCGAAGGGCGACGCCTGTACGGCCAGACCGTGCCGAGCGAAATGCCGGACAAGCAGCTCTTCACCTTCCGTGAGCCGGTCGGCACGATGGCCGTCATCACGGCCGGCAACTTCCCGATCGCCGTGCCCTCGTGGTACCTCGTGCCGGCCCTGCTCGCGGGCAACACGGTGGTGTGGAAGCCCGCCGAGTATGCACCCGCGATCGCCGACGCCTTCGTGCGTTGCATCGAGGCCGCGGGCATCCCGGCCGGCGTCGTCCAGCTCGTCGTCGCCGACGGGCAGGAGACGGCAGCCGGGCTGGAACAGGCGCTCGAAGCCGGCCACCTGCACAAGGTCGGCTTCACGGGCTCGTCCGCCGTGGGTCGGGACATCGCGGCCCTGTGCGGCCGGCACCTGGTGACGCCGACCCTGGAGCTCGGCGGCAAGAACCCGCTGGTCGTAATGCCCGACGCCGACCTCGACCTCGCGGTGGAGGGCGCGTTGTTCTCCGGCTTCGGCACGGCCGGTCAGCGTTGCACCTCACTCGGGGTGGCGATCGTCCACGAGTCGGTCCACGCCACCTTCCTGGAGCGCTTCACCCGCGCGGTCGAGGCTGCGGCGGTCGGCGACCCGTACGAGCCGGTGCTGTTCGGCCCGATGATCTCGCAGCGGTTCGCCGACGGCTTCGAGAAGTGGCTCGGCGAGATCCAGCCCCACCACCGCACGTCGGGCTCGCAGGGGCTCGGACGCATCACGGCCGACAACCCCCGTGACGGATTCGTCGGCGACGCGTCCAAGGGGTTGTTCGAGCACCCCGTCATCGTCGACGGCGTCACCGCCGAGGACGCCCTGTACCGCAACGAGACGTTCGGCCCCGTCGTCCCGGTCGCGACGTTCGACGGCTTCGACGAGGCGATCGCGCTCGCCAACGGCCACGGGTACGGACTGTCCTCGGCGATCTACACCAACGACCCGACGTCCGCGTTCCGGTTCCGCGAGCAGGTCTCGGCCGGCATGGTCAGCGTGAACAACTCCACGTCCGGCGCCGAGGCACACCTGCCCTTCGGCGGCAACGGCAAGTCGGGCAACGGCGCACGACAGTCCGGGATCTGGATGCTGGACCAGGTGACCCGCTGGCAGAGCATGAACTGGGACTTCAGCGGCAAGCTGCAGAAGGCGCAGATGGACGTGGCCGAGATGGAGGCGGACCTCGACTTCACCCTCTGAGCGTCACTCCGTCCGGCCGCTGAGGAAGCGCTCGATCTCCGCGGCCAGCTCGTCCGCCGAGGGCACCGGCACCTCGCTCAGTTCGCTGCCCGAGGTGCCGCCCTCCGCGAGCCGTTCGGCCTCGACCTCGGCGTCGTAGAGGCGCTCGAGCTGGCGGACGTGCTCGGTGACCTCCTCGGAGGAGGCGGCAGCCAGGTCGAGCTTGGCACGGTTGTCGCTGGCCGCCTCGTCGAACTGGCTCAGGTCGACCGGTGTGCCGAGGTAGCCGGTGAAGCGCTCGAGCAGCGCCCGGGCGCCGTCGGGGTAGTCGCCGGCGATGTAGTGGGGGATGCGTGCCCACAGGCCGAGCGTGGTGATGCCGGCCGACGCCAGCAGCGCCTCCATCGCCGACTGGCACGACGACGGCACGACCAGCGGTTCGTGGGGCCGTCCCATGCGCTCGAGCAGCTGCAGGTCGTTGGAGGTGGCCAGGACCTGCACGGGGCGGGTGTGGGGGATCGGGCCCGGTACCGCACCCAGGCCGACGTAGCGGGTGGCACCGAAGTGGCGGGCGAGCGCGACCAGGTCACGGCCGAGCTTCTGCCAGGCGAGGTCGGGTTCGGCGCCGGTCACCAGGATCAGCGCCGGACCGCTGGACGGACGCAACGCCTCGACGGTCAACTCCGGCCACACGGGCTGCGCGAGTACCCCGCGGTCGATGCTCAGCTGGGGGCGGCGGTCGCGGTAGTCGTAGAGCGCGTCACCGTCGAAGCTACCGATCCGGATCGGGTCGGCGACCTGGCGCAGTGCATCCGCGGCCGCCGTGCCGCCCTCACCGGCGTCGGTCCAGCCGTCGAACGAGAGCACCAGCACGGGGTCGGGCCCGAGGTCGTCGGTGGCGGGGTCGAGTCGCAGGAGTTCCATGCGCCCAAACGTAGCGGCGCGCCCTCGTCCCCCTGCCCCCACCTTGCGTCCCCCACGCGCAGGGCGGTTCCCCGCAACGAACAGGGGATGGCGTGGACCCGATGCGGGTCGCACGCCATCCCCTGGCGTCGAGCGGTTCGCCCGGTGTTACAGGTCGTTCGGGCGCACCGTGCCGCGACCGTTGCCCTTGGCCCGGGCGACGGCGCGCGTGAGTACCTCGTGCACGTGGGCGTTGAGGGCCTCGACGAGATCCGAGGACATGCGCACGTCCTGGGACCGCACCGCTTCACGCAGCTTCGAGGTGACGATGAGGTTCTCACCGCCGGTGCTCGTCGCCCGTGCTGCGGTCTTCTTCGCCGACGACTTGGCCGCGGTCTTCTTCGCGGCCGTCTTCTTCGCGGCGGTCTTCTTGCCCGTCGACGTGGCCGCGGTCTTCTTCGCTGCGGTCTTCTTCGCCGTCGACGTGGCCGCGGTCTTCTTCGCGGCGGTCTTCTTGGCCGACGACTTGGCGGCCGTCTTCTTGGCTGCGGTCTTCTTGGCGGATGCCATCGGGTTCGTGCCTCCCATCGGGTGCCGTACCACCCCACGGCGGTACACGGCGGAGACTGTAGAGAAACCTGTGCAACCCTCCTAGTACCGGTCTCGGTCCATCTGGCCGGCCAATCGAGCAGGAACGCGGCTTCGTGGAAGAACTGAATGTCGGGACGGCGCGCTGGTTGGTCGACGTCGGCCGTGCACTGGTCGCGTCGACGACGGCAGAACTCGACGCCGGCGCGACCGAGGTGGCGGTGGTGGCGGCGCTGCGCGGACAGGGCCTGACGGCGCCGCGGACCGCAGCGGTCGTGGCCGCTGCCAGCGCACGACGACGCGCCCGCGACCGTTGGCCACAGGCGGAACGGTTGCTGTTCACCCGCGAAGGGCTCGAGCAGGCGAGCGATCCCGAGGTCAGCGCATGGCGGACACGGCGACTCGCCGGGCAGGCGGTGTGGGACCTGTGCAGCGGTCTCGGAGGTGACGCGCTGGCGGCGGCTGAGAACGGCGCGACGGTGACGGCGGTCGACCTCGACGAAGCGCGGCTGGTACTGCTCGAGCACAACGCCCGGGCGCTCGACCTCGACGTGGTGACGCGGCCCGGCGATGCACTCGCGGTCGAGGTCCCCGACGGTGCCCTCGTCCATGCCGACCCGGGTCGCCGCCGCGCCGACGGTCGGCGTATCCGTCGACTCGCCGAACACCTGCCACCCGTCGGCGCGTTGGTGGCGAGGCACGCCTCGTCGCGCGGACTCGCGGTCGTGCTCTCGCCCGCGGTCGACCTCGATGATCCCGAGCTGCCTCCAGCCGCCGAACTGGAGTTCGTGCAGTTCGCCGGCACGCTGCGGGAATCGGTCGCATGGACCGGCGCCCTGCGCACCGCCGGGGTCGCCGCCCGTGCCACGCTGCTCCCCGGCGGACACACGCGCCCACGGCACACGGACGCACCGCGCCTGCGCCGCCCGGTCGGCGAGGTCGGCGGCGTGCTGATCGAGGTCGCACCGGCCGCCGTCCGCGCCCGGCTTCACGACGAGATCGGCGCCGAGATCGGTGCGCGCCGCGTGGCCGAGACACGGGCACTGCTGACCGCGGACGACGTCCCCACGCCGAGCCCCTGGTACGACCACCGCGAGATCCATGCCGTGCTGCCGCCACGACCGAAGCCGGTCCGAACGTGGCTGCGGACGCGGGACGTCGACGCGGTCGAGTTCGCCAGCCACGGCCTGCCGCTGGACACGCCCGCATGGTGGCGCGCGCTGGGGCGGCCACCGCGCGGGCCGGCCGGTTGGCGTATCGAACTGGTCAGAACGGACGACGGGGGACGAGTACTGGTCACGCGAGTTGCCTCCGAAGCGCCCGTGTGAGCAGTACGGTGCGAGCTCGGTAGTAGCTCTGATGGACCCGGGACCTCCGGACGCAGTCGATGCACGGGAGGGCCGGCAGCGGCAGGTAGGCTGGAGCCATGGACGAGACGACGTTTCCCGCTGGCGGTACGGCCCTTGCCGACGTGCCCGCTACCCGCTCCTGCACCCGCTGCGACGGTGAGCAGCACCTCATCGGGGGCATGATCGGCCTCGGCAAGTACCGCTGCGAGACCTGCTCGATGACGGTCGGGTTCGACCTCGAGGCCGAACCGGCCGAGTTCCTGATCGACCGCGGTCTGCCCAGCCGGTACACACGCGACGTCTTCGGCTCGCGCCTGCTGGTCACCGAACAGCGGCTGTAGTCCGGCTGGTCGCGCCGGGTCAGTAGGCTCGCGCACCATGTCCGAGACCACGCCCCTTCGCTGCAGCTCCTGCGGGGACACCTTCGTGCCCTCCGCCGAACTCCTGGCGCGCTTTCCCGGGTGGACGCCCAGGACGTGCACCCGTTGCTACCGGGGGAGCAGTCGGTCCGCGCCACGTTCGGGCAGTCGGTCGCGTGCGAGGTTCGCCGGTGAGGAACAGCTCACGCTGGCCGAGGTGCTCGACAAGTACCGCGACGGTCCCGACACCGGCGTGTTCACCGACGGCTCCGCCAGCCCCAACCCCGGGCCCGGTGGCTGGGGGGCGGTGTACGTGGTCGACGGCGAGGTCATCGCCACCGACCACGGGTCCGAGCCACACACCACCAACAACCGCATGGAGCTGACCGCCCTGTTGCGTGGCATCGAACTCGTGCCCGCCGGTACCCCTGCGACCGTCTACAGCGACTCCAACCTCGCCGTCCGCACCGTCAACGAATGGGCCGCCGGCTGGGCGAAGCGGGGCTGGCGGCGCAAGACCGGCCCGGTCGAGAACCTCGACCTCGTGCAGCCCCTGTACGAGGCCGTCTCGGCGCGTCCGGAGCTGGAACTGCGCTGGATCAAGGCCCACGCCGGCAACCGGTGGAACGAGTATGCCGACAGCCTGGCGACCGCCTACGCACGCGAGCGGCTGTGACGACGGCGACGGGGCGGTCGTCCCTACCCGGAGCACTCACCGCATGAGTACCGCGGTCCGCGTCGAACAGGTCCGAAAGCGTTTCGGCGGTGACGAAGCGCTCGCCGGCGTCGACCTCGAGGTCGCCCGCGGCGAGGTCCTGGGGCTCCTCGGGCCCAACGGAGCCGGCAAGACGACCCTCGTGCGCGTGCTGGCCACGCTGTTGCCGCCGGACGGCGGGCGCGCCGAGGTGTTCGGGCACGACGTCGTCGAGGAGGCGTCGCGGGTGCGGCGCCTGATCGGGTTGACCGGCCAGTACGCCGCGGTCGACGAGCTGCTCACCGGCCGCGAGAACCTGCGCATGTTCGGCGAACTGTTTCACCTGCCGGTCCGCGACGCGCGCCGCCGGGCCGACGAACTGCTCGAGCGGTTCGACCTCGCCACCGCCGGTGACCGTCCGGCCCGCACCTACTCCGGCGGAATGCGGCGACGGCTGGACCTGGCCTCGAGCCTGCTCGTCTCACCGCAACTGCTGTTCCTCGACGAGCCGACCACCGGCCTCGACCCGCGCAGCCGCAACGCGATCTGGGACGTCACCCGCGAGCTGGTCCGCGAGGGCACCACGTTGCTGCTCACCACGCAGTACCTCGAGGAAGCCGACGTGCTCGCCGACCGGATCGCGGTGATCGACGCCGGCCGGATCATCGCCCAGGGGACCGGCGACCAGCTCAAGGACCGCATCGGCGGGCAGGTCGTCGACGTGCTGCTGCAACCCGACACCGACATCGAGGCGGCGCTGCAGGCGCTGCCCGGCGCCGAACGCGCACCCGAGCCGCGACGACTGCTCGTCCACGTCGAGGAGGACGAGGCCCTGCGGGTGCTCGCCGACGTCGCCACCCGGTTGCGGGAAGCCGACGTGGCCGTCCGCGACGTCGGCCTGCGTCGGCCGACCCTCGACGACGTCTTCCTCGAGCTCACCGGCGACCGTGCCGGCGACCCGCCCCCCGACGGCCCCGCGCTCCCACCCGACGACCAGGACCCCGACCAGGAGTTGGCCTCGTGAGCGCATCCTCGCCGGCGCAGCCGCTCGACCACGGCGGCGCCAGACTCGCCGCCCGGGACGCCTGGACGGTCACCAAGCGAAACCTGCGCCACTTCCTGCGCCAACCTCGCCTGCTGGTGTTCTCCACCATCCAGCCCGTGATGTTCGTCGTGCTCTTCTCCGCCGTGTTCGGCGGCGTGGCCGCGGGCGCCCTGCCCGAGGGCGTGGACTACATCGACTTCCTGCTGCCAGGGATCTTCGTGCAGTCGGCCGCCTTCCGCTCCACCCAGACCGCGGTCGGGCTGGCCGAGGACCTCGAGCGCGGCGTCATCGACCGCTTCCGTTCCATGCCGATGTCGCGGTACGCGGTCCTCGCCGGGCGCACCTTCGCCGACCTGACACGCAACCTCGCCGTGCTGCTGCTCATGACCGCCGTCGGCTATGTCCTCGGGTTCCGCTTCACCGAGGGCCCGCTGGCGGCGCTCGCCGCGCTGGCGGTCGTCGGACTGTTCGGGTTCGTGCTCAGCTGGATCTTCACCTACGTCGCGCTCGCCGTACCGGGCGCCGAAGCCGCGCAGACCGCCGGGTTCGTGGCCGTCTTCCCGCTGGTCTTTGCCAGTTCCATCTTCGTCCCGGTCGAAACCATGCCGTCCTGGCTGCAGGGCTTCGCGGCGAACAGTCCGGTGACCGTGGCCGCCGACGCCTCGCGGGCCCTGTCCATCGGGGGGCCGACGCTGCGGCCGGTGCTGCTCACGCTGACGTGGGCACTGGCGATCCTGGCCATCGCCGTGCCCGCGTCGGTCCGCCGCTACCGCCGTATCGACTGACCGCCACGCCTGCGGCCGGCCGCGACGGTCGGTGACCAGCCGGCCAGCATCGCACCGATGACCGGCCAACGACCGGTACCCGGTACTCGCTCCGGGGCTCGCCCCTCGTCATCCTGTCGGCACGGATCGACAAGGAGCAATCCATGGGGATCATCGCCTTCATCCTGTTGGGCATCATCGCCGGCTACCTCGGCCGGCTCGTCATGCCCGGACGTCAGAAGATGGGTTTCGTCGCCACCGCCCTGCTCGGGATGGTGGGCTCGGTCGTCGGCGGGGTCCTGGCCTCGCTGGTCAGCGGCGAGGGCCTGCAGCTGGGCACCGCCGGACTCCTCGGTTCCATCATCGGTGTGCTCATCGTGCTGTTCATCGTCGAGCGCACCGGCCGGACGGATCGTGCCGACAACCGCCGTCGCGCCTGACCGAAACGCGACCAGCATCGGAGGCACCATGTCCGACCATCCGAAGCCGAGTGACGAAGAGATCGACGGTCAACCGGCACCCGAAACCCAGCCCGACGACACCAACCAGCCGGACGCCGATGGCGAGGGCCGCACCGACGAGAACTGACCGCACCTGACTTCCACCTGACCGACGAGCCGCCCTGTCTGCGCATGGGGCGGCTCGTTCTCGTTCGTCCGCTCCGGGCGTGCTGACCGCTTGCGCAGGGGGCGTTCCGCCCCCGAACCCCACGCTCCGCTCGCCAGCGTCGGCGCCTGCGGCGCCTCGCTGTCAGCCCCTGCTCCGGCGGTCACCACGCCCTTCGCTCCCGAGGCTCGGGCGGCCCAGCAGCTCCTATCGGGGTAGGAGGCGAGTTCCGCGTGTGCGCTGGTGGGACCCCGTGTGATCAATGCTGTTGATTTCCGGTGTCGGGCCGACTGGACACTGGCCGATCGGGTACCGTCTGTCCCGCCTTGGGGAGGGCGCTGATCCGACGGTTGGAGGCCGACGGTATGAGACGTTCGGAGCGTGCTCCGCGACGCCGCCGCATGCGGGCGACGAAGACGCTGCTGGTGGTCACGGCGCTGGTACTCGCGCCGGTGCCCTGGGTGCACCTGGTCGACGAGGAGCCGCCTGGCAACGCGTGGAAGCTCGACGGCCGCCTGGTCATCGAAGGTGAGGTCATCGACCCACCGGGTCGCTGGTCGTGGCTGACGGTCGGACGGCCGCCCATGGCGATCGAGGTACTCGCCGACCGGCTGGTCGACACCGGACACACCCGCAACATGCGCGCATCCGCGGGCGCCCAGCGGCCCCGGGTCAACGAGCCGGCCGCAGCGGCCGTCGGCCTCGCACGTGCCGGCGTCGACGTCACCTTCGGCCTGCTCGTCGAGGCCGTCGACCCGAAGTTCGACTTCCTTCCCGAGCAACTCGTCATCACCCGGATGAACGGCGTCGACCTGGTCGATCGTGCCGCATGGCAGGAAGCGGTCGGGCGGGCGCAGGAGCCGGTCATCTTCCGCTCCGCCGAGGGACGGACCTACGTGGGACCGGGTCCGTTGTTGCCGTACGAACAGATCCACGTGGTCGACCTCGCACCGGAGGAGCTCGACGCGGGCATCGGGGGCCAGTTCGCCGAACTGGCGCCGATCGGCTGGTTCCGTGACCTCGCCCTCGGTCGCTCGCACGGCCTGATGATCGCGCTGATGACCTACGCCGACGCCGCCGATCACGACCTCGCACACGGCCGGCACATCGCCGGAACGGGCGGGATCCGGGGCGACGGGGGAGTGACCCGCATCGGGGGACTGTTCGCCAAGGCCACCGCCGCCCGCAACCGGGGAGCCGACGTCCTGCTCTTCCCGGCGATCCAGGCCGGGGAGCTCGAGAACTTCAAACCGGGACGGATGCGCCTGCTCCCGGTCGACACCATCGACGAGGCGATCAAGCTGCTCGACGCGTCGGCGGCCGCCAAGCACGGGCTGCCCGTCAACTGAACCGGCAGCGGGGCACCGGTTGCACGTCATATAACGAGCTTACGGACCGGATGAGGCAGGCTTCGCGCTCCACGAGCCGTCACGAGGTGGATGTCGGTGTACGAAGTTCGCGAGTCGTCGGTCGCCGGACGCGGCCTGTTCGCCACCAGGAAGATCGCCGCGGACACGTTGCTGATGGAGGCGCCGGTCCTGGTGGTCGCCGCCGAGCAACGTGACGCGCTCCGCGAAACCATCGTCGACGACTACGTGTACGAGTGGGACGACGACGGCTCGGCCGGCCTGGTGCTCGGCGTGTCGTCGATGTGCAACCACAGTGCGGACCCGAACGCGTACCTGTGGCTGGTGCCCGAAACCGAGTCGGCCGAGCTGTGGTCGACCCGCGCCATCGCCAAGGACGAGGAGATCACGGTGTCGTACCGCGCCGAGGGCGGCGGCGACCTGTGGTTCGACGTCGTGGATCGCTGATCGACCCGTCGCTCGACCGTCACGGGCGAACGCATGCTGCATCACCGTGGTATGCGTCGCTACGTTGGCCATATGCGCACTTCGGTGATCCTCGATGACCAGCTCGCTGCCGAAGCGCGGGAGCTCGGGATCAACGTGTCCGAGGCTGCCCGGGAGGGACTGCGCCAGGCCATCCGCCTGCGCCGCGCCGAGCGTGACCGTGACGCCTACCTCGCCCGCCCCGAGGCCGAAGACGCCGACTGGGACGGGGCCGAGGCTTGGGGCGACGCGTGAGGCGCTGACGTCTGGCTCGCGGACGTCGGCGGGAAGCCTCGCCCCGTGCTGGTCATCACCCGGGACGAGGTGATCGACGTCCGCACGAACGTCACCGTGGCCGAGGTCACGACCCAGGCTCGGGGGCTGACCGTCGAGGTCGCGGTGAACGGCGGGGCGGGGATCGACACGTGGTCGGTCATCAACTGCGACGGCCTGCACACCATCGGTCAGCGCCGGCTGACGAAGCGGCTCGGCGCCGTCGACGACGACACGCTCGATGCGGTCTGCGGTGCACTCGCCATCGCCTTCGGGTGCGAAGCCGGCTAACGAGAGCCGCTCTCAGGACGAACAGCTTCGCGCCGCCGTTTCGCGGCCGCCTCAGTGACACTGACAGTGGAGCTCGCAGCTCCTCTCGGCAGTTGCCGCAATCCCCCATAAGCTACATTACGTAAACCTAGAATTCGCCGGCCGCTGCTCCCCGGTTCGACGACCGTCCTCGGATCGAATGCAACCTCCGCGTCGGGCGGTGCGTCTGGACAACGAACGAGACGAGGAGACGCCCTTTGCCAGTCAGGACCGCGAGCTTTCTCGGTGGCGCGATGCTTGCGCTCGTCGTCATTGGCACGGTCGGTGCCGTCACGGCCGACGACCCGTGGGAGCCAGAGCCGGTAGAGACGCCGGAGACGCCGGTGACACCGCGGGATCCGGATCCCCGCACCGCCGTCCCGAGCCTGCACCCCGCCGTGGAGGCTGCGTACCGGCGGGCGTGGACAGAACACGTCTGCATACCGGCTACCGGTGACGGAGATTCGTGCAGGACCCACGCTCGCTCGGAGGCCTGGCCCTTCGGAGATTTCGACCCGCTCGGAACCATCGCCGACACGTACAGCGAGCCGGGCTACTGCGACGGATTCTTCTTCTCCGAGGAGGGGCGCGCGTTCTGTGACGCGCTCGCTGCGTACTACTCCTCGTGACTGGGACGCGACGGAGCGAACCTCGCCGCTCGTCGACGCTCAGCCGGTGATGGCGGTCAGGCCGACGGACTCGATGCCGGCGACGGCGGCGACCTCGTCGTGGTCTGAGGTGTCACCGGTCACGCCGACGGCGCCGATGATCTCGCCCTCGGTGTCGGCGACCAGCACACCGCCGGGCACGGGAACGAGCGCGCCGCCGGCGGCCGCGGTCGCGGCGGCGATGAAGTAGGCCTGCTCCTCGGCGCGTTGCATCAGGGCGCGGGAGCCGACACCCAGGCCGAGCGCGCCGTAGGCCTTGCCGTGGGCGATCTGGAACCGCAGGTTGGAGGCGCCGTCCTGGCGGGCGAAGGCGCGGGCGTGGCCCCCGGCGTCCAGCACGATCACCGCCAGCGGCTTGTAGCCGTGTTCGGCGCCGGCGTTGAAAGCCGCGTCGATGATGCGGCGGGCCTGCTCCAGGGTCAGGGTGCTCATGGGGCTTCCTCTCGTTCGATCAGTCCGGTGACGACGTCCTCGAGCTCGTCCCCGAGGCCCAGGCGCGCGACCGCGGTGACGAAGGCGGAGCGGTTGAGACCGCAGGCGACGGCCTGGTCGTCGAGTTCGTCGCGCTCGTCGGGTGTCAGGTACAGGGCGGCGAAGGCGGCGTCCTCGACCTTCGGGCGGCGGCGCACCTCGACCGTGCCGAGCCGCTTCCGCAGCGTGGGGCCGAACTCGGCGGCAACGGCCAGCACCCAGTCGCCCACCGACCAGTCGTGCACCGAGGCGGCCTCGGTGGCCGCCTGCTTCACGCGTCTTGGCAGGGTGAGGCCGACATGTCGCCGCTCGGACGGCGTGCGATCGCCGGTTCTCGCACGACTGCTCGCCAACGGTCACTCCCCCGAGAGGCTCGGTGGCTCCACCCTAGCCCGTTATATGACGATCGCAACCGGACGGTGACCGGCACATCGGCACGAGCGTGCGGCAGCCGGACGGACACGTGTCCCGCCCCGAGCGCGCGCGTTGGGTTTGCCGCTGGGAGAGCCGTCCGAGACCGGGAGAATCATTGATGCGAATCCGACGCGGCACCGCCGCCCTCGCCGTGGCGCCGATGCTGTTGGCACTGGCGCCGAGCAGCACACTCGGCGACGTCGGCGGGGTGATCGACACCACGACCGACATCGTCGCCGCGACCGCGGACACGGTCCTGCCGAGCCCGAACGTCAACCTGGTCGGCGCCCTCCCCGACCCCTCGATCATCTCGGTCGCCTTCGCCAGTGACGCGCCGGTGATGTACGCCTCCACCCTGACCGGCGTCCGCACCTACGACATCAGCGACCCCACGCTGCCCCGCCTGCTGGGTGCGGTTCCGATCGCGGTCTTCCAGAACGAGAACGTGAAGCTCGGCGAACGCGCCGACGGCACGAAGTTCGTGCTCGTCGGGTTCGACACCGTCGGCGTCACCCCGACCGCGGACCCGACCAACGTCGGCACCTACGACGAGATTGCCATCGTCGACGTGACCGACCCGACCGCCCCCTACGTCCGGTCCCGCGTCGAGGTCGGCTCCGACACCCACACCGTCGGCTGTGCGAACACCGCGTGCACCCACGCGTACTCGTCGGGTCGTGGCGCCGCGTTCGACGTGGTCGATCTCACCGACCTGGACGCTCCGGTCTTGCTGCCGCAGGTCACGGATCAGCCGATGGAGGCCAATGAGGCCTTCTCCACCGGCATCGGCCACGACTGGGACGTCGACGCCGACGAGGTGGCCTGGTGGGTCGGGACCGGCGGCATCGTCGGCTACGACGTTTCCGACCCGACCGCGCCGGTCGTGCTCAACTCCTCCGACGTCCACGGCCGCGACCCGGAATGGAACAACTTCATCTCGCACAACAGCCTGCGGCCGAGCGCTGACAAGTTCACCGGTCCTCGCCTGCGGCCCGGCAAGTCCGATCCGCGCGGCAACGCCAAGGGCCACCGCGTCACCGACAGCGGGGCACCGCACGTCGACCGCGGCAACGTCCTGCTCGTCACCGAGGAGGACTACATCGACACGACCTGTGCCTCGGAAGGTTCGTTCCAGACCTGGCACGTCCCCGACCTCGACCCGACCATCAATCCCGACGGCGTCCAAGACGGCGGCACGATCACCCCGCTCGACCAGTGGAACACCGAACTGCTCGACACCGGTGTGAAGACCCCGGCGGGAGCGTTCTGCTCGGCCCACTACTTCGACTATCACCAGGACGGCTACGTCGCGCAGGGCTGGTACCAGCAGGGACTGCGCATCCTCGACGTCAACGACGCGTCGGAGATCCGACAGGTCGGCTTCTGGGTCACGGCTGTGCAGGAGACCTGGGGCGCGAAGTGGGTGCCCGAGTACGACGCCGACGGCCGCCAGACCGGACGCAAGACCAACCTGCTCTACACCCAGGACCCGACCCGCGGCGCCGAGATCCTCGAGGTGGACCTGCCCGAGGACCGCGGCACCGCAGCAACCGTCACCGCGCCGGTCCTCAGCTCCTGGCTGCAGGTCGACACCGACCTGGCGGAGCGTGCCGCGGCCAGTCCGTTCGGCGGGGTCTGCGTGCTCCCGCCGGCACGAACCACCTCCTGAACCTGGTCGAGGGTGCTGGCTGGGGCCCGATCCGTCGGTTAGAAACGGACCCAGCCAGCATCCTCGCGTCATGGAGTCGCCCACTCCCCCACACGTTCGGAGGTCGCCGTGTCGTCCCTGACGGCTCTGCTCGTCTTCCTCGCCATCCTCGCCACCTTCTCCGCAGCGGCGCTGGTCGCCTGGGAACTGGCCGACTGGGTCACCTCCAAACGGGTCTCGTGACGGCCGGACGGCCGCCATGAAATCTCCGTGAATTCTCGCGAACCGCCCACATCTCGCCCACTGCATCCGTATCGTCACCGTCCGCGGTCGGACGGGGGACCAGTCCGACCGCCTCATGGGGGCAGGGGACGATGCGGAGCGGGTCGAACGACGAGTCGGACGACGGTGCCTCACCGGGACGCGGCTACCGGGGGGTGGACCGCCGCGGGCTGATCGCTGGCCAGCCCGCGTCGAAGGCCCTCACCGCCACGGTCGTCGCCGGCACCATCTTCGCCTGCCTGCTGCTGTTGCTCGCCATGACCGTGTCGCTGCCGCAGATCATCCGTCCCAACACGCTGCGCGGCCAGCTCGACGCGACCGCTGCCGCCTTCGCCGTGTTGTTCGCGTTGCTCTGCTATCTCCGCTGGCGTCTCGTCGGGGCGGCGGCGGCCGCTTGGCTCGGCACCGCCCTGGCGGTGTGGGCGACGGTCGTGGCGGTCGACGCGGTGGTCGCCTCGACGGTGCTCGACCTCGGACCGATTCCCTGGATCCGCTTCTGCGGGTTGCTCGCGGCCCTGTGGCTGGTGTTCGAGGGGCTGCGCGCTCCTGACGTCGATGCGACGCTGCGTCCCGGCCGCATGCTCGCCGGCATGCTGATCGGGGTCCTCGCCGTGTCTGCGCTGGCGATCAGCCTCACGGGCACCGCGAGCACAGCGTCGCCGCCTGCGGGTGGTTTGGCCGACCGTGGCTTCGCACTCGCATGGGTCGCCATGGGCGTGCTGTACTTCCGCAAGTCCCACCGCCAGGACCGCCCGTTCCTGGGCTGGAGCGGGATCCTGTTCCTGCTGTTCGGCTACAGCCACCTGTTGTCGTCCGCGCCCGGGCAGGCGCCGATGACCCGCCTGGCCAGCCAACTGCTGGAGGTGTCGGGCCTGCTGGCGGCGATCGCGGGCGCCACCATCGCCCTCGCCCACGCCTACCTCGCCCAGGGTGGCCGGCTGCTCGAGGCGGAGGCGCAGAAGCGCACCGCCGAGGCGCGGGTGGAGGTCGACCATGCCCGCCAGGCCGAACGCGCCCACGAGGCCCGCAACGCGCTGACCGCCATCGAGGGGGCGACCCGGGCCCTGCAGGCCTACTCCGACCGCCTCGACGACGCCGACCGTGCCAGGCTCTCGGCGGCCGTCAGCGCGGAGATCTCGCGGCTGCAACAGCTGGTCTCCGCCGAGGTCGTCGAGCCGCAGTTCGGCCGCTTCCGCTTGTCGGAGGCCATCTCCGCGGTCGTGACCTGCGAACGCTCGCTCGGCGCCTGGATCGAGAACCACGTCGGCGACGACCTCGTCGCCTTCGGCAGCCCGACCGACACCGCCGAGGTGGTCCAGAACCTGCTGCAGAACGCCCGCCGCTACGGGACCGGGCCGATCGTCGTGCGTGCCGAGGTGGACGGACCCGACCTGGTCCTGCGCGTCGAGGACCAGGGGCCAGGCATCGCGGAAGACGAACGCGACCTCGTCTTCGAACGGGGCCATCGCGGCCGCAGCGGTACGCACCGTCCGGGGAGTGGCCTGGGCCTGTACGTGTCCGCACAACTCATGGCCGACCAGGGCGGCACCCTGCGTCTCGAGCAGCGTCCCGGTGTGCCGGGCGCATGTTTCGCGCTGACACTGCCCGGGTTCTCAGAGGGCATCGGTGAGCTGTTCGGGCTCCCCCAGCTGCCCGGCGAGACCGACCACCAGCGCGAGGAGGTCGGCCAGGTCGCCTCCGGGGTCACACGCCTCCTCGCGGCCGTCCCGGACGACGCTTCGGGTGACGCCGCCCTCGTCGAGCACCACCACGCTGCGGGCCAGTAGTTCGCCCGGCAGCGGCTCGCTGGTCACGGCGACGCTGAACTGCTGTGGCGCCCGCGCAACGCGACGGCGTTCGGGGATCGGGCAGACCACGGCGTCGACCTGCCGTGCCCGCAGCGAGACACACAGGGTCTCGGCCAGGATGCGTGGCAGCACCCGGACCAACACGCGCGGCTTCGGTGTCGTGAGGTTCATGCGGCCGTGCTCGGCAAGGCGTAGAGTCCGAGAGCCGCCGGGGACTTCGTGCCGGCGACGGGGAGGGGACACCCCACATGGTCACGACGGGGACGCAAGGGCGACGTGTGCTGGTGGTCGACGACCACGGCCTGCTCGCGCAGAGCCTCGGCTTCGCGCTGCGCGACCGCGGGCTCGAGGTCGAGGTCTGCGGCGAACTGACGGCCGACGCCATCCTGGCCGCGGCCACCGATCCGCCGGTGGACGTGGCGCTGCTCGACCTCGACGTCGGCGGCGACCTCGGTACCAGCGTCCCGTTGATCCCCGAGCTGACCGACCGCGGCGCACGGGTGCTGATGCTGACCGGCGTCACCGACCGTCTTCGGCTGGCCGAGTGCGTCGAGGCTGGCGCCATCGGGGTGATGTCGAAGGCGCAGCCGTTCGACCAGCTCGTCGAAGCCGTCGAGCGGGCCGTCGAACGGGGCGAGGTGTTCGCGCCGGGTGAACGCGAGCAGTACCTCGCCGACCTGCGTCGGCTGCGAAGCGAACAGCAGGCGCGCATGGCCCCGTTCGAGCAGCTCACGCCGCGGGAGCGCCACGTCCTGCAGTCGCTGATGGACGGCGCCAGCGCGGAGCAGATCGCCACGTCGGCCGTCGTGTCGCTGGCGACGGTGCGCAGCCAGATCCGCTCCGTCCTGCAGAAGCTCGGGCTGAACTCGCAGCTGTCGGCCGTGGCGATGGCCCGGAAGGTCGGCTGGAGCAACGACACGGACTGAGGGGGCGCGCGGTTTCACTCCCCCGCCAGTCGGTCGTCGACCAGCCGTTCACGCAGGTATGCGCCGCGCGGGTCGAAGCGGTAGTGCACGAAGTCCTTGCGGAACTCGACGTCGACCATGGCGGGACCGCCGCGGTTCTTCTCGACACTGAACACCACCGCCTGCCGGAACCGCTCGGCGTTGGCGGTGTCGTAGGCGAGGTGTGCCTTGGCGACGGCCTGGTGCTTGTCGTTGAGCAGGATCGCTACGTCGCACTCGTAGGCCAGCGCGGTCGACCCGCGCAGGTGATGCATCCGCAGGCGGCCCGTGCGCAGCCCGTCCCAGTCGGCGGCGACCAGCGCGAGCACGACGACCTGGTGGTGTGCCGCCAGGTCTTTGAGTTGCTGCGTAATCGCCGTGACGTGGTCGTTCGCGTCCTCGTACATGGACGGGACGCGCTGCAGGTAGTCGACGACCAGCAGGCCACCTGGGTCGAGGTGCTGTCCGGCGAGGCGTTGCAGTTCGACCAGGTCGGTTTCCGTACCGGAAGCCTGCACCAGGACGAGGCGTTCCGCGTAGCTGTCGAGCCGGCCGTAGGCGCGACCAAGTAGTGGCTCGGCGTCGAGGACGTCCTGGAGCGACCGGAAGCCGGCGGCGGCCTCGACGGCGACGCGCGCCAGCCGGTCCAGTTCACCCAGCGGCCCGGGCTCCGGGAGTTCTGCCAACTCCAGGGCCAGCAGGCGCCCGAGCATGGTGGCGTGGTCGTGTTCATAGGAGACGTAGACACTGCTTCGGCCGTCGACCGCGGCACGACGGGCGACCTGCAGCGCCGCGATCGTCTTGCCGACCCCCGGAGCACCGCCGAAGACGACGAGGTCGCCCGGGCGGAAACCCCCACCGAGGGCCTGATCGAGCACGTCGAAGCCGGTCCGCAACGGCGTGGCCCGTGGACGGCCGACGGACGCCGCCGCGGCGGCGTAGGCGTCGAACGCGGCCTCCTTGAGCGTCTTGGCCGACGACGAGGAAGTCAGCGGCCGCAGCCTCAACTCGTCCTGGTAGGTCATCGGCGGGCTCCGAGTGGGTGGTGAGGGCTCAGAACGCGCCGCCGTCACCGAACAGGGTGCGACTCATCTGGATGGCGGCCGGACCGAGGATGACGATGAACAGCGTCGGCAGGATGCACAGGATGAGCGGGAAGATGATCTTGACGGGGATCTTCATCGCCTTCTCCTCGGCGCGCTGGCGGCGCTTCATGCGCTGCTCGGCGGCCTGGACCCGCAGGACCTCGGCGATCGGGATGCCGTAGTTCTCGGCCTGGACGACGGCGAGGACGAAGTGGCGCAGGTCGGGCTGTTCGGTGCGGTCGGCGAGGTTGCGAAGCGCCTTGCTGCGCGGCACGCCGATCTGCACCTCCTGCAGCGTCCGCACGAGCTCGTCAGCCAAGGGGCCCTCCCCCGTTCGACCGGCGCGAGCCATCGCCGACTCGAAGCCGAGCCCAGCCTCAACCGCGATCGTCATCTGGTCGAGGGTGTCGGGAAGCGACTTCTGGATCGATTCCCGGCGCTCAATCCCCCGGCTGTACAGCAACAGGTCCGGCGCGAAGTAGCCGAGCGTCGTCATGCCGCCCCAGACCAGCAGCCACAGGACCGTGCGCTTGTCGGCGAAGGCGACGAACCCGAGCCCGAAGCCTGCCGTGCCCAGGACTAGCTTGCCGACCAGGACGCGTTCCATCGTCCAGGCGGCGGGACGTCCCGCGAGCATCAGGCGCCGCTCGAGTGCCTCGTACCAGCCGACAGGGGTGAGCCGGCGTGCGAGTTGACCGAGGTTGCCCAACGCCGGGCGGGCACGCTCGATGCCCGACTGCTGGAGGACGGCGACGCGCAGGTCGGTCGGACCACCGGTCCCCATCAGGACGCTGCGATCGACCATCTTGTTCGACCGCGCCCCAGCGATGGACCACCACAACAGTGGCACCGACAGGGCGACGGCCGCAGCCGCGAGGTAGACGGTGACAGGCACGATCGCTCCTAGAACTCGAGCTTGACGAGGGCGCGCAACCACAGCCCGCCGACAGACATGAGGATCGCCGCCGTTGCGAGCAGGCCCCAGCCGAGCAGCCCGCCGCTGGTGAGCTCCGCCAGGTACGGGCGGTTGGTGAAGAAGATGATCGTGCCCACGCCGAAGGGCAGGGCAGCAAGCACCCAGGCCGACAGGCGTCCCTCCGCGCTGAGTGCCTTGACCTGGCGGCGGATCTGGTTGCGCTCACGGATGGTGCCAGCGACGGTGTCGAGCACCTCAGCGAGGTCACCGCCGACCTCGCGGTGGATCTCGATCGCCTGGACCACCCAGCCGAAGTCCTCGGACTCCATGCGCGCGGCCATGGCGTGCAGCGCATCACCGAAGTCGCGGCCGAGGCGCGATTCGACCACCAGGCGCGAGAACTCCTCCGACGAGGGCGCGTCTGCCTCACGCGCGACGGCGTCGACGGCCTGCATGAAGCTGTAGCCGGCCCGCAGGCTGCCGGCGAGTAGCTGAAGCGTGTCGCCGAGCTGGTCGGCGAACTTCGCCTGGCGACGCGACGTCTTGAACGACACGAACAGCTTGGCGGAGATGACCGACATCACGGCCAGGAGCAGCGCGGCGAACGGGCCGTTGAGCAGACCGCCCACGACGCCGGCGGTGAACACGGCGCTCGATGTCAGGACCACGAACTCGCCCGGACGCAGGTCGATGCCGGCTCGCTCCAGCGCGGCGTTGAGCGATGAACGCTTGCCGCGACGCTCCAAGGTCCGTTCGGCCAGCAGCGTGGCCTTCTGGGCGAGCTCACGGCCACCACCGGCGTTGGCGCGGTGCGCCGCCCCCCACAGCTGCGCCCGGCGCTCACGTGGCCGAAGTACGAGCGCCAGGATGGTCGCGAGCGCGACGAACCACAACGCCGCTCCCCCGTAGAGCAGCTGCTGCGCGGACACCGACGGGATCGGCACGGTGACGCCAGTGACGGGCGCCTCGGCCGGTGGTGGAGGCGCCGGGCTCTCGGCCGGTGGAAGCAAGGTAGGCAGCTCGATTGTGCGCACGTCCGAGGCGGTCACGCCGCCCTGTGTGAGCTCGACGCCCAGCTCGACCGCGCCGGTGCTGTCCGATCGGTAGTCGATGAGGAACCGGTTGACGAGTTCGGCAGCCAACGTGTCGTAGATGCCGGCGAGGGCTTCGGCGTCGTCCGCCTCGGCGACGCTGCCGGATGCGACCTCGGCCATGGCTGCCATGGAGGCGTCGTCGGCCTCCTCGGTCTTGTAGGCGATTCCCTTGAAGCCGATTCCCGTGCCCTCGAGAGCGGCGGTGACCTCATCCAGCGTGGCGACGCTGACGGTGTCGGCACCGTCAGAGAGGACGACGATGGACTGCTTGGTGTCGGTCCCGGGCTCGGGGAAGGTCGTGATCGCGGTCATCACCGCGTCGTAGAGCGAGGTGTTGCCGTTCGCGACCAGACTTTCGATGGCGTCGCGGTGCTGGTCACGGTCCCCGTCGAAGCCGGTCAGTACCTCGACGTCGGTGTCGTAGCTGATGACCGAGATCCTGGCTGCCTCGGGCAACCGGTCCAGGAATCCGACGGCTGCGAAGCGTGCGTCGGCCATGGCCTCGACACCCATGCTGCCGCTGGTGTCGATCAGCAGCGCGACCTGCAGGTCGGCGCTGGAGGCCTGTCGGACACGCTGGACCTCGCGGGTGACACCGTCCTCGGTGACCGCGAACGCGGAGGTCAGGTCCGCGCCGTCCAACGCGCCGGGAACCACGACTTCGACCCGCACGTCCGGGAACGCGTCGAGTGTCACGTCGCCGATGCGCACTCCCCCCGGCGTCTGCGCCGCGGCGACGGTCAGCGTCAGGAGCGTCGCGGCCAGCGACGCCAGCAGGAGCGTGGCGGCTCGCTTCATCGCGCGACCGCGCCGCGCGTGGTCAATACGCCCATGTCGCCGATCGGGGCGCCGAACACGATCGGCGGGATCTGGATCCCGGATTGTTCGAGCGTCTCGGTGAACCTCGGGCGGATGCCGGTCGGCCGCTGCTGGCCCCGGAACCGGCCGTCGGCGTCCATGCCGGCGTCGTAGTCGAACACGAACACGTCCTGCAGGGTGACGATCTGGCCCTCCATGCCGTGCACCTCGGTCACGTGCGTGATCCGCCGGCTGCCGTCGCGGAGTCGCGTGATCTGCACGATCAGATCGACCGCGGAGGCGACCTGTTCGCGGATGGCGCGTACCGGCAGGTCGACACCGGCCATCAGCACCATCGTCTCCAGGCGGGCGATGGCGTCGCGGGGCGAGTTCGCGTGCACGGTCGACAGCGAGCCGTCGTGGCCGGTGTTCATGGCCTGCAGCATGTCGAGGGCTTCGCCGCCTCGTGTCTCACCGACGATGATGCGATCGGGACGCATGCGCAGCGCGTTGCGAACGAGATCCCGGATGGCGATCTGGCCCTTGCCCTCGATGTTGGGCGGACGCGACTCCAGCCGGACCACGTGGTCCTGGTGCAACTGCAGTTCGACCGCGTCCTCGATGGTGACGATGCGCTCGTCCTCGGGGATGAAGGAGGACAGCACATTGAGCAGCGTGGTCTTACCCGTGCCCGTACCGCCGGAGACGAGGATGTTGAGCCGTCCTCGGACACACGCGTCCATCAGCTGCGCCAGCGGTGCCGTCATCGTCCCGAAGCTGATGAGGTCGTCGACCTGGAACGGATCCTTGGCGAACTTGCGGATCGTCAGCGAGGGGCCGTCGACGGACAGCGGTGGCACGATCGCGTTGACACGCGAGCCGTCGGGCAGGCGGGCATCGACCATGGGCGAGGACTCATCGATGCGGCGGCCGACCTGCGAGACGATGCGCTCGATGATGCGGCGCAGGTGGTCCTCGGTGACGAATCGCGCGTCGGTGCGGGTGAGACGTCCGGCACGTTCGACGTAGATTGCCGACGCACCGTTCACCATGACCTCGGTGACGGTCTCGTCGTCGAGGAACGGCTGCAACGGCCCGTACCCGAGCACGTCGTTGCTGACGTCCTTGGTCAGCCGCTGCCGCTCGTCGGCCGTCAGCGGGATGCGTTCCCCGTCGATGATCTCGGACAGTTCCTGGCGGACGAAGGCTTGCAGCTGGTCGTCGCCGAGCGAGGAGTCGTACAGGCGGGACCCGAGCCGAGCGAACAGTGCCTGTTGGGCCCGCTGCTTGATCTGCAAGAGCGGGTCTGCCTGTGCCGACACCGCCGGCTTGGGCAGTGTCGGCGGTGGGACGGTCGGCGCAGGCGCACCCCCCGCCTGCGCCGCACCGACCGTCCCCTCGCCCCCCGGTCCCCCGCCGTTGAGTCGCTGACCGAGCTTCATCGTCCACCCCTCCGCAACAGTGACAGCCCCGCCCGCTGCGGCTGGTCGGTGAACTGGTTCACCAGGTTGGTGAACTGCCGTGCGACCGCCGATCGCGGATCCGACTCCACGACCGGAGACCCCTGGTTCATCGACAGCGGCACAGCACGCGAGCTGGAGACGGCGACGTCCACCGGCAGGCCGACGGTCGCCTCGACGTCCTTGATGTCCAGGCCGACCTTGGAGTCGGCCCGGTTGATGACGAAGTGGCGCTTCTGCTGCGTCATCCCGAGCTGTTCGAGCGCGTCGACCTCCTTGCGAAGGCTGCGCACGCTCAGGACGTCCATCGCGCACATCAGCACGAGGTCGCTGGAGACCTCGAGCACCGACAGCGTGTGCTCCGTGATGCCGGCGCAGGTGTCGACGATGACGTAGTCGAACTCGCCCGCCAGCGCTTCGACGACGTCCTTGGCCTGCTCGGCCGAGACCGCTTCACCTTCGGCCGGTGACTCAGGACCACACAGCGCCCACAGGCTGGACGCATGCGGCGTGAGCAGGGTCTTCAGCGTCATGACGTCGAGTGGGCCGGGCGTGCGTACCGCATCGACGATGCTGGACTCGGGCGTGACGCGCAGTGCGCTGGACACGTCACCGAACTGCAGGTCGAGATCCACGATGACCACACGGCCCGGCTGCGCCATGGCAAGACCGACGGCCAGGTTGGTGGACAGCGTGGTCTTGCCGGAGCCGCCCTTGGGCGAGAGCACCGTGATGATGCGACCCCGCGCCTCCATAGGTGGCGGAGCGAGCATTCGACGCCGGCCTTCGGCCACGGCGAGTGCCCGGTCAAAGGCGCTGCGCACGTCGGCATCGACCGCGTCTGGAGCGAGCACGTCGCGAACCCCGGCGCGAAGCGCCTGCTCCCACAGCGTCGGCGTGGTCTCGGTGATCAGCAGGACGCTGATCTCCGGCCGGTCCTGCTCCAACCGCTTGGCCAGCTCCAGTGCGCTGTCGAGTTCCAGGCCGGGTCCGATGGCCACGACGTCTGGCTGCACGTCCCCGAGTTGGCCCAGCACCGCGTCCGGCGTCACGGCTCCGAGGTGGCCGTCCCACCGGCGGAGGTCACCGTTGAGCATGCCCCGGAAGGCCTGGCGGACGCGCTGCTCGTAGCCCGCTTCTGGCGTGGCGAGGAGGATTCGGAGGTCAGTCATCGTAGATGTTCCTCGGCGTCCGCAGCAGGCTGCCTTCTTCGCTGGCCGTCTCCGGTTCAGCGGAGAGCCAGACGAGCCCGTGCTCGGCGGTGAAAACCATGCGTTCTGCCTGGTCCACGTTCACCGCGAAGGTCACCAGCAGGTTCCCCGTCGGTGCCAGTTCGATGGTGTTGCCCGTCGCCTCGCCCTCGGCAGGCGTCTGCGGTACCTGCTCCCACTGCACGTTGGTGACCAGCAGCTTGTGCAGGATCATCTTGGCGGTATCACTGAGGCGCTCCCGATACGCCTCGCGCTCCTCCTCGGCGATCTCCTCGTCCTCGCGCTCGTCGTCCAGGGAGAAGGATGCGAACAGCCCGACCGTGTCACCGGGCTTGACCTTGCCGCCGAGTGCCCGCTGCGGTGCCAGCGAGAGCGTCACCTCCTGCAACCCCTCGGGTATCTCGATCGCGGCCTCTTCGACCAGCTCCTCCGGCGTGACGAAGCGTGGCCGGACCAGTTGTTCCCCAGCAAGGAGGTCGACGGCGGCGATCTGGCCCTCGAGATCTTCCAGGTCATCGACGCTGCCGAAGGCACGCACCTTCACCGGCACCCGCTCGGTCGTCACGTATGACGCCAGTTCGGCTGCCTGCGTGCCGCGAGGCACGTCCTGGTTCACGACCAGTACCTCGACGACCTCTTCACCGGCGAGTGCCCGGTCCTCGGCCCCCCGCACATATGCCACCAGCAGCCCAGTGCCGACCAACGCCAACAGAAAGGCGCCGAGCACACCCAAGACCTTGCGCATGATTCGCTTCTCCTAGCCGGTCAAACCGATGACGTAAGCACCGAAATCCGTGGCGCTCGGGGAGGGCTCTGCGCCCAGGTCGTAGTAGGCGACGAAGCGCCCGCGGATACAGCGGTCGTTGCCGCTACACGGCACATTGCCGGCAGGCTCGTTGTACTGACTGCCACTGAAGCGGTAGCCCGTTACTTCGAATGCCGCGAAACCAACGATGTTGTACGTCGCGTTGTTTCCCTGTGCGTTGCTGATGTTGCCGAAGACCGGCATCAGTACCGGATCGCCACCGATCAACTGCTGGAAGAACGTTTGCGTGCACCCGTTCGGGACGTTGTTGCCGGTGTCGGTCGCCACTTGTCCCATGTAGACCGTGGCCGAACAGGTACCCGATGCGGTGTTCAGCCAGCCGAAACCACCAGGATGGTTCTGGTTGGCAGGGCCCCCGCACGTGTTCTGCGTCGCGGCCGTCTGCGAACTGTGGAAATAGATCGTTCGCTCGGATGTGGGCAGATTCGCGAGATTTCCCCCGGTGAGGACGTTCCATTCGCATTGGGACATGGTCAGAGGCACCGTGGCGCCGCCGCCGAACGCTCCCCAGGTCGCCGTTGCTGTCGCCCGAGTTCCGTATTCATCCTGCCCGAGCACTCCGGCAAGGATGGCCGTCAGCGTCCCTGCACCAGTCTGAGCACCTGTCGCCGTCGTCACCCGGACGCTGTTGGGCGTCGGCTGAGTGAACTCTTCGACGAATGCACCACGACTGTTGTTCGCCTGGGCGTACTGTCGTGCCGTGGCCTCCGCCGTGCCAGCGGAGTTGGAAGCGAAGTCCTGAGCGGCTGCCAGGGCGGCGGCATCGGCGCCGTTCTGCAGCGCGCGGCGTTCCCAATAGAGGTTGCCGGCATCGACAGCCAGCGCTCCCACGCCGACGAGGACGACGAGGAGCAGGGCGACGATGACGGCAACGGCGCCGTCCTCCTGGTTCAACCGTTGCATCGCATCACCGCCTGACTCGTGAGGTTTCGTGCACCGATCGGCAGCAGGAACGGCGTGTAGGTCGCCGATGTCGTGACCTGCGCGCCGTTCGCCACGGGGCAGGCCCGCGTCACGGCGGCGGTGAAGCCGGTCACCGCCGGAGCGGTGAAGGCAGCGGTGGCTGCCGCGACCGGGGTCGGCGGCGGGGTGGCTCCAATTGCTTCGACCCGCACACCCTCCCGAGCCGCATGGGTCAGGCTGATCTGCGCGTTGAGCATGAAGCCGAAGTCGATGATCCCACCGAGAAGGAGCATGAGAACCGGCAGCAGGATCGCCATCTCTACCGCGGCCGCTCCCTCACCTGCTTCGTGTCCCTGACGAAATTCACGCATCAGAACTGCCCCTCTACGGCCTGAAACAGTTCGAGGACATCTGCGCCAAGCGTCGCAACGATCGCGAGAAGGGCCGCTGCAATTCCCGCAAGGAGCAGGCCATACTCGACACTGGATGCCCCATTTTCGTCGCACATTTTTCGTCGCTCCTCTATCGCTCGCGAGGGGGTCGCCGGGTGCTGCATTGACGACCCCCTCGAGAACGATCTCGGCAAATTAGCCCCCGTCGCCAACGGCGCCGCCGAGTCCGGTAACGATGTCTTGGAAGGCCTGGTTGATCTGACCACCAAGGGTCACGACTGTCCCGATAATGACCGCGGCGATGAGCGCTACGAGGAGACCGTATTCAACGGCGGTCGCGCCTTCGTCGTCCTTGAAACGAGCGACGAAGTCGCCGCGGAGGATTTGCAGGGTGATGAACATCTTGTCGAACATAGTTCTGAGTCTCCTGGGTAGCGTCTGGCGTCGGCCCGAGTGCTGACGCCGTGTTGCTAGGAGGAACTATGCGGGCGCGCCCATAGAGCGGCATCGCCAGAATTGATGATTCAGCGACGCCTACCGAGAATCCCGACTGCTCACGCCAGGAGGTCGGCCCCGTGCGGGTCCTTGAGTTCCATGACGTCGAAACGGGCGAAGAGGTCGAGTTCGAGGTCGTCGGTGCGGACGACGATCGTCAGCGTGTGGCGCGTGCCATCGGGCGCGGTCGACCGGCCCTCGAGGCTGAACTGCGGTCCCCACGTGCCCGGGCGTGGCTCCGGGCGTCCGAACAGGGGCGAGGTGACCTCCGCTCCCCCGACGGCGGCCGCCACGTCCACCAGCTGTGAGTCCTCGAAGGTGTGCAGCCGCCTGCCCTCCTCCCCCACGCTGCGCAGCGACGCCAGGATCGTCGACACCGGATGCACCAACAGTTGCACGCGACGGTCCTCGACACCGTCGCGCGGGTGCGCCGCCTCGGTGAGTTCGAGGGTGACAGCGAGCACCCGGTACCGCGGTTCCAACTCCAGGCCCCACAGGCGTGCGCCGACGAACAGGTCCTCGTAGTCGCTGAGCGGCACGGCTTCTCCTGCGGTCGACGGCAGAGCACCCGACCGGGGCGACCGTAGCTTCGAACCTCGTCCGGCTCGCATAGGGTCGCTGCCTGTCGCGAGCCGGTGTTCGAGGAGACCTGCGCGTGCCCGAGACCGTCCCGACTCCGCTTCGCTCCGGCGACGACGGACACGCGCAGCCGATGATCGAGCTGCACCAGCTGCGCAAGGTCTTCCCCGGCAGCGACACGCCGGCGGTCGACGACCTCACCCTCGACATCCCGCGTGGCGAGATCGTCGTCCTCGTCGGTCCCTCGGGATGCGGCAAGACGACGACGCTCAAGATGATCAACCGGATCGTCGAACCCACCGGCGGCCGCGTCGTCCTCGACGGCGACGACACCACGGATGTGCCCGCCCACGACCTGCGCCGCGACATCGGCTACGTGATCCAGCAGATCGGGCTGTTCCCGCACAAGACGATCGCGCAGAACATCGCCACGGTCCCGCGGCTGCTCGGCTGGGACGCCGACCGCATCCAGCAGCGCACCGACGAACTGCTGCGGCGCATGGACCTCGACCCGTCACTGGCGGCGCGCTATCCGAGCGAGCTGTCGGGTGGCCAGCGGCAGCGGGTCGGCGTTGCGCGGGCCCTGGCGGCCGACCCGCCGGTCCTGCTCATGGACGAGCCCTACGGCGCCGTCGACCCGCTCGTACGCGCACGGCTGCAGGACGAACTGCTCGAACTGCAGCGCGAGCTCGGCAAGACCATCGTGTTCGTCACCCACGACATCGACGAAGCGATCAAGCTCGGCGACCGCATCGCCATCCTCAACGTCGGCGGGGTACTGGAGCAGTACGACACCCCCCACGAGATCCTTCGCGCCCCCGCCAACGACTTCGTCCGCTCCTTCCTCGGCGCCGAACTGGCCCTCAAACAGCTGTCGCTGCTGACCGCCGGTGACGCCGACCTCGTGCCCGGCCCGACCGTGCCCCGCACCGCCACGCCCGAGCAGGCGCGCCACGTCGCCCTCGCCGAAGGGACCGACTGGGTGGGCGTCCTCGGCGGGGACGACCACCTCGACGGTTGGCTGTGGGTCGACGACCTCGACGACGCCCGCACCGTCGGGGAGCACCCGACCCGACCGTTCCGCGTCGCGATCGACCGGGCCACCTCGCTGCGCGGCGCCCTCGACGCCATCGTGACCAGCCGCAACCAGGTCGCCGTGGTCACCGACCGGGGGCGCTACCTCGGCATGCTGTTCGTGGAGGACATCGCCAGACGGCTCGCCTCGTGACGGCGGGCGTCCTCGCCCAGGCGTCGCGTCCGCTGCTCGAGTGGGACTGGGTCGCCCACAACCGTGGCTGGATCTGGGAACAGGCCCTGCAGCACCTGTACTTCACCGCCGTCGCGGTCACCATCGGGCTCGCGATCTCCCTCGTCCTGGCCCTGATCGGCCTGCGTTGGCGGTGGACGCTGGCGCCAATCCTCGGCTTCGGTGGTGTGCTCTACACGATCCCGTCGTTGGCGCTGTTCGCGCTGCTGGTGCCGTTCTTCGGCATCACCGACCGGGTCGCCATCATCGCGCTCATCACCTACACGATCCTGATCCTGGTGCGAAACATCACCTCCGGCATCGACGGCGTCCCGTCGGAGGTGCTCGAGGCGGCCGACGGCATGGGCTACCGCCGCGGCCGCCGGTTCGTCGAGATCGAGCTTCCGCTGGCGCTGCCCGTCATCGTCGCCGGCCTGCGGATCGCGTCGGTGACCGTCATCGGACTCGTCACCGTCACCGCGTTGCTCGGTCGCGGCGGGCTCGGGTTCTTCATCCTGCGCGGGTTTCGGACCACGCCGGCGTTCCCGACCATGATCGTGGTCGGCACCCTGCTCTCCGTGGTGCTGGCCATCGCCGTCGACGTGCTGCTGCTCGGCCTTGAACGCTTCCTCACCCCATGGGCGCGCCGGCGGCAACCCGCATGACCGAACTGCTGGCCGACACCCTGGCGTGGTTCGCCGACCCGGCGCGCTGGAGCCTCACCGAACCGTCCGGCGTGCCGTTCCGCGTCGTCGAACACCTGTGGGTGTCGCTGGTGGCGATCCTGCTCGCGGTCGTGCTGGCCGTGCCGGCCGCGCTGCAGTTGGCCCACCGCCGCCGCGCCGAGGCACTGGCGTCGTCGGTGGTCAACCTCGGCCGCGCCATCCCCTCGTTCGGCCTGATCGTGCTGTTCTGGCTCCTGGCCACCCGCACGGGCTGGGTCGGCACCCGCTTCTGGCCGCTCGCGCTCGCCCTGACCGCACTGGCCCTGCCGCCGGTGTTCACCAACACCTACACCGCCGTGAGGAACGTCGACCCGGCGATGGTCGAGGCCGCCCGCGGCATGGGCTACACCGAGTCGCAGGTCCTACGCCAGATCGAACTGCCCCTGGCCAGCCCGGTCATGCTCGCCGGGATCCGCATCGCCTTCCTGCAGGTCATCGCCACCACCGCGATCGGCGCGATCGTGACCAACGGCGGCGGACTCGGCCGCTTCGTCATCGACGGCTTCGCCCGCGGCATCGCCGGACGGCCGACCGTGCTGGCCGGCGCCCTGCTGCTCGCCGCCCTCACGCTGCTGGCCGATGCGGCGTTCGGACTGCTCGAACGCCTGCTCATCCCCCACGGCGTGCGCTCGGACGCGACCCGCGCCGACGTCGCGAACCGGGCCGGGGCCGCCGGCTGATCCGAACTGCGGACGTCGCCCGTCCGCGTCCTCGCCCTAGCCTTCCCGACAGACGGCACCCCTCCCCGAAGGACCCCGCAATGCGCGCACCCTCTCTTCGTCCGACACGGCTGACACGGGCGCTGGCCCCGCTGGCCGTCCTGGCCCTGCTCCTGGCCGCCTGCGGTGGCGACGGCGACGACGTCGAGCAGACCCCCGACGCCCAGACCGGCGACCCCGCCGAGGACGACCCGGCGGCGGCCGACCCCGAGGTCGGCGACGGTCCCGAGATCGTGGCGTCCTCGTTCGACTTCCCCGAGTCGACGATCCTGGCCGAGATCTACGGCCAGGCGCTCGAGGACGCCGGCTACCCGGTCGGCCGCCAGCTCGACCTCGGCTCCCGCGAGCTCATCTTCCCCGAGCTGACCGGCGGCAACCTCGGCCTGCTGCCCGAGTACCTCGGCTCCTCGTTGGTCACCGGCTTCGGGCAGGAGCCGCCGGCTGACGTCGACAGCGGCGTGGCCGCGCTGCGCGAGGCGTTCGAGGCCGAGGGCGTCAGCGTGTTGGAGCCGGCACCGGCGGAGAACACCAACGCCTTCGTGACCTCGTCGACGTTCGCCGAGGAGCACGGGCTGTCCACCCTGGCCGACCTCGCCGACGCCGGCCCGATCACCTTCGCCGGCCCGCCCGAGTGCGAGGAGCGCGACACCTGCATGCGCGGACTGACCGACGTCTACGGCCTCGACGTGCAGTTCGAGTCGATCGGTGAGGCCAGCGCCCGACTTGCGGCGCTGCAGGCCGGCGACGTCGACCTCATCCTGCTGTTCTCCACCGACGCCGTCCTGGCCGACGAGGCCCTGGTCCACCTCGAAGACACCGAGGGCATCGTCCCGCCGGAGAACATCGTCCCGGTCGTGCGGACCGAGATCGTCGACGCCTACGGCGACGACCTGGTCAGTCTCATCGACGCCGTCAGCGCCGCCCTGACCACCGAGGTGCTGGTCGACCTCAACAGCCGTTCCGGCGAGGGTCGCGCGCCGGCCGAGATCGCCGGCGAGTGGCTGGCCGAACAGGGGCTGGTCGGCTGATTGTCTAGGCTGGCCGACCCCGAGCCCTGGAGCGGTGTTGCCCAGCCGACTGCCCGCCCTGCACGTCACGACCGACGGCGTCGGCGACCTCGACGTCGACGCCCTGGTCGTGCCCGTCTTCCGCGGCGCCATCGAGGCACCCGGGGCCGAACAGGCGTTGCAGGCGCTCGGCCTCGACGAGGTCCCGCGCGACGCCCGGTTCCGCGGCCGCCTCGGCGAGGTCCTCGACCTGGCCGCCCCCGGACAACCGTGGGGGCGGGTCACCCTGGTCGGCCTCGGCAGGATGGACGAGCTGTCCGGGGAACAGCTGCGCCGCGCCGCCGGGTCTGCGGCACGACACCTTGCCCCTACGTGCCGCGCCATCGCGACCACCCTGGTGCTGGTCCAGCCCGCGGTCGAGACCGTCCGCGCCGTCGCCGAGGGCGTGCTGCTGGGCGCCTACCGCTTCGACGACTGCCGCCCCGGCCGCGACCCGCTCGAGGTCGCGGACGTCACCCTGGTCGTCCCGTCCTCGCTGGTCGACGCCGCCGACCGGCAACTGCAGTTGGCGCGCACCCACGCGGCGGCGCAGAACATCGCCCGTGACCTCGTCAGCACGCCGCCGAACCTGCTCGGCCCCGACGACATCGCCCAACGCGCCGACGGGCTCGTGTCCGCCGGCGTCGAGGTCGAGGTCTGGGACGAGGCGCGACTGATCGAGGAGCGCTGCGGCGGCATCCTCGCCGTCGGACGCGGCTCGGCACGCCCACCTCGCCTCGTCAAGCTGCACTACCGACCGGACTCCCCCGTCGCGAAGGTCGCGCTCGTCGGCAAGGGCATCACGTTCGACACCGGCGGCATCTCGCTGAAGCGTCCGTCGGAGATCATGGAGTCGATGAAGGGCGACATGGGCGGCGCGGGCGCGGTCCTGGCCGTCTTCAGCGCGCTGGCTGACCTCGACGTCAAGGTCGAGGTGGTCGGCTACCTGTGTCTGGCCGAGAACATGATCGGCGCAGACGCGCAGCGCCCCAGTGACGTCATCACCATCCGCAACGGCACCACCGTCGAGGTGATGAACACCGACGCCGAGGGGCGCCTGGTCATGGCCGACGGGCTCAGCCTCGCGGTCGAGGACGACGACGTCGAGGCGGTCGTCGACGTCGCCACGCTCACCGGCGCGGCCGCCCGGGCCCTCGGGAAGCGTGCCAGCGCCGTGTTCGCCAACGACGACGACCTGCTGCGCCAGGTCCTGACCGCCTCCGAGGCCGCCGGCGAGGCGATGTGGCACCTGCCGCTGTGGGAGGAACTGCGCGACAACCTCGAGTCCGAGGTGGCCGACATCGACAACATCGGCCGCGGCGACGAGGCCGGCGCGACGATCGCGGGCCTGTTCCTCCGCGAGTTCGTCGACGGCCGGCCCTGGGTCCACCTCGACATCGCCGGGCCGTTCTGGCAGGACGAGGACCGCTACCACAACCCGCGTCACGGCACCGGCGTCGCCGTCCGCACGCTGCTGCGCTGGCTCGAGATGACCGGCCGCTAACGGGTGGCGGGCGGCTGGCCCGACTGCGCGTCGAGGATGCCGGCCACGAAGCGCCACACCACCCGCAGGTCGCCGGCGGCGTTCCACCAGTCCCGCGGCGTGTCGAGGTCGAGGTCGACGTGGCTGAAGGTGTCCAACGCGTGCAACTCCGCGTGCGGCACCGCGTGCCCGAGCCGGACCAGCTCCGCGAACGGGATCGCCGGGTCCTGCGTGGAGTGCATCGCGATCACCCGCGTGTCGATGCGGTCGGCGACCGTGATCGGGGAGACCTCGGCCAGGCGGCGTTGCAGGTGCTGCGGGATGTGCTCGGCCAGCTCACGCGTGCGTTCCGGGTCGTCGTTCATGGCCAGCTCGTAGGCGGCGCGGATCTCCTCGGGCAGCTCGGCCGGGTCCCGATCACCGTCGAGGACCTCGACCAGCTCCTCGCGGTACTGCTCGGGCAGCAGGTCCACCAGCTGGTCGCGGATCACCTCGTCGGCCAGCGGGTGCGGCTCCCACGGCAGTTCGAGGTCGCCGACCAGGGCGGTCCCGGTCGTGCCGGCCTGGATGACCCCGAGCAGGTCCATGTAGGAACCGAACGTGGCGACGGCCGTGAGCTGGTCGTCGATGCGTTCGTCGGCCGCGGCGAGCAGGCCGAGCGACCCACCGAACGACGCGCCGACCAGCAGGACCGGGCCGCGCTCGGCGGCCAGTTGCAGGGTGATCTCGACCAGGTCGTCGACGTCCTCGACGACCAGCGTCTGCTGGTAGACCCGCAGCTCGGGCATGAACACGGCCCGGTCGGAGCGGGCCAGCGCTTCGGCGACACGCACGATGCGGGGATCGTCGAGCCCTTCGGGCGCGGCGCCGGGTACCAGCAGGATGACCGGTGCGTCGGGGCCCGGGTCGAACCAGGCGCCGTCGACGCCGGCGATGGTGCGCCGGTCGGCGGCGACGCTCGGTGCGAACAGCCGCGGGAATCCCACGCCCAGCGCGTCCAGGCCGGTCGCGGCCGCCACCGCCCGGATCCGCAGCGCCGGCACCGAGGCGACCACGGCCGCGAGCAGCACGACCAGGAGCACGGCGGCGCCCACACGACCGGGCCACCGCCGGCGCGGCGGGTCGTCCTCGTCGATCGCGGTGCTCGGCATCGTCTGAGTGTGGGGTCAGGCCGTCGCGGCTGCAGCCGCCCTCCCCGCCACCCGGCCGGAGAAGAGGCAACCGCCGAGGAACGTGCCCTCCAGCGACCGGTAGCCGTGCATCCCGCCGCCGCCGAACCCGGCCACCTCGCCGGCGGCGTAGAGGCCCGGCAGCGGCTCGCCGCCGGGTTGTAGAACCCGGGCGTCGAGGTCGGTCTCGAGCCCGCCGAGGGTCTTGCGGGTCAGCAGGTTGAGCTTCACGCCGATCAGCGGGCCGGCATCAGGGTCGAGCAGCCGGTGCGGTGAGGCGACCCGGATCAGCTTGTCGCCGAGGTAGGTGCGGGCGTTGCGGATGGCCGCGATCTGCAGGTCCTTGGTGAACGTGTTGGCGAGCTCACGGTCACGCGCGCTGACCTCCCGGCGGACCCGGTCGAAGTCGAGCAGCGGCTCGTCGGTGAGGCGGTTCATGCTGCGCACCAACGCCTCGAGGCTGTCCTCGACCACGAAGTCCTCCCCCTTGTCGAGGAAGGCCTGCACCGGCGCGGCCGGCCCCGAGCGCACCCGCGTCGAGAGCAGCTTGAGGTCCTTGCCGGTCAGGTCCGGGTTCTGCTCGGAGCCCGACAGCGCGAACTCCTTCTCCACGATCTTCGAGGTCAGCACGAACCAGGTGTGCTCATGTCCGGTGCGGGTGATGTGCGCGAGCGTCCCCAGCGTGTCGAAGCCGGGGAACAGCGGCACGGGAAGGCGGTTGCCGGTGGCGTCGAGCCACAGCGACGACGGGCCGGGCAGGATCCGGATGCCGTGGTTGGACCAGATGGGGTCGTAGTTGGTGATGCCCTCGGTGTAGTGCCACATCCGGTCGGGGTTGATGACGTTGCCGCCGGCGTCCCGGGTGATCTCCAGCATCCGTCCGTCGACGTGGTCGGGCACGCCGGACAGCATCCGCTTCGGTGCCGGGCCCAACCGTTCCGGCCAGTTGCGCCGCACCAGGTCGTGGTTGGCGCCGATCCCGCCCGAGGTCACGACCACGGCCTGGGCGCGCAGCTCGAACTCGCCCACCTCGACGCGTGAACTGCGGCGTCCGCGGTCGACATCGGAGGGCTCGAGCACCCGGCCGCGCACGCCCTGCGCCGCGCCGTCCTCGACGACCAGCTCGTCGACGCGGTGGCGGAAATGGAACCGGACGAGGCCGCGCTCGGCGGCGGCGCGGACGCGCCGCTCGAAGGGTTCGACGACGCCCGGTCCGGTCCCCCAGGTGATGTGGAAGCGCGGCACGGAGTTGCCGTGGCCGATGGCGCCGTAGCCGCCGCGCTCCGCCCAGCCCACGATCGGGCACCAGCGCATGCCCTGCTCGTGCAGCCAGGCCCGCTTCTCACCGCCGGCGAAGTCGACGTAGGCCTCGGCCCACTGCCGCGGCCAGTGGTCCTCGTCGCGGTCGAACCCGGCGGTGCCCATCCAGTCCTGCAGGGCGAGCTCCGGCGAGTCGTTGATCCGCATCCGGCGCTGTTCGGGCGAGTCGACCAAGAACAGGCCGCCGAAGGACCAGAACGCCTGTCCACCGAGGGACTGCTCCGGCTCCTGGTCCACCAGCACGACCGTGCGGCCCGCGTCGGTCAACTCCGCGGTGGCCACCAGTCCTGCCAGTCCCGCTCCGACGACGATCACGTCCGCGTCAACGCTCATGGCGCCCTCCTCTCCCGGAGCGGCACCGTAGTCGCGCGGCCCATCGGGCCCGGGTCAACTGATGGCGAGCAGCGCCGGGACCGAGGCGAGGTGGAGCGCGACCAGCACTGCGCCGACCGGGCGTGACACGATCGGGCGCCGCGCGAGGACCATCGCCGCCAGCCCGGTGACGACGGCGGCCGCCACCACGACCGCCAGCGCGGGCGTGTCCACGGCCAGCCCGTCACCGCGCGCGGCGGCGACCAGCGCGGATCCACCGACGACGAACAGCGCGTTGAAGGCGTTGGAGCCCAGCAGGTTGCCCAGCAGGATCTCGACCTGCCCGCGACGGGCCGATGCCACCGCGGTCGCGAGCTCGGGCAGCGAGGTCCCGACCGCCACCAGGACCGACGCGATCAGGATCTGGGGCAGCCCGGCCGCCTCGGCGAGGTCGATCGCGCCGCTGACGAGCAGCTGCGCACCGACGAGCACCCCGGCGAGTCCCAGCACCACCCGTGCACCGACGAACCGGTCGGCCGGTGCCAGCGGCATCTCGTCGCCGCCGGGCGGGCCGTCCGACGCCGCTCGGACCTGCCAAGCCACGGCCGCGAGCAGCGCGACGACCAGCACGATCCCGTCGACCACGCCGATGGCCCCGTCGATCGACAGCGCCAGCAGCACCACCCCACCGACGCCGGCGATGATCCCGTCTCGGACCGGGGCCTGGTCGCGTCGGCCGGCGATCGGCGCCACGAGGGCGGCGATCCCGAGGATGAGCAGCAGGTTGGCGACGTTGGATCCGGCCGCGTTGCCGATCGCCAGGTCGGCGTCGCCCCGCCACGCACCGGTCACCGACGTGACGAACTCGGGCAGCGAGGTCCCGAAGCCGACCACGACGGCGCCGATGACGGCCGCCGACCAGCGCAGCCGCAGCGCGACCGCCTCGGCACCGGCGACGAACTGGTCGGCGGCGAACACCAGGACGACCAGCCCGACGACCAGGAAGGCGCCGGGGAGCAGCAGCGACATCGTCAGTCCTCGAACGCCTCGGGCGCCGGGCAGGCGCAGACCAGGTTGCGGTCACCGTGGGCGTTGTCGATGCGCGACACCGGGGGCCAGTACTTGTCGTCACGGCGAACGCCGGGAGGGTACGCCGCCTCGGCGCGCGAGTAGGCGTGCTTCCAGTCGTCGTCGAGCAGGTCCTCGGCGGGATGGGGGGCGTTGACGAGCGGGTTGTCGTCGCGTGGCCACTCCCCCGCGGCGACCTGCGCCTCCTCCTCACGGATGGCGAGCATCGCGTCGCAGAACCGGTCGAGCTCCGCCTTCGACTCCGACTCGGTCGGCTCGATCATCAGCGTTCCCGCCACGGGGAACGACATCGTCGGCGCGTGGAAGCCGTGGTCGATGAGGCGCTTGGCGACGTCCTCGTTGCTGATGCCCGAGCGTTCCTTCCAGGCACGCACGTCGACGATGGCCTCGTGCGCCACCAGGCCGTTCTCGCCGGTGTAGAGCACCGGATAGCCGTCGGCGAGCCGCGCCGCGACGTAGTTGGCGTTGAGGATCGCCGTCTCGGTCGCGGCCCGCAGCCCCGAGGCACCCATCAGCGCGATGTAGGCCCACGAGATCTGCAGGATGCCCGCCGAACCCCACGGCGCTGCGGCGACCGGACCGGTCCGTGCCTCCGGCGGCAGCTCGTGGCTGGCGGGGTGCCAGGACTCGGGCACCAGCGGATGGGTCGGCAGGTAGGGCGCGAGGTGCGACCGGCACGCGACCGGCCCGACCCCCGGCCCGCCACCGCCGTGCGGGATGCAGAAGGTCTTGTGCAGGTTGAGGTGGCTGACGTCGGCGCCGAAGCGGCCGGGCCGTGCCACGCCGACCAGCGCGTTGAGGTTGGCGCCGTCGAGGTAGACCTGACCACCGTGGTCGTGGATCAGGGCACAGATGTCGCCGATGCGCCGCTCGAACACCCCGTGCGTCGAGGGGTAGGTCACCATCAGCGCGGCGAGGCGGTCGGCGTTCTCGTCGGCCAGCCGCTTCAGGTCGTCAACGTCGACGTTGCCGTCGTCGTCACAGGCGACCACCTTGACCCGCATGCCGGCCATGACGGCGCTGGCCGCGTTGGTGCCGTGCGCCGACGACGGGATGAGGCAGACGTCACGGTCGGTGTCACCGTTGGCGCGGTGGTAGCCGCGGATGGCGAGCAGGCCGGCCAACTCGCCCTGCGAGCCGGCGTTGGGCTGCAGGCTGACGGCGTCGTAGCCGGTGATCTCGGCCAGCCACGCCTCGAGGTCGGCGATGACCTGTCGCGTCCCGGCCGAGCGGTCGACCGGGGCGAACGGGTGCAGGTCGGCGAACTGGGGCCAGGTGACCGCTTCCATCTCGGCGGCCGCGTTGAGCTTCATGGTGCACGACCCGAGCGGGATCATGGCACGGTCGAGCGCGACGTCCTTCGCCTTCAGGCTCCGCAGCCACCGCAGCAGTTCCGTCTCCGACCGGTACCGGTGGAAGCGGGGGTCGGTGAGGTAGTCGCTGGTCCGGTGCAACGCGTCGGGGACACCCGGCAACGGCGCCTCGTCGTCGACGAGCAGGTCCTCGACCCGCTGGGCCACTGCAGCGGCGGCGACCGTCGTCCCCGTCAGCACGCTGGCGACGGCGACCACGTCGTCGAGGCGCGTGGTCTCGTCGAAGGCGACCCGGACGGCGTCCGGGTCCCACTCCCCCTCGTTCGTCGGCGAGGGCACCCGCCCGAGTTCGTAGCCGGCCTCCGCCGCGGCGGCGAGCACGTCGTTCGCACCAGCGGGGACGGCGACGGTGATGGTGTCGAACCAGGTGTCGCCACGGACCTCGAGCCCGGCTTCGACCAGCACCGCCCGCAGCGCGGCGGTGTACACGTGCATCCGCAGCGCGATCCGGCGCAGCCCGTCGGGACCGTGGTGCACGGCGTACATCGCGGCGACAACGGCGAGCAGCACCTGCGAGGTGCAGATGTTCGAGGTCGCCTTCTCGCGGCGGATGTGCTGCTCGCGGGTCTGCAGCGCGAGCCGGAAGGCGTCGCGGCCGGCCGCGTCGACGGACACGCCGACCAGCCGTCCCGGCAGGTTGCGGGCGAACCGGTCGCGGGTGGCGAGGAAGCCGGCGTGCGGGCCGCCGTACATCATGGGGACGCCGAACCGCTGGGTGGAGCCGACGACGACGTCCGCCCCCTGCTCGCCCGGCGAGGTGACGACGGTGCAGGCGAACAGGTCGGTCGCGACGGTCACGAGGACGTCGGCCTCGTGGAGGGTCTCGATCAGGTCGCGGTCGTCGACCACGAGCCCGTCGGTGGTCGGCTGCTGCAGCAGTGCCGCCACGACGTCGTCGAGGTCGAGCTCGTCGAGGGCGCCGTCGCGTCGGAGGTCGGCCACGACCAGGTCGAGCCCGAGCGGCACGGCCCGCGTGCGCACGACCGCGATCGTCTGCGGGTGGCAGCCCGCGTCGACCAGCAGCGTCGACGCGTCACCGCCTCCCGGTCCCTTCTTGCGGGACACGCGGTGGCACAGCGTCAGCCCTTCGGCGGCCGCGGTCGCCTCGTCCAGCAGCGACGCCCCCGCGAGGTCCATGCCCGTCAGGTCGCGCACCATGGTCTGGAACACCAGCAGCGCCTCGAGCCGGCCCTGGGAGATCTCGGGCTGGTAGGGCGTGTACGCGGTGTACCAGCCCGGGTCCTCGAGGACGTTGCGACGGATGACCGCGGGGGTCACGGTGCCGTGGTAGCCGAGCCCGATGAACGCCCTGCGGGGCGTGTTCTGCTCGGCGAGGTCACGCAGCCGGGCCAGCACGGTGGCCTCGTCCGTGGCTTCGGGCAGCTCCAGCGGCGCGTCGTCGCGGATGCTGTCCGGCACGGCACGGTCGAGCAGTTCGCCGACGGAGTCGACGCCGAGCACGTCGAGCATCGCCCGGTGGTCGGCGGCATCGGGGCCGAGGTGACGGCGGTGGAAGCCGGTGGCGTCCTCGAGCTGGGCGCGATCGGTCGTGTCGGACACGGGCGAACTCCACGAGGCGACGACGGGGCGGGCGAACCGACCGGCGGGCGGGCGGCCGCGTCGCCGGTGCCGCATCGAACCAGCCGTGGGCGCCTGCTGCCAACGACGCGCGCTAGCCTCGAAACGGACCCGTCAGACCTCGTCGAAAGCCCGGTTCCATGCGCATCGGCGCGCACGTGCCCGCCCAGGACCCGCTCGCCGCGGCCGCGGACCGCCAGGCCGACGCGGTCCAGCTGTTCCTCTCCGCGCCCCAGCAGTTCCGGGGGCCCAAGCCGCGCGAGGACGCCGACGCCCTGCGTGCCAGCGACGTGGCGATCTACGTGCACGCCCCCTACCTCGTCAACGTCGCCACCACGAACAACCGGGTGCGGCATCCCAGCCGCCAGCTGCTGGAGAAGACCGTGCGGGCGGCCGAGGCGATCGGCGCGCTCGGGGTGATCGTGCACGGCGGGCACCTGCCCGAGGACGACGACGTCACCGAGGGTTTCACCAACTGGCGCTCGACCCTGGAGCGGCTCGAGACCTCCGTGCCGATCCTGATCGAGAACACCGCGGGCGGGAACAATGCCGTCGCCCGGCACTTCGACCGGATCGCCCGGCTCTGGGACGCGCTGGACGGGGTGACGACCCCGTTCGGCTTCTGCCTCGACACCTGCCACACCCACGCGGCCGGCGAGAAGCTCGACGACGCGGTGCAGCGCATCGTGGCCATCACCGGCCGCATCGACCTCGTCCACCTCAACGACTCGAAGGACGACTTCGGCTCCGGACGCGACCGGCACCAGAACCTGGGCGCGGGCCGCATCGATCCCGACGTCATGGTCGAGGTCGTCCGCGCCGCCGGCGCCGACGTCATCGTCGAGACGCCCGATGGCGACGACGGGGACCAGGCGGGCGACATCGCCTGGTTGCGCGCCCGGCTCGGCGAGCGCTGAACCGGCCTTGCCTCAGCCGGTGACGGCGGTGCCCGGTGCGTCCGTGGCCGACGGTGCCGCGTCCGCACCGGTCTCGTCGAGGTCGTCGAGCCGCTCGGTCGGGAAGGCGGTCACCTCGCCGCGCAGCTCGTCGATGACCGGACCCAGCGCGATGGCGAACACGCCCTGGCCGCGCCGCAGCAGGTCGACCAGCGAAGCGTCGTCGTCGAGGAAGTAGACCGACTCGCCGTGCGACACCAGCGTCGCGTCGGCGAGCGACCGCCCGCGCGCACGCAGTTCGTCGACGGCCAGGCGCACCTTCTGCAGGGAGACGCCGGTGTCGAGCAGCCGCTTGACCACGCGCAGCCGCACCACGTCGTCGAACGAGTACAGCCGCTGCGTGCCCGACCCGGTCGCCTTGCGGACGCTCGGCTCGACGAGTCCGGTCCTGGCCCAGTAGTCGAGTTGGCGGTAGGTGATCCCGACGATCTTGGTCGCGGCCGACCCGCGGTAGCCCTCGCGAACCCCCGCGTCGCCGACGTCCAGGGCGAGTTGTCCGGCTTCCGGCATCGAGGTCACGATCGCTCCTGGCTGACGGTGGAGGGCGAGACGGCCGCAGCCCCCACTTCGCGGTCCTTGGCGGCGGTGGAGGCGGCTGCAGCGCGGCGCTCCACCAGTCCGATACCAGCGAGGCTACGGGCGGAACTACACCCGTGTCAATGGCTGCTCGAGCGTTGCCAGACCCTCAACGCTCACGAAAGAGTCGAGGGTTATCGGCATCGGAATGCCACAGAAAGGGCCGAAAGGGAACGGTTCCTGCGCCCAGTTGGTGCAGGCGGCACTCGCAGGGAGCTTCCGACCGGCGCGGCGAGGAGGCACGAAAGGCATCGAAGGACACGTCCTGGCGGCGCCGCGGGGCCCAGGCAGCGCGACCCGCGCCCGCCGATGGCGGCCGATGCTCGCCGCGTTCCCCGGGCTGATCAGTGCTCGCGGAAGTCCTCGGGCGTGATGTCCTCGAGGAACTCGCGGAACTGGCGCACCGCCTCTTCGGCGTCGACGCCCTCCTCGCCGTCCTCGTCGGTGGACTCGATCTCGAGCCCGGCCTCCTCGAGCACCTGTTCGGCGCCGAAGATCGGGACGTTGTCGAGGCGGCTCGCGAGGGCGATCGCATCCGAGGGTCGCGCGGAGATGGTGTGCTCGACGCCGTCGTGGGCGAGGTGCAGCTCGGCGAAGAAGGTGCCGTCGCGCAGCGCGGTCACGTGGACCGCCGCCAGTTCGGCACCGAGCTCCCCCAGCACCTCGACGAACAGGTCGTGGGTCAGGGGCCGCGGCGTCTCGACCCCCTGGAGCGCGAACGCGATCGCCGTCGCCTCGACCGCCCCGATCCAGATCGGGAGGTAGCGGGTGCCGTGCCGCTCCTTGAGCAACACGATCGGCTGGTTCGCGGGCAGCTCCACCCGCACGCCGACGAGCTCCATCTCGATCACGAGGGGTGCTCCTGGGTCGTCGAGTGCTGCAGGCTAGCGGAGCGACCCTGCCGCGGCGGCCGCCCGAAGGGTCGCGTAGGCACCGTCGGCCAGCGCCGCGCCGAGGTCGGCGGCCGAGGCCGCGGTGGTCGATGCGTGGTGGTCCACCGCCTCGGCCTGGGTCATCGCGACCGGGGTGCCGTCGACCTCGACGGCAACCGCGATCGGCCCCTCGGGGACCCGTGCGGGCAGGTCGACGACCAGTTCGTGCACGGCGTCGGTCGGGATCGTCAGGGGCGCCGGCTCGAGGACGAAGGCACGGCGCCCGCCGGCCACGGACAACTCCAGCTCCAGCGCGAGCTCCTGGGCGCGGAACGCGGAGAACCCGAGGTCGAGCAGTCGCGCCGCCTGCGCGAACCTGGCCGGGTCGTCGCCGGCGTCGAGCACGACGGCGATCAGCTCGCGGCCGTCGCGCTGCGCACTGGCGACGAGGCTGTTTCCGGCCGCCAGCGTGAACCCGGTCTTGACCCCGCTCGCCCCGGGATAGCTGCCGAGGAGCTCGTTGCGGTTTTCGACCGTCCCCTGCCCCGGCAGCTCGGTCTGCTCCTGCGCCAGGATCGGTCGCAGCCGGTCGTCGGCCAGCGCGGCCCGCGCGATGGTGGCGAGCTCGTAGGCCGACAGTTCATTGGTGTCACCGAGGCCGCTCGGACTGCCGAACCCGCGCGGCGGCAGCCCCAACGCCTGGGCATCCGCCTCCATCAGCTCGAGGAAGTCCTCGGTCGTCCCGGCGACGTGGGTCGCGAGCGCCTCGGCCGCGTCGTTGCCGGAGCGGACCAGGATCGCCTCGAGGAGTTGCTGCACGCTCCAGGTCTCGCCCGGCTCCAGTCCCACCGACGCGCCGCCGACCAGGACCTCCTCGCCGACGGTGACCTCGTCGTCGAGGTCGACCCTGCCGATCGCCGTGAGCGCGGTCAGCACCTTGATGGTGGACGCGACCGCGCGCTGCTCGTCGGCACGGTGCTCGGCGAGCCGTTGACCGGTCGCCCCCTCGACGAGTACCCAGTGCGACGCGGCCACCTCGTCGGGTGTCGGACGTGGCCAGTCGTCTGCCGGCTTCGGGTCGATGGCGGCGACCGGTGGTGGCGCGAGCTCGGCCACGGCCGGCGTCGCGCCGACCAGCATCGCCCCCGCCGCGGCCATCGTGGCCGCGAGCGCACGCCGAAGCGGCAGGTGCCGACCCGCTCCGGTCACGAGCCGAGCAGGGTGCGCAGTTGACGCGCCAGCAGCGCGTGGTGCAGGGCGCCGCCGGCGTCGACGAGCCGTTCCACCTGGTCGGAGGCGGAGCGGCGGCTGTCGGGGTTGCGTTGGCGCAGCAGCGGCGCCACCAACTGCTCGGCGAGGGCCGCCTCGCGGTCGGCGAACTGGCGGTACATGCGCAGGTGTCGGGCCTCGAGGCCGGAGTCGAGCAGCGACCGGGCGACCTTGGCCACCTGCAGGTCGTCGGCGTCGTGATGGGGTCCGGGGCCCAACAGGCCGTGGTCACGCAGTTGCGCCACGTCGCGCTCGGTCAGTCCGGTCGCATCGGCGAGCTCCGCGGCGCTCAGCCGGACGTCCGTCGCGGGTGGCTCGAGCACCGAAGCGGGCCGGGACGCGCCGGTCGCCGGGGTGCCAGCCGGCGGCGTGGCGTCGGGGTCGTCCGCGGCCGTGCCGACGGCGTCGTCGCGGTAGCCGACCATCGCCGGCGTGTCGACGCCGGGCTGGCCGCCGACGGGCAGGCCGGCGTCCATGCGGTCGAGTTCGTCCTTGATCACCTTCAGCGGCAGGTACCGGTCGCGCTGTGCCCGCAGCACGTAGCGCAGCCGGTCGATGTCCTCCGCGGTGAACTTGCGGTACCCCGACTCGGTCCGGTCCGGCGAGATCAACCCTTCGGCCTCGAGAAACCGGATCTTGGAGATCGTGATGTCGTCGAACTCGTCCTTGAGCCGGTTCAGCACCTCACCGATGGTGAGGGACTTCACGGCGCCGATCCGTCCGGATCGCCGCCGTCGCCCACGAAGAGGAGCTTGAACCGTCCGATCTGGACCTCGTCGCCCGTCGCGAGCAGGCGTTCGTCGACGCGTTCGCCGTTGACGTAGCTGCCGTTGAGGCTGCCGAGGTCGCGGACGAGCGCGCCCTCGGGCCCGACGCCGAGTTCGGCGTGCCGACGCGAGACGGTGACGTCGTCGAGGAAGATGTCGGAGTCGGGATGCCGCCCCACGGTGACCGGGTCGTGGTCGAGCAGGAACCGGGCCCCGGCGTTGGGACCTCGGACGACCACGAGCATGCCCGTGCCCGGCTCGAGCGCGGGCAGGTCGCCGAGCTCGTGCGAGGGGTCGAAGGCACCAACTTCGATCGCCGCCGTGGTGTGCTCGTGCCCGCCGGGGGCGGTGACCACCTTCGCCCCGCAGGACGGACAGAAGTTGGCGTCCTCGGGGACCTGCTCGCCGCACTGGCTGCAGTACACGTCGTCTCCTGCCACCCAAAGGGTCATCTGCGGGCGGTGAGCGGCGCTGCCGCCACCAGGCTCGCCGTCAGGTCGAGGTCAAGCCTCGAGCCGTGGCGGGTCGGGCAGCGTAGACGACCGGCCGCTCCCGCGCAGCCCGAAAACGGCGCGGGGTTCGACCGCGCGTCGAGGCCTGGCCGGACTCAGCTGTCGGCGAGCTGCTGGTAGCCCTCGGCGTCGAGCAGGCCCTCGAGTTCCTCGCGGTTGCCCGGGCGGATCGTGACCATCCAGCCCTGCCCGTAGGGATCGAGGTTGACCAGTTCGGGCCGCTCGTCGAGGTCCTCGTTGCGCTCGACCACGACGCCGCTGACCGGCGCGTACAGATCGGAGACCGACTTGGTCGACTCGACCTCGCCGAACACCTGGCCCTGCTCGACCTCGGCGCCCGGGCTCGGCAGGTCGACGTAGACGACGTCACCGAGCTGCTCCTGGGCGAAGCTGGTGATGCCGACCGCGATCACCTCGCCGTCGTCGCGAAGCCACTCGTGTTGCTCGGTGTAGCGCAGCTCGCTCGGCGTCTCGTCCGCCACGTCAGAGCACTCCCGTCAAAGATGTGGGTGCAAGGCGCGGGAGCGCGTGCTCCCGGTGTCGGCGTGGACGCCGACCCGCGCACCCTACCGCAGCTCACGGCCCGGGTTCCCGTCCCCCTCGGACGGCTCGGGCTGGTCCGTCGCGGCGGCGACGGCGGCCGCGCGACGGCGCACGATGCGGGCGTAGTCGATGGCGGCGATCCAGTACAGGGCGGCGTTGACGAGCAACAGGATCCAGGCGATCGCGTACAGCACCGGCTGTGGCGCCTCCGCGCCGTCGCCGGCGATGCCCGCGAGCAGGAACATCGGCAGGGCCCACATCAACCCGAAGGTGGCCGTCTTGCCCAGTCGGGTGACGTCGGGGGCCCTGCCGCCGCGGGCGACCAGCAACGCCCCGGCGACGCCGACGAGCACGTCGCGCACGACCAGCACCAGCACCACCCACAGCGGCAGCAGCCCGGCCACGACATAGGCCACACCGACGACGACGAACAGGATCCGGTCGCTGATCGGGTCCAGCAGCTTGCCGAGTTCGGTGACCTGGTCCAGTCGCCGCGCGAGGTAGCCGTCGAACCAGTCGCTGGAGGTGAACACCACCAGCAGCACGAATGCCCGCAGCAACCGGCCCGAGGTCAGGTCGAGGTAGACGACCGGCAGGATCGCCAGGCGCGCGAACGACAGCAGGTTGGGGATCGTGAGGATCCGCCGCGACGCGAGCCGCTCCTGACCACCACCGCCCAGGTCGTAGAACCGCATCCTTGGCCCCTGCCACCTCGTGTGCCGGCCGGACACGCTACTGCCTCGCGACGGCCCACCCCGCGCGGACACACGACCGCCGGGGTCCACGTGGGACCCCGGCGGATGCGTCGGGCTGGCCGGACTTGAACCGGCGACCCCTCGCCCCCCAGACGAGTGCGCTACCTGACTGCGCCACAGCCCGGTGGAGGACCCGGCGTCAGACTCCGTCCGTCACCTGCGCACGGACGGTGACGTCGGCCACCAGCGCGGACCGGTCGAGCCGGTCTCGCGGAGGCCGCACGCTACCCGGTGCACACCGGACGGGCCAACCGGGTCATCCCGCCGCGCGTTTCGGGCGCCGCTCAGCGCCGGTTGCGCGGCTGGTCAGCGCCGGTTGCGGGGCGCCGGGGGCCGGTCCTCGATCACCAGCGGGACCCCGACGAAGTCGTGGTGCTCGCGCAGCTCGCGTTCGAGGTAGCGGCGGTAGGACGGGGGCAGGCGCCCGTTCGCGAACAGGATGAAGCGGGGCGGCGCGACCTCGGCCTGGGTCGCGTACCGGATCTTGAGGTTGCGGTTGCCCTGGCGCGGCAGCGGGTGGCGCGCCACGGCCTCCTCGACGATCTGGTTGACCGCCCGCGTCGGGATCCGGCGCCGGTAGTTGACCCAGACGGCGCGCAGCTGCGGCAGCAGGCGGCGGATGCCACGACCGCTCGCGGCGGAGATGTTCACGCGGGGTGCCCAGGCCGCGAACGACAGCAGCCGGTCGAGCTCCTTCTCGAGCTCGTAGCGGCGGTCCTCGTCGACGAGGTCCCACTTGTTGCACACCAGCACGACCCCACGGCCCGCTTCGCGCAGCAGCGCCGCCAGCCGCTGGTCCTGCTCCCCCAGCGGCTCGGACGCGTCGACGACGAACAGCACCAGGTCGGCGGACTCGATGGCGGCGCGGGTGCGGTCGACCGAGTACAGCTCGGTGTCCTCGCCGTGCCGGTAGCGCCGCCGCATGCCGGCCGTGTCGACGAACACCCACGGCTCACCGCGGACCTCGCCGTCCGGGCCGGGCGGGCCGGGGACCTCGATCATGGTGTCGACGGCGTCGCGGGTGGTGTGGGGGACGCTGTCGACGATCGAGCGCTCCTCCCCCAGCAGACGGTTGAACAGCGACGACTTGCCCACGTTCGGCTTGCCGACGATGGCGACGCGCGGCACCTGCGACACGGGCGGCGGTCCGGTGGGTAGGTCCGGCAACGCCGCCAACACCTCGTCGAGCAGGTCGCCGACGCCGCGGCCGTGGCGCGCCGAGACCGGGTGTGCAGCCCCCAGCCCGAGCCCGTACAGCTCGTGGACCAGCGCTTCCTGCCGGTCGTTGTCGACCTTGTTCGCCACCAGCAGCGTCGGCACCTTGCTCCGGCGCAGCAGGCGGGCGTAGCGCTCGTCGTCCTCGAGCGCCCCGACCGTGGCGTCCACCACGAAGACGACCAGGTCGGCGTCGGCGACGGCGGCCTCGGCCTGCTCGACGATGCGGGCGGCCATGCCCTCCGCCTGGTGCTCCCAGCCGCCGGTGTCCACGACGAGGAAGTGCCGCCCGAGCCAGTCGGCGGGATGCTCGGTGCGGTCACGGGTGACGCCGGGCTTCTCCTCCACGATGGCGACGCGGCTGCCGAGGATGCGGTTGACCAGCGTGGACTTGCCGACGTTGGGGCGCCCGACGATCGCCACCCGCGGCAGCGACCGGTGCGCCGCCAGGGGGTCGAGCAACGCCGGCCCGGCGACCTCGTGCACCCGGTCGACGACGGCCTGGACCACCTGGTCGACGTCGAGGTCGGACGAGTCGAGGACCCAGGCGTCGTCGGCGACGGCCATGGGCGAGACCTCGCGGCCGCCGTCGGCGGCGTCGCGGGCCTCGATCTCTTGCGCCAGGACGTCGAGGTCGTCACGCCCTGACTGTTGGCCCCGCCGTCGCGCCCGTTCCTCGACACTCGCCGTCAGGAAGACCTTGAGGTCGGCGTCGGGCAGGACCTCGGAGCCGATGTCGCGGCCCTCGACCACGCCGCCGGCCTCGTCGACGGCGCGACGCTGTGCCGGCAGCAGCGCGCCCCGCACCTCGGCGTGGGCCGACACCGCGGACACCGAGGCGGTCACCTCGTCGCCGCGGATCTCGTCCTCGACGTCCTCGCCGTCGAGGTAGGTGCGGTCGTCCTCGCGGGTCAGGGTGATGCTGCCGACCACCTCGGCGCACCCGTCGGCGTCCGAGGGGTCGACGCCGGCGCGCAGGACCGCGAGCGTGGCCGCGCGGTAGAGGGCCCCGGTGTCGACATGGGGCAGCCCGAGCCGCTCGGCGACGCGCCGGGCGACCGACGACTTGCCCGAGCCGGCAGGGCCGTCGATGGCGATGACGGGTCCGGCGGCCCGGACGGGCTCGTCCGACGACGGGACGCTCGACGAGGCATCGACGGGCACGGCGACCGGACTCCTGGAGCTGCGGTGGGGCGGACCGCGCCACCCTACCCGCGTGTCGGTGCGCCCCCGGCCGGAGCGGGGTCCTGGCGGCGGAGACCCTCGAGGACCGCGAAGTAGTCGGGAAACGTCTTGGCGACGCAGTCGGGGTCGGTGATGACGATGCCGGGGACCCGCAGCCCGAGCAGCGCGAAGCTCATCGCCATGCGGTGGTCGTCGTAGGTGCGGACCCGGCCCGGAGAGGGGGTGCCGGGGTGGACGACGAAGCCGTCGGCCTCCTCGCGCGCGTCGATGCCGAGCCGTTGCAGCTCCGCCACCACGGCGCCGACGCGGTCGGTCTCCTTGTGACGGATGAACCCGATGCCGCGGACGCGGGTGGGCGAGGTGGCGAACACGGCCACGGCCGCGAGCGTCTGCGCCGTGTCCGAGATGTCGGCCATGTCGACCTCGATGCCCCGCAGGGTCCCGGTCCCGCGAACCTCGACGGCGTCGGGGTGCCAGCGCACCTCGGCCCCCATGCGTTCCAGTACGTCCGCGAAGGCGACGTCGCCCTGCAGCGCGCCGCGCCCGAGTCCCTCGATACGCACCCGTCCCCCGGTGATGGCGGCGGCGGCGAGGAAGTACGAGGCCGCGCTGGCGTCCGGCTCGATCCCGTAGGTCACCGCGCCGTAGCCCCCGGGCGCCACTTCGAAGCCGCTTCCGTCGCCGTCCGTGGTGACCTGCGCGCCGAATGCGTCCATCACGGCGATCGTCATGGCGACGTAGGGGCGCGACACGAGGTCGCCGGCGATGCGCACGTGCAGGCCGTCCGCCATCGCCGGGCCGCTCAGCAACAGGCCGGAGAGGAACTGGCTCGAGCCGTCCGCCGGGACGGTCAGGTGCCCCCCGCGGGCGCCGCTGGAGGTCAGGCTGGCGGGAAGATGGCCCGCCCGTTCGTGCTCGTCGACCGTGACGCCGAGCTGACGCAGCGCCTCGAACAGCGGCGCCATCGGTCGGGCGCGGAACGGCGGGGCCGCGTCGAGCACATAGGTGCCGCGCCCGAGTGCCAGCATCGGCGCCAGGAACCGCGCCGTGGTGCCCGACAGTCGGACGTCGAGGTGGGCCGGGCCCGCCGGGACCGTGCCTGCGAGCCCGTGCACGACGACGCTGGCGGCGGAACGGTCGACCTCGAGTGCGACACCGAGTCGGGCCAGGGCGTCGAGCATGGCCTCGGTGTCGTCGGCGAACAGCACGCCCCGGAGCGTCGAGGTCCCCGTCGCCAGGGCGGCCGTGACGAGCGCGCGGTTGGTGATGCTCTTCGAGCCCGGGATCGGCACCACGGCGTCCGGCGGGAGCTCGAGCGGCTGGATCTCGCGCTGGTTCACGAGGCCTCCACGTGGGCCGCGAGCCCCTGTCCGACGAGCGCGGCGAGGGCCCGGTCGCGTTCGGTCGCCGACACGCGGACCAGCAGGGCGCCCCGGCCGCCGTCGACGGCGTGGCGCATGGCCAGGTCCTCGACGTTGATGCCGGCCTCGCCCAGTGCGGTGGTCGCGACCGCCAGGGTGCCGGGCCGGTCGTCGAGCGCGACGACCAGGTCGACGACCGCGTCGTGGACGGCCTTCGGCACCAGGCGCCGCCGCGCCAGGCTGGCGCGCTCCAGGACGGTCTCGAGGCCGTCGTCGTCGTGGGCCTCGAGCGCCTCGCGGACCTGTGCGAGCCGGTCCTGGTAGCGGTCGAGCGCCGCCAGGACCGCGACACGGTTCCCGGCCAGGATGCCGCGCCAGAGGGCGGCGTCGGACGCCGCGACGCGGGTGGTGTCGCGGAACCCGCCTCCGGCGAGGGCGAGCACGACCTCGCCGGCCTCCTCCGCGACCTGCCCGGCCACGTCGGCCAGCGTGCTGGCCGCCAGCTGGGGCAGGTGACTGACCAGCGCCACCAGCTCGTCGTGACGCGCCGGGCCCAGCGCGAGGACCCGCGCGCCGAACCGGCGCAGCAGGGCCGAGACGGCCTGCAGCGTCCGCGGCGCGGTGCCGGCGGTCGGCGTGAGGACCCAGGTCGCCCCCTGGAACAGGGTCGCGTCCGCGGCCTCGGGGCCGCTCCGTTCGGAGCCAGCCATGGGGTGACCGCCGACGAACCGGTCTGGACCGCGGCTCGAGGCAGTCAACCTCGACTCGACGTCGACCGTCAAGTCGTACTTGAGACTGGCCACATCGGTGATCACGGCGTCGGGGGCGGCGTGTTCGGCGACCTTCTCGACCACGGCGGCCACCGCGGCGGCGGGCACGGCGACGAAGACGACCTCGGCGCCGTGCACCGTGGCAGCGACGTCGTGCTCGACCCGGTCCGCGAGTCCCCGCGCGGCCGCACGTTCGCGAACCCCGGCCGACGCGTCGGTGAGGACGACCTCGTCGACGCCGGCGGCGCGGCAGGCGAGTGCCACCGAGCCCCCCACGAGGCCGCCACCGACGACGGCGACGCGGCGGGGCGTGGCAGGGCCGTCGCTGCTCCCGCGCGCGCTCATCCGGCTGGCCGAGCTGGGACGACGCGCTCAGTGCGCCGCTGCGGGCCGTTCCCCGGGTGAGCCAGGCCCCGGTATGGCCGGGACCGCGTTCTGGGCGTCCATCGTTCCTCGCCGGGCCGGTTCGCGGTCATTCCGGGAGGTCCGTGCGCAGCTGACGGGCCTCGTGGAGGTAGACGTGGCGAAGTTCGCGCGCCCCCCGGTCGGTGTAGGCGTGCACGAGGATGCGGATGCAGCGCCCGATGCCACCGTCGATCTCCAGCTCCCGGGCGCACAGCAGCGGCACGTGCGTGATGCCCGCCTCCCGCGCCGCCTCGGCGGGGAACGCGGCATGGACGTCGTCGGTGGCCGTGAACACGATCGAGATCAGGTCCTCCTCGACCAGGCCGTTGCGCTCGAACACCGCCGCCATCAGTTCCTGGGTCCGTTCGATGAGGTGCTGGCGGTCGTCGTGGTCGAGCGTGGTCGCCCCGCGCAGCGCACGAACCCGTTGCCCGTTCATCGCTGGCCTCCGCGTCGGGTCGCGCGTGCGGCGTTGGCGCTGCGGGCGTCCCGTTCACGGCGGCTGCTGCGGCGGCCGTCCCGTGCGGCGGTTTGTCGACCAGTCGAGTTGTCGTCGGATCGATCTGCCGACCGGACGGCGGCGTGCAGGCGGCCGATCTCGGCCTGGGTCAGGAAGCGCCACTTGCCCTGCCGCAGGTCGCCGAGCTCGACGCCGGCGTACGCGACCCGGGCGAGGCGCTCGACCGTGAGCCCGAGTGCGCCGAACATGCGGCGGACCTCGCGCTTGCGCCCCTCGGTCATGACCAGCTCGATCAGCGCGCGGCCGTGCTCCTCCTCGAGCACGCGGGCATGACGGGCGCGGGCGATCCCGTCGTCGAGTTCGACGCCTTCGCGAAGCTGGGCCATCGCCTTCTTCCGGACCGGTCCGGGCACCAGGGCGACGTAGGTGCGCTCGACCTCGAACGAGGGATGCAACAGCTGATGCGTCAGTTCGCCGTCGTTGGTGAGCAGCAGCAGCCCCTCGGTGTCCTGGTCGAGGCGGCCGACCGGGTACAGGCGTTGCGGCAGGTTCACCAGGTCCATCACGGTCGGGCGGCCCTGGGGGTCGTCGGCCGTGGTGACCACGCCACGCGGCTTGTTCAGCAGCACGTAGACCTTGTCCGGGTCGGTGCTGACGCGCTCCCCGTCGACCTCGATCACGTCCTCGAGTGCGTCGCACTTGGCCCCGAGCGACACCACCTCGCCGTTGACGCTGACCCGGCCCGCAGCGATGAGCTCCTCGCACGCCCGGCGCGACGCGATGCCGGCCGCGGCCAGCACCTTCTGCACGCGTTCCTCAGCCATCAGCCGTTCCCATCGGTGTCATCGCGCGGTCCACGGTCGGCAGGATCGTCCGGTGCGTCATCGCCGTCCCGGTCGTCGGCCTCGTCCCCGGCGGCGACGGCCTGCCGCAGCCGGTCGACCGCGTTGCGGGCCGCCTGCTCGAGGCGGTCGGTGAGTTCGTCGATGTCACCGCCACCGCGGCCGGCGCCGACGGCGGTGGTGGGTGCGGGCATCGCCTCGTCGTCGTCATCGGCGGTCTCGTCCTCGCCGCCGGTGTTGGTGCGCCGGCCCTCGAACACGCCACGTACGGGCAGTTCGTCGCCACCGGCGAGTCGGCGCCTGACGTCGCGGAACGTGCCCGGTTCCGGCTCGTCGGGGGCGGGCGCCTCGGGCAGGAAGTCGGTGAGCGGCGGCAACTGGTCCAGGCTCTGCAGCCCGAGCCGCTCCAGGAACAGCGTCGTGGTCCCGTACAGCACGGCCTGGCCGGGCCCCTCGTCCCGCCCGACCTCGGTGACGAACCCGCGGGCCACGAGGCTGCGCACGGCGCCGTCCGCGCTGACGCCTCGGATCTCGCCGACCTCGCTGCGGCTGATCGGCTGCTTGTACGCCACGACGGCCAGCGTCTCGAGCGCGGCCTGGGTGAGCCGCCCGGTCCGCCCCGCCAGCGCCCACCGTTCGAGGACCGGCCGCGCCGCTGGCGCCGTGTACATCCGCCACCCGCCCGCGACCTGGCGCACCTCGATGCCACCCGGTGCCGCCGCGTAGGCCGCCTGCAGTTCGCTCAGCAGGGTCTCGACCTCGGCCACGTCGCGGTCGACGACCTCGGCGATCGCCACCGCGTCCAGCGGCTCGTCGGCGAGGAACAGCAGCGCCTCGATCCCCGGGCGCAGGTCATCGTCCGCCGGCCGGGCGACCGTGGTGTCGACCACCGGCAGGCCGCCGGCCGCCTGCTGGTCGGGGACGTCGGTGGCGTCGCCGACGTCGGGAATGGCGTCGGTGGTGGGGTCGTGAGCGTTCACGAGACTCCTCGGAGTTCGCCCGGCGCCTCGAGCGGAGCTTCGGCTCCGTCGGACGCGTCGGGATCGTCGTCTTCGGTGAGCGAGGCGAGGTCCTGGCCGCCATGGCGGCGGGCGATGGCCAGCGGGCCGCGGTGGTCTGGCTGGTCGAGGTCGACGTGGCCGAGCTTGAACAGCTCGAGCAGGGCCAGGAAGTACACCACCCGGTCGCCACGGTCGCGGCCGCCGACGAGATCGGCGAAGGTGGCAGGCGTGCCGTCGTCGTCGCCGAGCAGTCCCATCAGATCGACGGCGGCCTCGCGGATGGTGATGTAGCTGCGCCGGATGTGGCTCAGGTCGACGGGCGCCTCGGTGGTCGGCGTCAGCGCGGACGCCGCGATCGCCGCGAGGCCGGCCACGTCGACCGACAGTGGGGTGGCGGGGACCAACCGTTGCAGCCACGGCTCGGGGGCGACCTCGCGGCCCAGGCTGCTCTCGTGCATGGTGAGCCGGTGGGCGAAGATGCGGGCGACGTCACGGAAGGCGCGGTACTCCAGCAGCCGGGCGTAGAGCAGGTCGCGCGCGTCGCCGAGCAGGTCCTCGAGCTCGTCGCGTTCCTCACGCGGGAGCAGGCGCGCCGCCTTCAGCTCGATCAGCGTCGCGGCGACGACGAGGAATCGGGTCGCCGTCTCGAGGTCGAGATCCTCGATCCCCCGTTCGAGGTGGGCGAGGAAGTCGGCCGTGATGTCGGCCAGGTCCACCTCGGTGACATCCAGCTTGCGCCGCGAGATCAACTGCAGGAGCAGGTCGAACGGCCCCTCGAAGACCTCGAGCTTCACCTGGTAGGCCATGGGACGGAGCCGACTTTCGGGACTGGGTTTCCGGCGGCGGCGCGGACGTCGAAGCGTAGCGGCGCCCGCCCGGGGCCCCGCGTGTGCCGAGCCGGGCACGGTTCCCGCTTTGTCGATGTGTCGCTTGAACGACGAAGCGACAGCTCGTCCCTAGTCGGGCGGCGCGAACGGCGACGGGGCGGGTGGCGAAGGTGCATCGGAAGGCGGCGTCGGTGCGTCGGCCGTTGGCTGGTTCGCGCGGTCGACGAAGGCCGGCGTGGCGGTCGGGCGTTCGCCGACAGCGCGCGGAGCCGGCGCCCCACCGGCGGACGATCGCCGGCGCAGGTGGACGGCGGCAGCCACGCAGGCGAGCCAGACGTCGGCGGGCACGTCGGGCGGCGGCGGCGGACCGACCCGGTCGAGGAGGCGGTTGGCGACGGCCTCGGCGACCTCGCGACGCGCGTGGGGCGCCAGCTCTTCCAGCCGGACCAGCGTGTCGCGCACGGTGCCGTAGTCGTGGGTACCGAGCCGGGTCACGTCCAGGCGGGCGGTGTAGGCCTCGAGACCCGGCGGCGGACGGAACTCGTGGGCCACCGGCGCACGAGAGGCCCGCTGCACCCGCAGGACGACGGTGCCGGCGGCCAGGTCCCCCAGGCGCTGGCCCCGTGCGGTGAGGATGGAGGTGACCATCGCCGGGATCCCGGCGGTCGGCCACAGCTCGAGCAGGCCGACCACCGCACGGACCGCGGCGTGGCGCAGGCCCACCGGGGCCCCCTCGGTCGTGACGACGCGCAGCCCCATGGCCGCCTTCCCCGGCGTGCGTCCGCGCCAGAGCGTCTCGAAGGCGATCGGATACCCGAACTGCAGCATGAAGGCGAACAACAGCAGCAGCGCGAGCCCGAGCCAGCCCGGGACGAACCCGCTGACCCCGAAGGTGGCCTCGGCGACGCCGACCAGCGCCAGCAGGCAACCGACGATCACCACGTCGAGCAGGTAGGCGATACCGCGCGAGCCGACGGTCGCGTACTCGAGGTCGAGTTCGACGCCCTCGGGGGTGACGGTCCGCACCGGACCCGGCTGGGCAGTCACGTTCGGTCTCCTAGACTCCGGCTCGGACGGTAGCTGACGCGACGAGGTCACCTCCGAGGATCCGGGACCGCCACGGACATCGACACCTACATCAGGACCAACCAGCCGACCTGGGACCGGCTGGACGAGCTCGCGCGCCGCGGCTCCCGGGGGGTGGGCCGGCTCTCCGATCCCGAGCTGGACGAGCTGGTGCGGCTGCACCTGCGGGTCTCCAGCCAGCTCGCCGCCGTCCGGACCCGCTACCGCGACCCTGGCCTGTCATCGCGGTTGAGCGCCCTCGTCGGCCGGTCCGCGGCCGTCGTCCACGGCTCACGTCCACGGACCGTGGCCACGTTCGTCACGGCCGTGCGCGAGACCTTCCCGGCCGCCGTGTGGCACGCCCGCCGCGCCATCGCCGTCGCCACGCTGGTGTTCGTCGCCGGGTTCGTCGCCGTGGCGGTCTGGCTCGCCAACAGTCCCGCCGCCTACGAGGCCGCCATGCCCGAAGCGGCCCGGCAGAGCTACCTCGAGGAGGAGTTCGAGGCCTACTACTCCTCGGAGCCCGGCACGACCTTCGCCGCGCGGGTGTTCACCAACAACGCCGGCGTCGGCGCGCTGGCGTTCGGCAGCGGCATCGCCGCGGGCGTGCCGACCCTCGCCATCCTGCTGTTCAACGGGCTCAACGTGGGCGCCGCCGCCGGACTGTTCCATGCCGCCGGCGAGGCCGGCCGCTTCTGGAGCCTGATCCTGCCGCACGGACTGCTCGAGCTGACGGCGGTGTTCGTCGCCGGGGGGGCCGGGCTGCAGCTCGGCTGGGCGGTGGTCGCACCCGGCGACCGCCCGCGTCGTGACGCCCTGGCCGAGGAGGGCCGCCGATCCGTGGTCATCGTGCTCGGGCTGGTGCTGGTGTTCCTGGTGGCCGGACTGCTCGAGGGATACGTGACCCCGGCCCCCCTGCCGGCGTGGGCCCGGGTCGGTACCGGCGCCCTGGTCTGGGCAGCGTTCGTGGCCTACGTCGGGGTCCTCGGCCCACGCGCGGCTCGGCTCGGGCGGACGGGCGCCTACGGCGAGGTGCGCGCGGGCCTGGACGACGAGGCGCTTGCGGCCGACGGCACGGCTCAGCGGCCGCGCGCCTTGGTCTCGAGGTAGGCGTCGGCGACGGCGCCGGCGAGGTCGGTGGGAACGGCATCCACCACCTGGACCCCGCAGCGACGGAGCAGCGACGCCGTGCGTGCCCGTTGCGCGGCGATCGCGGCAGCGGCCGCGGTCCGGTAGGCGTCGTCGACGGTCCTCGCCACCATCGTCCGGGCGCGCTGCAGGGCGGGATCGCGGACGGCCACCACGGTCACCGCGTGGCGACGGGTGAGCAGGGGCAGCGCCGGGAGCAGCTGTTCCTCGACGGCCTCGGCGCCGAGCTCGGTGAACAGCACCAGGGTCGCCTGGCTGGGAAACCGTCCCAGGGCGGTCCGGAACGCCGCGCCGTAGTCGCTCTCCGCCAGTTCCGGCTGCAGGGCGTGCATGGCGGTCGACAGGCGACGGAGATGACCGCGGTCACCGCGGGGCGGCACGACGGCGCGCACCTCGGCCCCGAACGCGAGCATGCCGGTGCGGTCGCCCGAGCGGGCCGCGATGGTGGCCAGCGCGAGGAGCGCGTCCATGGCGTGGTCGAGGCGAGGCACGCCGTCGACCAGTGCGGCGCTGAGCCGTCCACTGTCCAGCAGCGCCAGCACCTGCTGGTTGCGCTCGGCCCGGAAGGTCCGCACGACCGGGTGGCCGGCGCGGGCGGTGGCGGTCCAGTCGACGCGGCGGACGTCGTCGCCCTCGACGTAGTCGCGCAGCGTGTCGAACTGGGTCCCGGCGCCCCGGGCCCGGATGGCCCGCAGACCCTCGTCGAGAACGCGGTGGCGCCGGACCCGCAGCTCGGCGGCGGCGCGTGAGCGGAACCCGGGATGCACCTCGAGGTGACCCGGCAGCGACCGGTCCGCCTGCCGCTGCCCCAGGCCGAGGCCTCCGACGACCCGGACGGTCACGCGCGTTGGCGTGAAGGTGCCCCGGCGCGTCGGTGCGAGGCGGGTGGTCACGCGGCGCCGGCCCGATGGCGGCACCGTCATCCGCGTGCGGCGGCTGCCGGCGCCCAGGCTCGGAACCAGTTCGTCGGCGAGTTCGACCGTGACGGCGCGCGCGACGGGATTGCGCACGCGCCACGCGAGCTCCGAGTCGGTGCCGAGGGCGACCGTGGTCGGCAGCTCGCGGTCGACGCCGATGCGCCAGGGTGCCGGCGTGAGGCAGGCGTCGGCCGCGACGGCCAGCGCCACGACCACGAGGGGAACCCAGAACGGGATCGTGACCGGCGCCAGCCACAGCAGTGGCACGGCGACGGCCAGGACGGCCGCGGCGCGCAGCGTCGGGAACGGCACGGTGCCGGACCACCAGTCGCGCGAGAACCCTGCGGGAACCGGGGCGTCCCGCACGCCCGGTGTGCCGTGGGGTACGGCAGGCACCGTGGTCACCGTGGCACCGGGACGGTGTCGAGGACGCCGTCGAGCACCAGGTCGGCGTCCATGCCGTCCAGTTCCGCCTCGGGCCGCAGCTGCAGCCGGTGGCGCAGGCTCGGCTTCGCCACCGCCTTCACCTCGTCGGGGGTGAGATAGGTACGGCCGGCCAGCCACGCCCAGGCCTTCGCGGCGTGCAGCAGCATGGCGGTCCCCCGCGGCGAGACACCGAGCTGCACCGCCGGCGCCTCGCGGGTGGCACGCGCGACCGCGACGACGTAGTCGCGGACGGGGTCCTCGACGCGGATGTGCCGGACGGCGGACCGTCCCGCGGCGAGGCTGGCGGCGTCCGCGACCCGGCGCACGCCGACGTTGCCGACGTCGGTGGCGTCCCCGCTGCGGTCGTGACGCGCGACGATCTCGCGTTCCTGGGCCTCGGTCGGGTAGCCGACCTGCAGCTTGAACAGGAAGCGGTCGAGCTGTGCCTCGGGCAGCGGATAGGTGCCCTCGTACTCGATCGGGTTCTGGGTCGCGACGACCAGGAAGGGGTCCGGCAGCGGCCGCGTCTCCCCCGCGGTCGTGACCTGACGCTCCTGCATGGCCTCGAGGAGGGCGGCCTGGGTCCGCGGCGGCGTGCGGTTGATCTCGTCGGCGAGCAGGAGGTTGGTGAACACCGGCCCCTCCCGGAAACGGAATCCCGTGCCCGTCTCGTCGAGCAGGTGCTGGCCGGTGACGTCGGCCGGCATCAGGTCGGGGGTGAACTGGACGCGGGCCGCCCGCAGGTCCAGGCTCGCGGCCAGGGTGTTGACCAGGAGGGTCTTGGCGACCCCGGGAACGCCCTCCAGCAGGACGTGCCCGCGGACCAGCAACGCCGTGACCAGCCCGGTGACGACCGCGTCCTGGCCCACCACGACCTTGGCGATCTCCTCGCGCACGGCGACCAGGGCCGACCGGGCTTCCTCGGCCTCGGCGTGTGGTTCGGCGCTCGTCGTCGGGGGTACGGGCTGGGTCACGGAGGAGCTCCTGGAGATCGAGGGTCGGAACCGGGCAGGTGCGGGTGCGACGCCTGGCCGGGTGGTGGCGGCGCTGGAATGGCGTTTCGGGTGGCTTGTCGACAAGTCGGTGAAGCGTCAGGTCGATGGGTCGTCGGGTCGGTCGGACGATACGTCGGCGCGGGCGCGTGCCCGTGTGCGCCGCACCGCTTCGTGGACGGCGAGAAGTTGCCGGTCGTCGCTGACGGCGCCGTCGCCGAGGGCGTCGGTCGCGGTGCGTGGGTCCAGCCCCAGCCGGTGGATGGCCAGTTCCAGGAGCCGACCGGGCGGACCGTGCGGTGGCACGCCGACGGCGCGAGCGACCGCCTGTCGGGCGTCCTCGCGCAACCGCCGGGCGGCGGCGTCCCGGCGGCCCGAACTCTGCAGTAGGTGCGCCAGCGAGGTCGTCAACTCGTCGGAGGGCAGGACCGGGGGCAGCGGTTCCGGCACCGGACGACCCAGTCGACGGCCGCGGGCCGAGGCGGCGACGACCACCGCCGCCAGCAGCACGGCGAGCCCGTGCCAGACGTTGTCGGCGACCAGGTCCAGCAGCGAGCGCTCGCCCTCACCGACGGGACCGCGCGGCACGATCTGCACGGCGCTGCCGGGCGAGGGCGCCAGCAGCGCCGCCGCCAGGACGGCGTGATCCTCGTCGTCGAGCAGCCGGTTCGTGAACGGCGTGGCCGATCCCAGGGCGACGACGGTGCCACCGCCCTGTCGCTGGGCCACGAGCCACGCGCGCGAACGGTCGGTTCCGTCCAGGACGAAGCACGCCTCGCCCGCACCCTCGGGCACCTCGAAGCCCACCCAGTCCGCATGGGTGAGACGCACGTCGCGGAGCGGGGCGCATCCGGCAGTTCGCGTCGTCGGGCCGATGACGTCCACGACCCCGCTCCCGACGGCAACGAGCTCGTGCAGTGGCGAGACGGGATCGGCGACGACGAGCCGGCCGCCGTCACGAACCCAGGCCGACCAGTCGTCGCGCCGCTGGGGCGAGAGCCGGTCGATCGGCACGAAGGCGGTCGTCGACCGGTCCGCCGGTGGTTCCAGTGCGACCTCGACCTCGACGTCGACCGCGGTCAGCACGTCCACGAGTCCGCGCAGCCCGTCGGGGCCCGCCGAGCGCGGGTCGAGCGGTTCGTCGGTGGTCGTCGTACCCGTCAGGAGCGCGGCGACGACCAGGGCGACGACCGCGGCCGCCACCCCCAGGCGGCCCCGCAGCACCTGCCCCCGGGAGGACTGCTGCTGCTGCGCTGCGGCACTCACGAGCGTGCCGGCTGCAGGCGGCACGCCGCCAGGACCCGGTCGACGTCCTCGCGGACCGCCTGGCGGTGGCCGTACCAGACGTCCTCGAACACCCGGCCGGCCGTGGCGATCGACGCGGCCCGCCCCGGCAGCACGCCGCGGACGTGGTCGTCGATCTCCCCCACGGTGCGTCCCTCGGCGTGCTCGAGGTGACCGTCGGCGACGAGCTCGGCCACCAGGGCGCCGTAGGCCGCCCGCACCGCCGGCGGCCATCGCTGGGCACGCACGTGCGCATCGACCTCCCGCCGCCAGTCCTCGGCGGTCCGCGACTGCGGAAGGGCGGGACCACGAGCGCCCGCCGTGCCCGCCGACAGCTGCCTTCCCCACCGCAACACGAGGGCGAGCAGCACCAGCGTGGCCACCAGCACCAGGCCCCAGGCGAACGCCGTGTTGCCGGTGATGGCCCCGAGCAGCGTGTCGAGCAGCGCCGCCAGCCACCGGCGGACCCGCATCAGCACGTCGGTGACCGGCCCCGGTGCCGCGTCGGTGTAGGGCGGTCGCGCCAGCAGGTCGCGGGCCACGTCGCGGAGCCGGGACGGGTCGTGCCCGAGCGGACCGCCGACGGCGGCCGCCGATGCGAGCAGCGGGGCGCAGGTCAGAACCCACCTCCGTGCTGCGCCCGCACCCGCAGGTCGTAGCCCTCCGCCCGCACCCTCGCGTCGTGGTGGATCAGTTGGGCCGCTGCGATCGTCAGCGGCACCGACACCATCGCGCTCAGCGTGCCGAACACGGCCTCGACCACCGCCGCCGCGGGCCCGGCGACCAGCGACACCAGCATCATCGCGATCCCGAAGCCGAACGAGAGCGCCGCCACCAGCAGCAGGGCCAGACTGGTCGCGCCGAGCACCCACCAGAACCGGCGCCGCAGGACCCACCAGGCGCGGCCGAGGGTCTGCACGGGGCCGGTCTCCTCGAGCACCGCGATCGGGATGACGAGGTACCCCAGGGCGAGGGCGGCGCCGAGGAGCACGGGCACGGCGAGAATGCCGAGGACGACCGCCAGAGGCACGACCGCGAACCCCAGCACGGTGAGCGCGACGATCAGCACGAAGGCGACCGCCATGCCGCCCGCGAGGAGGAGCACGCTCGCGCCGAGGGTCGCACCCGACACCGCGAAGCTGGCCCGAAGGGCGTCACCGGCCCGAACCCGGCCTCCGTGGTCGAAGTCACGGATCGCGGCCGCCACCGCGCCGCCCGCCAACACGTGGACCAGCAGGCCGACGATCGCGGCGGACCCGCCGACGAGGAGCAGACGAGCCAGCAGTTCGACCGGGACGGTGTTCTCGAAGAAGCGCTCGAACGCCACCTCGTCCCCGAGCTCGGGCAGGAAACGGTCGAGAACCAGCGCGCTGGCCAGTTGGTAGGGCCCCTGGACGAGCAGGACGATGACCGCGAGCACCTTGAAGCAACGGCGGAAGATCGTGATCGCGCCGTCGAGGACGTCGCCGACGCCGAGGGGGCGCATCGGCAGGAGGTGTCCGGGGCGTCCCGGCGAGGGCCCACCCTGCGGTCCGCCGCCGGGGGGCCCGGTTCCGGGAGCGCGTGGCGGGCCCGGGGCCGGCTGCGCCGGGGGCGGCGATGACGGTGGCTGCCACGCCGGCACCCGCCCCGCTCCACCAGGGCCGGGCGGTGGCGGAGGGGGTGGGGTGGTTCCGGAACGCAGGAGACGTTCGGCTCCGACGGCGGGCACGGGGCCTCCTCGGCGGCGATCGGTGGGCGCAGGAGTATCATCCCGCCCGCGACACGGGTCAACGTCGGCGACGTTTCCCCCGGTCGCCCGGTGGCCGGCCGCCACCCGGTCGATGCGATGTCGGAGGCGCACGGTGCGAGACCCCGCCCAGGGCCTCGCCGCCGGACGTGCCCGCAGCCTGCTCGTGTCCGAGCGGACACGCGCGCTCGCCGCCGGGCTCGACGCCGAGGCGTGGCTGCGCCTGGCCGCGGTCGCCACGGTCCCGATCGGGTTCGCGCTCGGCGACCAGCCGTTCGGCGTGTTCGAGGTCGCCGCGCTGGTGGCGTACGTCGTGTCGACCGCGCTCGTGACCGTCACGCCGCGCTTGCTGCTCCTCGACGCCCTCGTCGGTGTCGCGCTCGTCCTGGCGCTGCAGGGCCAGGTGCTGCCGGTGCTCGCCTGGCTGCTGTTCGCCACGATCCGCGCGGGCCGGCACGCCGGGGTTCCGGGCGGTGTCGCCGCCGGTGCGGCGACGGGCATCGCGCTGGCCGCCATGCTGGGGGTGAACGACCACCTCACGCACATCGGCCTCGGCAGCACGCTGGCCGCCGCGGCGGTCTTCCCTCTCGCAGGCGCGACGACGGGGTCATTGACGACGCTGCTCGGACCGCAGGCCGCTCGTGACCGCGTCGTGCTGCAGGAGGCCAACCGTCTGCTGTCGGCACTGCGCTCCATCGCCGACCACCTGCCCGGTGGTCTCGACGTGACCACCGTCTCGGCTGCGCTGGTGGCCGAGATCCGGAGCCTGACCACCTGCACGGCGGTGATGGTGCACGTCGAGGACGCCGGCTTCCTCGAGCCGACGGCCGCCGCCGGTGTCGGTCACGGCACCCCACGCCGCGTGCGTCTGGACGAGCTCCGCGCCCTCGCGGCGACCACGGCCGCCTCGGCCCGGTTCCACACGCCCCAGGGGCTGCCCGAAGCGCTGCGACCCGCCGCGGCGGCGGCCAGACACTGGACGGTGCTCGCACTGGGCGGTACCGACCAGCTCGCCGGCGTCGTACTGATCGGCTTCGACGACCTCGACCGCGGGCGTGCGGCTCGTCCACGCCTGGCCTCGGTCGCCGCAGATGCGGGCATCGCGCTGGACAATGCCCGGCTGTTCGACGGGACGCAGGCCCGTGCGGCCGACACGGCGCGGCGGCGACTCGCGGGCGACCTGCACGACGGCGTCGCACAGTCCTTGGCCCACCTGCGCATGGAACTCGAGATGCGCGCCCTGGCGACCGACGACGATCCCGCGGAGATGACCCGGCTCGCGGGCCTGGCCCGGCACACGCTGCAGGAGTTGCGGGGAACGATCAGTGATCTGCGCAAGCCGCTGGATGGAGACATCGATGTGCAGATTCGTCGACATGTCGATCGCTTGACGTCGCCGTCCGCACCGCCGATCGATTTCACGTCCTACGGGCGCTCCCCCGTCGATCCGCGCTGCGTCGAGCAGGTGCTCCGCGTGGCGCAGGAGGCACTGTCCAACGCGATTCGCCATGCGCGGGCGGACCGCATCACGGTGACCCTCGAGCGCGACGCGTCGCTCCTCGAGCTCGTCGTCGAGGACGATGGCGTGGGCTTCACGACCCCATCGCCCGAGGCAGGCGGCGGGATCGGGCTGCGCTCGATGCGGGACCGCGCGGACCGGCTCGGTGGCACGCTCGACGTCCGTGACCGGGTCGGGGGCGGAACGGTGGTCCACCTGCGGTGTCCCACCAGCCCGGTGCCGTCGACATCCGGTCCAGGGAGGTCACGGTGAAGCCCACACGGGTCGTCGTGGCCGACGACCACACACTGGTGCGCCAGAGCGTCGTCAAGGCGCTGGCGCAGGCACCCGACGTGGTCGTCGTCGCCGAAGCGGCCGACGGGGCGAGCGCGGTCGCCGCCGTGCTCGAACAGCAGCCGGACCTGGTCGTGCTCGACATCGCCATGCCGGGTACCGACGGGTTCTCCACCGCCGAGCAGGTGCGCCGGCTGGTTCCGGCCGTCCGCGTCCTGTTCCTGTCGATGCACGACGACGACACGAGCCTGCAGCACGCCCTGGCACTGGGAGCCGAGGGATTCGTGTCCAAGTCGGCGCCCGTCGCCGAACTCCTCGACGGCGTCCGTCGTGTCGCCGCGGGTGAGCGCTACCTCAGCACCACGCTCGAAGCGCGTCACGGGGCCGGCGGATCCGGCATGGACACGACCCCGCCGCCGGCGCTGACCGTGCGCGAGCGCGAGATCCTCGGCCTGCTCGCTCGCGGCCTCCGTCCGGGCGAGATCGCCTCGACCCTTGCCGTGTCGATCAAGACGGTGAAGAACCACCTGACGTCCGTCTACCAGAAGCTCGGCGTCGACACCGGCGCCCAGGCCGTCGCCGAGGCCTACCGGCGTGGCTTCGTGACGCACGTCTCCTGAGGCCCGTGCCCCGCGAGCGCGGCGCCGTCCCGTCGATGACGCTCACGGGGCGCGCTGGTCCGCGTTCGCCGGAGGGCCGAGCCCTTCACCCGACCAGAACGTTCCACCACGCGGATCTCGGCGCGTTTGCGCAGGTCAGCGCGTGGAGAGGCCGACCTGCTCGTGGATCAGCTCGACGGATTCGGCAGGGTGGGCCCCGATCATGACCGCGGTCGACAGCTCCGCCAGCACCCGCTCGGCGGCGGCGTCCGTCCGCGCGTGCACGCGCGCCACCACCTCGCCGTCGCGGACCATGTCCCCGATGCGCGGTAGCACCTCGAGACCGACGGCCGGGTCCAACGTGTCGCCCTGCCGCTGACGTCCGGCGCCGAGGAGCGCGGCCAGCTCGCCCAGGCGCCGGCAGGCGAAGCCGCGGACCGAACCTGCGCCAGGCCGCCACTCGGCAACGATCGGTGCGCGCGGAAGGACATCCCAGGGTTCCTCGGCGACGGAAGTGTCGCCACCCTGTGCAGCGACGAACTCCCTAAAGTTATCCAGAGCCGCCCCTCGATCCAGCAGATCGGCGACGCGGTCACTCGCCTCGCCCGGTTCCACGCCGGTCAGCTCCAGCAGGCCCGCCGCAAGTGCCAGACTGAGGTCGCGCAACCGCCCGCCCCGCTCCCCCTGGAGCACCTCGACAGCGGTGCCGACCTCGAGCGCGTTGCCGATGGCGTCGCCGAGCGGCTGGGACATGTCGGTCACCAGCGCCCCGGTGCGACGGCCGTGCGCCTCGCCGATCTCCACGCACAGCTGGGCGAGATCGTGCGCCTCGGGTACGGACTCCATGAACGCACCGTCGCCCGCCTTGACGTCGAGCAGGACGTGCTGCGCGCCGCCGGCAAGTTTCTTCGACATGACGCTGGAGGCGATCAGTGCCGGGCTGGCGACGGTGGCGGTCACGTCCCGCAAGGCGTACAGCCGCTTGTCGGCGGGGACGAGATCCTGTGTGGCCGCCGCGACGGCCAGACCGATGCGCTCCACCTGCGCCTCGAGCTCGTCGGCGCCGAGGTCGACCCGCAGACCCGGGATCGACTCCAGCTTGTCGAGCGTGCCGCCGGTGTGGCCCAGGCCACGCCCCGACAGCTTCGCGACCTGACATCCCGCCGCAGCGAGAAGTGGGCCGACGATGAGCGTCGTGGTGTCGCCGACCCCGCCGGTCGAGTGCTTGTCGACGGTCGGCCCCCGCAGGCCGCCGAGGTCGATGCGATCTCCCGACCGCAGCAGCGCCTCGGTGAGGGTGACGGCTTCATCGCGCGAGAAACCACGTATCACCCCGGCCATGAGGAAGGCGGCCATCTGGGCGTCGTCGACCTCGCCCGCCACGTAGGCGCCGACGAACGCCAGGAGCTCCTCGCGTCCGAGAGCCTCCCCGTCGCGCTTCCGGGCGATCAGGACCGGGATCTCAAGTGTCGACATGTCGTCTTCCCTCGTCGTGCGAAGTCGACATGGCGACACGTCGACAGCGGACCGGACGCTCAACTCAGGCGGCGCACCATGGCCGAGTCCGGTCCCCGCTCGTACAGTTCCTGGAGGAGTTCCGCGATCGCCTCCCGGACGATGCGCCCGCGGTCCACGGCGATGTCGAAGTCTGCGCGGAGGCGCAGCCGGGCCTGCTCGAGGTCGAGCAGCTCCTGCGCCGTGAGATAGACCGTGATCTTCTGGTCGTGACGCACGCGACCCGACGCCTCGGGTGACTCCGCCTCCGGCGCGGGGGCGAGTCGGGCACGCGGCCGCGAGTCGTCGGTGCGGGACCGCTCGGACCGCGGCCGCTCGTCGCGGCCTGCGGTGGACCGGAACAGCTCGTCCGCGCCAGGCAGGCTAGCTCGACGGTTCACGCTGCAGGACCTCCTGGGCAAGCTCGCGGTAGGCCGTGGCGCCTCGCGAGCGGCCGGCGTAGCTGAGGATGGATTCGCCCGCCACGGGCGCCTCGGCGAAACGAATCGTCTTGTTGATGGTGGTGGTGAACACCACGTCGCCGAACGCGTCCCGGACGCGTTCCAGAACTTCCCTGGTATGGAGCGTCCGGGGGTCGAACATGGTGGCAATGATTCCCTCCAGTTGAAGGTCAGGGTTGAGACGGTCGCGCACCCGCTCGAGGGTCTGCATCAGCAACGACATCCCCCGGAGCGCGAAGTACTCGCACTCGAGCGGGACGATGACGCCGTCGGCTGCGGTCAATCCGTTGATCGTGAGCAGTCCGAGGCTGGGCGGGCAGTCGATCAGGATGTGGTCGTAGCGGTAGCGGAGTCGGTCGACGACACGCTCGAGCGCCTGCTCCCGTGCCACCTCCTGCACCAGCAGGAGTTCGGCCGCGGCCAGGTCGATGTTCGCCGGCAGCAGGTGCAACCCCTCGGTGCCGGTCTCGACGATCGTGTCGTCGAGACCGGTGCCGTCCTGCATCAGCAGGTTGTAGATCGTCGCCTCGCGCGCGTGCGGCTCGATGCCCAGGCCGACGCCGAGGGAGCCCTGCGGGTCCATGTCGATCAGCAGGACCCGCTCCCCGGCCTCCGCCAGCGCGGCGCCCAGGTTGATCGTCGTGGTGGTCTTGCCGACGCCGCCCTTCTGGTTGGCCATGGCGATGACCCGCGCCGGCTTCCGCTTGGCCGGTCCACCACCCGGGCGCAGTCGGTCTGACTGGGGCCGCAGGTTCGCGGCGCTCGCCGCCCCGAGCATCTCCGGCCCGACCGTCTCTCGCGACACCATGCTTCCTTCCGGCGTTCCTGCCGTGGGGTCATTTCTCGACAAAGCGACATCCCGACATACCGATAGACGAGCCGTGGACGCCGCGAGCGGACCCTAGCCGGCATGGATCGGAGCCGGCAATGCCGATCCACATGTCGACAGATCACTTCATTTCCTTTCCTCTCGGGATACTTGGCGCGTCACTGTCACGGCCACCTCGCCCGGCTGCGCGCGATCGGTCGTTCCTGGCGGCGACCCCAGCGCGGGCGCTCGAGGCCTCCGCCTGCCCACCCAGCGGCCGCGGCAGGGTCCAGCCACACGGCTCCGTCCCAGGCGATTGCCTGCAGCACCCCTCGACAGCGAGCCAGCCGCGGGCGCGACCCGAAGGGGATGCAGCGGTGTCGACCTTCGTCGAGCCCCAGCCTGTTGCCAGACCTTCTGATCCGCCGCCCTCGGCGTGCGGCGGTCGCCCCGGTACGGCAGCGCTGCCCGCCTCCGTCGGCCACTTCCCCTCGACTCCGCCTTGGCCCGGCGCGCGCCGTCCGATTTGTCCCGCGACGGCGCATCGCCGCAAGCGTCGGTCCGGGTGCGCGCCGCGTCGTCGTTCGACCTGTGGGCGCGAGCACCTGCGTCGGACCCGGTGCGCAAGCGACTGCCTGCGAAGCACGGAGCCCTCGACAGGCGGTGCGACGCCCCCCGATTTCTCTCGAGTGCCCGCCATGGCCCACGCGGATGGACCGTTCTTCCACCTCGGATGCGCAGAGACGGGCGATGGCTGCTCGTTTGGCGAATCTCAAGCACAATCTTAGGAGGTTTTTAGGAGATTAACTACACCAATACTTTGCCATGCGGGCATGCCTTCCCCGTATCTTGGCGGCGGTCGGCAGCAGCGACGGCAAGAAGGCGCAGACGGCCGAGCCGCTTTGGCGCTCGAGGTGCTCGACGGTGACCGTGACCCGGCCGCAGCCCATCCGGGGTGGGCTCCATCAACGTGACCGGCGGCGCGCACGACGGCCCGGACCTCGAGCCCTCATCGCCGCCGGGAGCATCAGCCCGAGCGACACCGCCCGAGACTCACGGGTGCCCGGACGCGTGGATCGAACACGCCGGGCTGTTGCTGCACGGCCGACCACGCGGACGCGCCTCACCGGCCCCCTCGGTGGGTCGCCCACTCCCCGCCACCCGCGCCGAAGCCGGACGCAACTGGCTTGAGTCGACATATCGATGACACTGTGTCGACATACCTATATGTCGACAGGTTGGGACCGGTGGGCTCTCGGATGCGCCTGCTCGTAGACCTTGCGCAGCGCGGCCCGGCTGACCAGGGTGTAGATCTGTGTCGTGGTGACACTTGCGTGCCCGAGCAGTTCCTGGACCGCCCGGACGTCGGCGCCCCCGTCCAGCAAGTGCGTCGCGAACGAGTGACGCAACGTGTGCGGCGACACCCGCTCGCCGAGACCGACGCGGTCGGCATGCCCACCGATGAGCTTCCACGCCCCCTGCCGGGTGAGCCGACCGCCGCGGGCGTTGACGAACAGTGCCGGCGAGCGTCCGGCAAGTCGGGGTCTCGCGGTGACGAGCCAGGCGTCGAGTGCCTGTGCCGCCGGTTCACCGAAGGGGACGATGCGCTGCTTGTCCCCCTTGCCCTGGACCCGGACCAGTCGATCGACCCGGTCGAGGTCGTCGACGTCGAGTCCGGTCAGCTCGCTGATGCGCAGGCCGGCGCCGTACAGCACCTCCAGCATGGCCCGGTCCCGTAGCACCAGCGGCCCGTCGCCGACCGGGGCGCCGAGCAGCGCCTCGATCTCGGCGACCGACAGCGCCTTCGGCAACGACCGCGGCGCGCGGGGCGTGACCACGTCGGCGGACACGTCCTGCGGCGCCAGACCCTCGCGGGCGAGGAAGCGGTGGAATCCTCGGACCGCCACCACCATCCGCGCGATCGACGACTCGGCGTACCGCCGGCCCCGCTCGTTGCTGCGGCCCCGCAACCAGCCGACGTAGGCCTCGAGGTCGTCCGCTGCGACGTCGCGGGGATCGGGCACCCCGATGTCCGCGAGGTAGTCGGCATAGCGGGCGAGGTCACGGCGATACGCGTCGACGGTGTTCCCCGACAGGCCGCGTTCCGCCCGGAGATGGTCGATATATCTCGATGTCAGCCCGGGCACGGCGGCAGAAGCGTTCGTGGCGGACACCGGCTCCGCCCCCATGCAGCGCTCCCGTCGTGGGTTGCGGCGCAGCGTAGTGAGCCGCGGCGCCGGCTCCCGGCAGCTCAGCCGGACAGGGCACGTTCGGCGAGGAGCAGACCGATCACCGTCTTGGCGTCGGTCACCTCGCCTGCGGCGACCAGGGCCACCGCCTCGGCCAGCGGGAGACGCACGACCTCCATGTCCGCTTCCTCGTGCTCGACGACGAAGTCGTCCGGGATCGGTGCGGGCTGCGGGTCGCGTGCCAGGAAGACATGGGTGCGTTCGGTGCTCCAGCCCGCCGAGTTCAAGAACACCGTCAGCGACTGCAGCTCGTCGGTGTCGTGGCCGATCTCCTCGATCAGCTCCCGGTGCGCGGCTGCCTCCGGCGAAGGGTCGTCGGGGTCGATGATCCCGGCCGGCAGTTCCAGGACGTAGGCGCCCACCGCCTGGCGGTACTGCTTGAGCAGAAACACCTCGCGATCGTCGGTGACGGCGACCATCGCGACCGCGTGGTGTTGCTCGACGATCTCGCGCTCGACCTCGTCGCCGTCTGGCATCCGCACGGTGTCGATGCGGACCTTCGCCCGGCCCTCGTAGACGGTGCGGCGGTCGGTGGTCTCGAACCAGGCGGCCATGGCGCCTCCGTATCGGCGGGCGGGACGTGCGCTCGTCAGTCCCGGGCCGCGGAGAACGAGTCGGACACGACGTCGAATCCGACCGCGTCGGCCAGTTCGCTCGCCGTCGGCTCGTCGTACTGCGCCCCCTCGGCCTCGATCGCGACCTCCTCGAGGACGACCGGGAGACGGCCGGAGGTCTCGCGGCGGCGCTGGAGCGCCGCGGCGACGAACCCGTCGAAGAGCGGATGCGGCCGGTTCGGGCGTGACTTGAGCTCGGGGTGGGCCTGGGTCGCGACGAACCAGGGATGGTCGGGCAGCTCCACGAACTCGACCAGACGGTCGTCCGGCGACAGGCCGGAGAACAGCAGCCCGTGATCCTCGAGTCGCTGGCGGTAGCGGTTGTTGACCTCGAAGCGGTGCCGGTGGCGCTCGTAGATCACCGGTTCGTCGCCATAGGCCCTGCGGGTGCGCGTGCCAGGCTTGAGCTTGGCCGGATACGAGCCCAGCCGCATCGTGCCGCCCTTGTCGGTGACGTCACGCTGGTCATGCATGAGGTCGATGACGGGGTCGGGCGAGTTCGGCTCGAACTCCGACGAGTGCGCGAAGGGAAGGCCTGCCACGTTGCGGGCGAACTCGATCACCGCACACTGCAGCCCCAGGCACAGACCGAGGAACGGGATCCCGTGCTCACGGGCGTAGCGCACCGCGGCGATCTTTCCCTCGACCCCGCGGACGCCGAACCCACCGGGCACGAGCACACCGTCGACGTCGCTGAGCTGCCGGGCGACGGTGCCGGCGATCGCGTGCTCGTCGGCCGGCGACAGGTCGTCGCTGGCGATCCACTCGAGCTCGACGTCGGTGCCATTGGCGATGCCGCCGTGGCGGAGGCTCTCGACCACCGACAGGTAGGCGTCGGGAAGCTCGACGTACTTGCCGACGATCGCGATGCGCACCCGCTCCTTGGCGGACTGGACCCGCTGGACGAGGGCTTCCCACTCGCTGAGGTCGGGATCGACGTCGGGCAGACCGAGACGCTTCGCGACCACCCGGTCGAGCCCTTCCTCGCGCATGCCGAGCGGCACCTCGTACAGCGAGGACCGATCGACCGACGCGATCACGGCCTCCACCTCGACGTCGCACTGCAGGGCGACCTTGCGTCGCAGGCCGTCCTCGAGGTCGCGGTCGCTGCGGAGCACGAGGACGTCGGGCTGGATACCGACTGCCCGCAGTTCGCGAACCGAGTGCTGCGCCGGCTTGGTCTTGAGTTCGTTCGAGGCCGCGATGTAGGGCACCAGCGCGCAGTGCACGTAGCAGATGTTGTCGCGGCCCACGTCGTAGCGAAGTTGCCGGATCGCCTCGAGGAAGGGCAGCCCCTCGATGTCGCCCACCGTGCCGCCGACCTCGGTGATGACGACGTCGACGAGATCACCACCGGCCCCCGCGACACCGTGGATCCTGGCCTTGATCTCGTCGGTAATGTGCGGGATGACCTGGACCGTCTTGCCGAGGTAGTCGCCCCGACGTTCCTTGTTGATGACCGACTGCCAGATCTGACCAGAGGAGACCGAGGAGCCGCGGTGCAGGTTCTCGTCGATGAAGCGTTCGTAGTGGCCGAGGTCGAGGTCGGTCTCGCCGCCGTCGTCGGTGACGAACACCTCACCGTGCTCGAACGGGTTCATCGTGCCCGGATCGACGTTGAGGTAGGGGTCGAGCTTCTGCATCGTCACGCGCAGGCCGCGGTTCTTGAGCAGACGGCCGAGCGAAGCGGCGGTGATGCCCTTGCCGAGCGCCGAAGCCACACCACCGGTCACGAAGATGTGCTTGACCACCGCAAGGCCTCCTGGATGTTCGGCACGGCCGCATGCGGCCCGGACGACGGTAGCGGGCGGACGGTGTCGCGGCCAACGAGGCGACGCCGACCGGGGCCGGTCAACTGCCGGCGGACCCGGCGGCGTCGAGGTCGTCGCCGCTGCCCGGCGGTGGCGCCGGCTTGACCTCGAGGTGGACGTGTCCGAACCGGTGCGGCTCGGTGTAGCGGTCGATGTGGCTGGAGAAGGGAAAACGCAGTGCCTGTCGTGCGACGATCGTCTCGCCCGCGACCACCCGGTCCCCCACGGCGACGCTGGCACCGTCGACGTGGATCATCACGACCCGAAGGTGCGGCGCCTGCGCCGGTTCGATCTCGATGCGGTGATCGCGGTACTTGCCGTAGAGGAAGTACTCGCGGACGTCGGTCACCTCGCCGTCCACCGGCGAGCGGATCGCGATCCCCTCGGGGAAGACCAGGTCGGCCGCCGAGGTGGCCGGCATCGGACGCCCACGGGACGACAGGACGACGTAGTCGGGTCCGGCCGCGTCGGACGGCGGGGGGTCGAACTTGGTGGTGTTCTGGTGGTCGACCACGGTGCCGTTGGGCTCGAGCGCGAGCGGCTCGCGGGTCGCCGCCTCGTGGAAGCCGAGAACGACGATCTCCTCGGCCGGCAGGAGCAACTCGAGCCCCTCCACCCGGGCGAATGCCGCGGGACGGTCCGCTGCTTCGGTCGCGGCGTCGGCGTCGGCCGGGGCCTGCGCGGAGCGCGCCGGGCGCTCCTGGGCCGCCGGCGCGAGCCCACCGCCACCCCGCGCGATCGGGTGGTCGACGCCCGCCGAGGTGCTGCTCGCCGTCGCGACGGCGGTGCCCGCGCCCACGACGACGCCGACGGTCACCACCACCGCCACACTCGCGATCAACCCACCGAGGGCGACCAGCGCGTACGGCGATCGACGGCGCTGACGGCCGAACAGCGCGCGGGATCGGCGCAGAGCAGGGTCCTTGCTCGACGGGGCACTGAGCGCGGAAATCTACCCGGCCGAATGGCCGGCGGCTGGCTTCCGGTGCTGGTCGGAACTCAGGCGGCGACCTCGTTGCGGGTCACCTCGACGTGGACGTGTGGCAGCGCGGCGCCGACGAACCGGTCGATCTGGCTCGGGAAGTCGAGCAGTCGCGCGGCCGGGGCGATCACGGTCTCCCCCGCCAGCACCTGATCGCCCTCGGCGACGCTGGCGCCGTCGAGGTGCAGCACCGCCACCCGCAGGTCCGGACGGTCGGTCGGGCGAATGTGCACGAGCGTGTCGGTCACCTTGCCGTACAGGTGGTAGTCCGCCACCGCGACCACGACCCCGTCGACGGGCGCGACGACCCGCTCGGTCTCCTCGAGCACGACATCGGCGGCGCTCGTCGGATGCTGGGCGCGCTGCCGACTGGGCAACACCAGGAACTCCGGGCCATCGGTGGAGGCGATGTCGGCCGGGTCGAAACCGTTGGGGTCCTCCGTCTGCTCCCAGGTTCCGACCGGGGACAGGGGCAGGGCCGCCGAGGCGGCGGCTTCGTGGAAGCCGAGCGCCACCACCTCGTCGGCCGGAAGACGCAGGTCGAGTCCTTCGACGACGGCGAACACCTCGGTGCTCGTCGCCGGCGGGCCAACCGGTGTCGCCGATCCCCCGGCGTCGCCCGGTTCGGCGGCGTCGGCGGCTTCCAGGGCTTCGACGGCATCGACGGTGTCGACCAGACCCATCGCGAGCGGGCCAGCAAGGACCGGCGCGGGGCGGTCACGGTCGGCCGTCGCGTGCGGCAGCGTGAGCAGGGCGACGGCGGCGACGACGAGCGAGACGGTGGCAGGCATGCGACGGCCGAGGCCGTTCGCACGCGCGCGGGCAGGGGCGAGCGCACGAGTCAGGATGGAACTCCGGGACGGAGGAGGCGAGCGAGATCACGCACACCGGGGAGCGAGTCCGGCGGCGTCGGTGGCTACTCCGACGACTTCCTGGTCAGCCGACCGACAACCGCAAGGTACCGACGGACGGCCACGTCCGCCACCGGCCGTCTTCGGCCGTCAGATCGCTGGTCGGCGGGCGAGCGCGAGCAGTTCCCGGGCGTGCTCGACACCCGCCGCAGCGGTCGCGTCACCGCCGAGCATCCGCGCCAGTTCGGTGGCGCGCTGATCATCGTCGACGCGACGGGCGGAGGTGACGGTGCGGCCGGCGGCCAGTCCCTTCTCCACCACGTAGTGCACGTCGGCATAGGCGGCGAGCTGCGCGAGGTGGGTCACGCACAGCACCTGCCGCGGGCGTCCGTCGCTGCCACGTGCCAACCGGGCGAGCTTCTCCCCCACGGCGAGCGCCGTCGCCCCGCCGATGCCGGCATCCACCTCGTCGAACACCAGCACCCGCGCGTCGTCGACGTCGGCGAGTGCGACCTCGACGGCGAGGGAGACCCGGGAGCGCTCGCCGCCCGAGGCCGCCTGGGCCAGCGGTCGTGCCGGCTCCCCCGGATTGGCCGCGAGCAGGAAGGTCACGCGGTCGAGACCGTCGTGGCCGGGCTCGCCGTCGTCGTGGGCGACCTCGACCTCGAAGCGGGCGTGCGGCATGGCGAGGTCACCCAGATGCCCGTCGACGACCTCGGACAGGCGTTCGGCCGCGAGGGTCCGCCCGCGGTGGACGTCCTGCGCCAGCTCGGCGAGGCGTGCGCGGGCGTCGGCCACCCGCGCGTCGAGCCCATCGGCGTCGGCTTCCTCGGATTCCAGCTCGAGGAGCCGGGCACGTGCCTGCTCCGCGTAGGTCAGCACCGCCGGCATGTCCGGCCCGTACTTGCGCAGCAGCTGGTTGATGAGCGCCCGGCGGTCCTGCAGTTCCGCGAGTCGCTCGGGGTCGGCCTCGGCCTGCTCGCCGTAGCTGCGCACGTCGATGGCGAGTTCGGTCAGCTCGGCCGCCACCGCGGCAGCGCGAGCGACGAGGTCGGCATGGGCGGGATCGTCGATGTGCAGCCGCCGCAGGGCGTCCAGGGCCACCCCGACCGGTTCGCCCGCGCCGTCGCTTCCGAGCGCCTGCGCGGCCGTCGCCGCCGCCAACTGCACCTCCTCGGCGTTGGCCAGCAGGTCCAGGTCGCGATCGAGGGTGGCGTCCGCCGCCGGGTCGAGCTCGGCACGGTCGATCTCGTCGACCTCGAACCGGAGCCGGTCGAGGTCACGCGCCCGCTCGCGTGCGTCCTGCTGCAGGCGTTCACGCCGCTGGGCCAGTTGCTTCCAGGTGTCGAAGGCGGCGCGGTAGTCCTGCAGTGCGCGGGCGTGCGCGTCGCCGGCGAATCGATCGAGCAGGGCGCGTTGCACGTCGGGGCGCGACAGGCGGACGTGCTCGTGTTGCGCGTGGACCTCGACGTGGCGCCCGAGGACGTCGGCGAGCACGGACACCGGTGCGAGGCGACCGCCGACACGCGCCCGGGAGCGGCCGTCGGACGGGATCTCGCGCGCGACGACCAGGCTGTCGTCCCCGTCACCGAGCCACTCCGCCGCCTCCGGTGGCGGCGGGCTCACGACGGCCTCGGCGAGCGCGAGCGACGCTCCGCTGCGAACCAGGCCGCTGTCCGCGCGGGCGCCGAGCAGCAACTGCAGCGCCGTCACGACCATCGTCTTCCCGGCGCCCGTCTCCCCCGTCACGACGGTGAGTCCGGGCGACAGGCGCAGTTCGGCGTCCTCGATCACGCCCAACCCACGGATGTGCAGTTGGTCGAGCATGCCCGCTCCTGGCGACGGTTCGGGGCAGGCTACCGAGGCCGCGTGACCCGACGCGTGTCCCCGTGACGGCGCTTGGGGAACGCGCCGGGTGGAATCAACGGAGCCCGAACTTGCGGCGCACGAGCGCATAGAAATCGAGGGCACCCACGCGAGCGAGCCGCACCGGACGGCCGTCGCCGCGGACGCTCACCCACCCGCCGGGTTCGAGCAGGACCGGTTCACGCCCATCGCACGACACCACCGCCGGCGCCTGGTCGGCCACGAGGTCGACCCGGATCTCCTCGTCGAGGGCGGCGACGACGGTCCGGTCGAACAGCGTGTGCGGCGCGACCGGCACGACCAGGGTGGCGGGCACCCGCGGCGAGACGATCGGACCTCCGGCGGACAGGGCATAGGCGGTCGAACCCGTGCTGGTCGCCACGATCAACGCGTCGGCCGGCACCTTCGCGAACATCGTCTGGTCGACGTGCACGTCCATCAGCAGCAGGCGTTGCCTCGCCGTCTTCTCCAGCGCGACCTCGTTGAGCGCCCAGCCGCTGGCGAGCAACGTGCCGTCCGGTGCGTGGGCCCGGACCTCGAGGGTCGCCCGGGACTCGACGGCGAACCCGTCGGTGACGACGGTGCGCAACGCCGCGGCGACCTCCTCGTGCTCGACCTCGGCGAGGAAGCCGAGCCGTCCGAGGTTGACGCCGAGGACGGGGACGTCGGCATCGCGGCACAGGTGGGCGGCTCGCAGGAACGTGCCGTCGCCACCGAACGAGACTGCGAGGTCGAGGCCGTGCGCGAACGCGTCGGGATCCACCAGGGTCGCGACGCCAGCGGGGTCGGTCGGCGACTCCTCGTCCGGGATCGCGCCGTCGGCGACGACGACCTCGGCCCCGTGTTCGGCGAGCGTCTGCGACGCCCGGCGTGCCGCCGCGACGGAGGCGTCCCGGCCCGCGTGCACGACCAGACCGACCTTCACGAACCCGCCCCGGAGCGATGCGCGCGTCCCTCGGCGACCGCCGCCGCCAGCACGTCGTCGAAGCCGGGCTCGTCCGCGCCGGCGGCTTCGAGGTGCATGAGGAACTCCACGTTTCCGGCGGGTCCGAGCAACGGCGAGGCGGTCACGTCCAGCCGTCGCCACCCTAGCGAGCGGGCCGCATCGGCAACGCGCAGCAGACACTGGCGCCAGACGTCCGGGTCACGGACCACGCCTCCCTTGCCCACCTGTTCGCGTTCGGCCTCGAACTGCGGCTTGACCAGCACGACCGCCTCGGCAGGGTCGGCGAGCAGCGGCCGCAGCGCCGGCAGCACCCCGGCGAGCGAGATGAACGACAGGTCCGCCACCATCAGGTCCGGCAGGGGTGGCGGCAGCAGGTCAGACGTCAGGTCGCGGACGTTGGTGCGCTCCTGCACCGTGACCTGGGGATGCTGACGCAGCTTCTCGTGGACCTGTCCGTAGCCGACGTCGTAGGCGAGGACGTGGGCGGCGCCGGCCTGGAGCAGGCAGTCGGTGAAGCCGCCGGTGGAGACACCCGCATCGAGGCAACGCCGGCCGGAGGGGTCGACCGCGAAGCGCTCCAGCGCATGCGCGAGCTTCTCGCCGCCACGCGAGACGAATCGACGGGCCGGTGCCGCGACCACGATCGCCTGGCCCGCGTGCACCTGCGTCGCCGACTTGAGCGCCGGGGCGCCGTCGACGGTGACCAGGCCGGCGGCGATGGCCTCCTGGGCCTCGGTGCGGCTGACGGTCAGGCCCCTGCGGACGAGTTCGGCGTCGAGCCGGCGACGCGACGGGCTGATCGCTCAGACCTCGTCGAGGCGGGCGAGCTCGCGGGCGATGCCGTCGTTGAGCCGCTCGAACACGGCGACGCGTTCGCCGACCGGCAGGGTGTCGACGGACCGGAGTGCGTCCGCCAGTCCGTCGAGCGCCCCATCGGTGCCGGCGTCGGCCACGCGGTCGGCGTCGGTCACGAGTCGTTGCCGCCGGTGATCTGGTCGAGGGTCTCGGCGAGCACGGCCGACGTCTCCGGCGGCGTGTCCGAACCGGCGCTGGCATCACGGCGGACGTCGTCCGCGGCGTGCTCCACGACCACGTCGCGCTCGACGGGCACCTCGCGTGCGGCCGTCTTCTTCGCCGCGGTCTTCTTCGCCGCGGTCTTCTTCGCGGCCGTCTTCTTCGCGGCCGTCTTCTTCGCCGCGGTCTTCTTCGCGGCCGTCTTCTTCGCGGCCGTCTTCTTCGCGGCCGTCTTCTTCGCCGCCGTCTTCTTCGCCGCCGTCTTCTTCGCCGCCGTCTTCTTCGCCGCCGTCTTCTTCGCCGCCGTCTTCTTCGCCGCGGTCTTCTTCGCGGCCGTCTTCTTCGCCGCCGTCTTCTTCGCCGCGGTCTTCTTCGCCGCGGTCTTCTTCGCCGCGACGGGAGTGGTCGCGGACGGCGCGCCGTCGCTGCCGTCCGACGTCGCACGGCCGGAGCGTGACAGCGAGCGCTTGAGGTCGGAGACCTGCTTCTGGACGCGCTCGAGTTCCTTGTTCGTGGCCAGCCCCATGCTGCGGACGGCGCGGGTGGACTCGGCCTTGACGAGCGCGACGATCGCTTCGCGGTTCCTGCCGCTGCGCTCGAGCAGGTCGTCGACGAGATCACCGACCTGGTCACCGGCGGCCTCGCCCGAACGCACGAGGTTCTTGACGATGCGTTCCGCCTTCTTCGCGGTCACCTGGGTCAGACCCGAGGCGGCTTCGATGTAGCGCTGCAGGGCGTCGTTCACGTGGGATTCCTCGTCCGGATCGAGGGGCTCAGGCTAGCAACCATCCCTGGCGGACCCGCCTACAGACGATCGACCGGTCCGTCGCCGACGACGCGGTAGCGCAGCAGCAGTTCGCTGCCGTGCTCGCGCAGTTCGAGCAGTTCGAGGTCGCGGAGCGGATGGGCCGCTCCGTCAGGGGCCGGCCCGATGATCCGGGCGGCATCACCACCGACCAGCGACGGCGTCAACGTCAGGAAGATCTCGTCGACCAGGCCGAGCGCGTACAGGGTGGCATTGAGGCGTGGGCCACCCTCGCACAGCACGCGTCCGAGGCCCATCGATGCCAGCTCGCGCGGCACCACGGTCAGATCGACCGCCTCCTCGCCGGCCACCATCACCTCGCCGGCGGCCGCGACGTCGGGTCGCTCGGCGACCGCTCGGGCGCAGGTGATCAGCAACGGCGGATGCGCGGGGTCGGTGAAGACACGCGCGCTGGGCTCCAGGTCGAGCCGGTTGCTCACCACGGCCAGGCGCGGAACTTCCGCCAGCCCCTTCGCCCGCCGCTGCTGCCGGCGCGCGGCGGAGCCGGTCCCGGGACCGTAGTTCTCGGCCCGCACGGTGCCGGCACCCACCAGGATCGCATCGGCGGCCGCCCGCAGCGCCCCGAAGGCCGCCTGGTCCGCGACACCACCGAGATCGGCCGTACGCCCGGCCACCGCGGCGGCGCCGTCGACCGAAGCCACCATGCCGAGGCTCACACCACTGCGGCCGCCGACCGGGCCGACGAGCAGCAGTTCCTCGTAGACCCGTTCCATGGTCTCGTCGCGCGCTTCGGGCAACAGCCGCCTCACGTTCACTCCCTCGATCGGCTTGCGGGGACGCTAGTGCCGAGCCGCGGGGAGACGGGGCCGCGCCGGTCGGCCGGGGAGGGCCGCGGACGCCGGCTGCTAGCGTCGCGGCTCGCATCCGAGCGTCCCCGACCCCGCAGGAGCCCGCCCCGGTGGCCACCGTCGAGGAGGTCGATGCCGTCCTCTTGCAGCTGCTGGGGCGACTCGGCGACGTCGACGAGGATCTGCGGGCCCTGTTGCCGAGCAAGCGGACCATCGAGGCCCGCTGCCCGGACATCGACTACGTCCGCCATGCCGAATGGCGTCGTGGCGAGCTGTTCGTGATGGACGAACCGCCGGCACGGCGCGCCGACATCCGGATCTCGGTGCGCTCCGACGACCTGGTCGCCATCGCCGCGGGCGAGCTGCCCTTCTCCCGCGCCTACGCCACCAACCGGGTCCGGCTCGATGCCTCGATGACCGACCTGTTGCGCCTGCGGGCCGTGCTGTGATCGCCGCCGCGTGATGGTGCTGCCCGTCGGCGACGTCAATCCGACGCATCGCCGCGCCGTCATCACCTGGCTGTTCGTCGTCCTCAACGTCGCGGTCTTCGCCTACCAGGTCACGCTCACCGGCTGTGAGCAGTACGCGTTCATCTACCGTTTCGCCGCGGTGCCCCGCGAACTGCTCGAGGTGCAGGCGTTGCAGGGCGACGAACTGCAGACGGTGCTCGGCCAGTGCGCGGCAGAGGGCGGCGGCAAGAACGTGCTCGTGTCGGCCATCACCGCGATGTTCCTGCACGGCAGCCTCGCCCACCTGCTCGGCAACCTGCTGTTCCTGGTCATCTTCGGCAACAACGTCGAGGACCGCCTGGGCCGACGGCGGTTCGTGGGCTTCTACCTCGCCGGCGGGTTGGCCGCGACCGCGGCGCACGTGGCGGTCAACACCGCCGGGTCCGGGTCGTACACGCCGCTGGTCGGGGCGTCCGGCGCCATCGCGGCGATCCTCGGCGCCTACCTGGTGATGTTCCCGCGTGCGCGGGTGTTCACCCTGGTGCCGTTCCCGCTGTACCTGCTCGCCATCGTGCTGCCCAAGGTGAAGATCCGTACGTGGCTGGTGCTGTTCGCCGTGGTCGCCATGCCCGCATGGCTGCTGCTGATGGGCTGGTTGGCGCTGCAGTACGTCGCGGTGCGCAACCCGGTCGGCGACGGGGTCGCCTACGAGGCACACATCGCCGGCTTCGTCGCCGGGCTGTTCCTGGTGTTGCTCCTCGACCGTGGTCGGCGGCGGCGAGGGCAGGACACCTTCCATCCGGTCCGCCGCTCGGCTCCCCCCACGTCCCCGCCGCCACGGCCGTGAGCGGGCAGGCGTTGGCCGGAGCGCACGGAGGCAGCCTCTACGCTGCGGCGGGTCCCGACCGTCGAAGCGAAAGCCGCACCGTGCCGTCCCCTCCCGACCACCGGCAGCTGCCGGTCCTGGGCTGGAAGGAGCACGTGACGCTGCCCGAATGGGGTCTGCAGTTGCGCGGCAAGCTCGACACGGGCGCCCGCTCCAGTGCACTGCACGTGACCAGCCTCGAGGAGATCGGCGAGCACCACGACGGCGAGGCGGGTCCGCTTCCGATCGTCCGGTTCGACGTCGTGCTCGGTCATCGCGACGCGCCCCGCCACCACGAGATCGAGTCGGTGGTCGTCGGTCACAAGGTGGTCAAGGACACGGGAGCGCGTGCCGAACGCCGCCCGGTCGTGCGTACCCGCATCGTGTGCGGCCCCCTGGACACCGTCGCCGACATCACCCTGACCGACCGCACCGGGATGATCTTCCGGATGCTGCTCGGTCGCCTCACGCTCGAGGACCACTGTCTCGTCGACCCCGCCAACGGGTACCTGGCGACCGTCGCGGGATCCGCTGCGGCCACGGCGCCGACCCCGTGAACGGCCCCGTGAGCGTCGCCGGGGTCAGCGTGGCGCCGGGCGAGCGCCGGGACCTGTTCCCCTCGGCGTCCGAGTCCTACACCGGGGACCGCACCACGCTGCCGATGGCGGTCATCAACGGCACCGGCGACGGCCCACGCGTGTTCGTCACGGCCGCCGTGCACGGCGACGAGCTCAACGGCATCGCGGTGTGCCGGGCGTTGCTCGACCGCCTCGACCCGGCCGAGCTCGACGGCGTCGTGGTCGTCGTGCCGATCGTCAACGTGCTGGGCGTGCAGATCGGGTCCCGGTACCTGCCGGATCGGCGCGACCTCAACCGGACCTTCCCCGGTTCCCACGACGGGTCGATGGCGGCCCGCATCGCGCGGCTGCTCGTCGAGGAGGTCATCGACGGCAGTGACGTGGGGATCGACCTGCACACGGCGGCGAACCAGCGCACCAACGTGCCCCAGGTCCGGGTCGACACCGGCGACGAGCGCGCCCGCGACCTCGCGGTGACGTTCGGCGCGCCCTTCGTGCTGGACGCGAGACTGCGGCCCGGATCGTTGCGCGAGGCCGCCGGCGAACGCGGCGTGTCGGTGCTCACCTACGAGGGTGGCGGGCCGCTGCGCTTCGACGACGACGCGATCGACGTCGCGACCCGCGGCGTGTTGCGGGTCCTCAACCGGCTCGAGATGACCGACGCCGCGCCACCGCCCGCCCATCCGGCGCCGATGGTCCTGCACGAGTCGAGGTGGCTGCGGGCGGAACGCGGCGGCCTGCTCGAGCTGCACGTCGCCGCCGGCGACCACCTGCAGGAGGGGCAGCCGCTGTGGACCACGTCCAGCCCGCTCGGTGAGGAGCGTGCCACCCACGAGGCCGCCGAGGAAGGCTTCGTGGTCGGTGCGACCACCCTGCCGCTGGTGCAGCCGGGCCAGGCGCTGTTGCACGTGGCGCTGCCCGGGGACCGGGTGCCGGCCGAGGACGACCCGAGCGAGGAGGAGGACGAGGACTTCGAGGACACCGACGCGCGCTGACATGGCGGCGCGCCGAGCCGGGCCGTTCCCTTTCACGTCTCGTCCGGCTCGCGCACCACGGTCACGCTGCTGGCCCGTACCTCGATCCGGCTGGCCCGACCGGTCGGGGTCGCCCACCAGCGCCGGCGCAGGGCGCCGTCTACCGCGACCCGGGCACCGGGGACCGTGCGCTCGGCCTGGGCGAGCAACCGCCGCCCGACCTGGCCCGCGCCCGGCCGTCCGCGGGCCGGTGCCGGACCGACGGTGACCGGCATGGTGTCCGCCCCGCCCTCAGGTCGAGGGACGACGATCCGCAGCAACACGAGCTCGTCGCCCGAGGGCAGGACCCGGCGCTCCGGTGTTCCGCTCGCCCGGCCGACGATGTGGACCTCGTTGACCGCCCATGGCGTCGGGGTGTCGTCCGGGGCGATGGTCGCGGGCGTGGTCATGGTTCCTCGTCCTGGTCGATGACTGGACCAGCACGCTACGACCGCGCAGGGCCGCGTCGTCACTAGGCTCGCCACAGGCTGTGGAAAGGTCGGGCGTGTCCGAGTCCAGCGCTGGTGGCGACGATGCCGGGCCCACGGCGTCCCCGGTGGAACGCTACGACGACGGGGTGCTCGCCCTGGACACCCTGACCGGGGGCATGCGGACGGTCACCGCCGGATTCCTGCTGACCGCACCGCGGCCGGCGCTGATCGAGTGCGGGCCCGCGCGCAGCATCGGCAACGTCATCGCCGGGTTGCGCACGCTCGGCTTCGATCCCGACGACCTCGCCTACGTCGTGGTGACCCACATCCACCTCGACCACGCCGGCGGCGCGGGCGACCTCGCCCGGGCCTTCCCCAACGCCACGATCGTCGTCAGCGAGGTCGGTGCGCCGCATCTCCACGAGCCGCAACGCCTGAACGACTCGTCCAAGCGGGTCTACGGGCCGCTGTACGACACCGTCTACGGCGCGTGCACCCCCATCGAGGCCGACCGGATGCTGGCCGTGACGGACGGCGACGTCATCGACCTCGGCGGTGGACGCGAACTCGAGCTGCTCTACACCCCCGGGCACGCGAAGCACCACGTGGGCGTGTACGACACCGACACCGGCGCGGTGTTCTCGGGCGATTCCGTCGGCGTCAAGCTGCCGGGGATGACCCACATCCGCCCCGCCACGCCGCCGGCGGACTTCCACCTCGAGGCCGCGCTCGCCTCGCTGGGGCGGTACCGGGAGCGCGAGCCGTCGCGGGTCTACCTGGCGCACTACGGGCCGGTCGATCCTCCGGACGAGGCCCTCCACGAAGCCGAGGAGCGGCTCCGGCTGTGGGCGGCGACCGCCGAGTCCGCCTATCGCGACGCCATCGCGGGTGGCCCGACCGGGACCGAACTCGACCACGTGGCCGAGACGCTGCAGCACCGCTTCGCCAGCGAGCTCGCGTTCACCGACCTCGACGAGGATCCGGACGCCGAGCGTCGCATCGAACTGTTGTCGGGCTACACCTCCAACGCCGCCGGCCTGGTGCGCTACTTCCGCCGTCGCGACGAGGGAACGCTGACCCCGATCGGCTGACCCTGACGGTCACGCCTCCAGCGCGTCGATCCGGTCGCTCACGTCGAGGAAGTCGGGGTCGATCGCGAGGACCGTGCGGTAGTGCTCGGCGGCGTCGCGGGGGTCGCCGTCGCGTGCGGCCAGCTCGGCGAGGGCGTAGCGGGCCCGCAGCACGTGTTCACCCTGCCCCGCGCCGGCACGCTGGAGGTAGGCGCGCAGCACGGCACGCCCGGCTCCGACGTCGCCGTCGTCGGCGAGTGCGGACGCCCACACGATCGCGGCTTCCGCACGCCGGTCCTCGGGGGCGCCGTCGGCGTGGACGAGCTCGGCGGCGGCGTCGACGATGCGGTCCACGCCCCGGTCGAGGGCGCGCAGGCAGTCGGCGATGAGATGGTTCTGGTCGACCTGGCCGGAGATGCGCTTGTAGGCCTGCAGTTCGCTGAGCGCGGCGGCGAACTGTTCGTCGAGGTACAGCGCCACGCCGTACGCCTCGCGTACCGCAGCGATGCGTGGCGCCTCGTGCTTGACCCAGGCCAGCATCGGCAGGGCGACGTCGAGGCGTTCCTCGTCGATGGCGGCCGCACCGATGCTGAGCGCGAGCGCGATGTCGCTGCCACGCCGGCTCCGCCCGATGACGCGGTCGATCTCGCGACGCACGCCCTTCGGCAGCTGCGGTTCCTCGTCTTCGGGAAGCTCGGGACGCGGCGGCGCGGTGCTCTCACGCCCCGGACGCGGCAGTGCGCCTGCCCGCGCCTTGGCACGGTCGAGACCGACCGGCGTCCGCGCGCCGGTCGGGGCACCGAGCGACCGACCGGGATCCTCGGCGTCGGGCCGGGAGGTACGCGGCCCGCCACGGTTGTCGCGCCGCGGCGCGCCGCGACCGCGGGGTGGCGTCGACTCGCGACGCCCGCGCTCGGGTGGCTGGCCCTGGGACACCTGGATCGCTCCTGGTCGTTGACGTGCACCGTAGACGACGAACCCTGCCCCGGAATCGACGGAGGAGAGCATCGCGCGGTGGAGGCCCGGTACGGAAAACATGCTGGAGAAACAGATCGAGGCCGCCCGTTTGGGCGGCCTCGACCGTGTGTGGTTCCCGCGGCGACCTACTCTCCCACCGGGTTTCCCCGGCAGTACCATCGGCGCTGGAGGGCTTAACTTCCGGGTTCGGAATGTTGCCGGGTGTGTCCCCTCCGCTGAGGCCACGGGAGACTGGTCCAACACGTGTG